>MQVI01000015.1 GCA_002002485.1 Pasteurellaceae bacterium 15-036681
TTACATTTATAGCGTTGCTTATCTTTGACTTTGCCGTATTTTTGGACATCTTTGCTATTGCAGTAAAAGCATTTTTTGCGTTCAAAGCCTTTAAACCTCGTTAAATCCAGTTATAGTAAGGCTTTAATGAGGTTTTGACCATTAATTTTGTCCTTTACGCCAAAATTTAAAGATTATTCCCAACCTTTAACCATCGCACCTTTAAACACTTCATTCGCTTTATTAAATACCTCGTCAGACTGGTAAGCTTTCACTAGGTCTTTAACTGCTTCGCTATCTTTATTGTCTTCACGAGCTACAATTAGGTTTACATAAGGTGAATTTTTATCTTCTACAAAAATACCATCTTTGGTTGGCGTTAAACCAATTTGACCAGCATAGGTGCTGTTAATGATAGAAAATGCAACATCATCTAACGTACGAGGTAATAACGGTGCATCAATATCTTGAATATCTAAATTCTTAGGATTTTCTACGATATCTACTTTAGTAGAAAGAAGATTACTGCTGTCTTTTAATTTAATTAAGCCTTGTTTCTCAAGAAGAATTAACGCACGACCTAAATTTGTAGGGTCATTAGGTACAGCAACTTTATCGCCATCTTTTAATTCACTGATATTCTTAATTTTTTTCGAATAGGCAGCAATTGGATAAACAAAGGTATTGCCAACAGGGGCAAGTTTATAGCCTTTATCTGCGATTTCTTTATCTAAATAAGGTTTATGTTGGAATGCATTCGCATCCATATCACCACGATTTAGAGAATCATTTGGTGCAACATAATCAGTGAATACCACAATTTCAACATCGCGATTGTATTTTTCTTTTGCAACTTTTGCCGCCACTTCCATAACTTGATGTTCAGGGCCTGAAATTACACCGACTTTTAATTTTTGCTGTTTATCATTACATGCTGTGAGCGCTAATGCTGAAACAACAGTAGCTAGAGTAAATAGTTTTTTTAAGTTCATTATGTTTTCCTTAATAGGGGTTGATATAAAAAAGCACGAGCAAAATGCTCGCGCTAGTTTGTTAATAAAAGGGTGAATTACCAGCCTTTAATTACACCGCCGTTAAATAATTTTAACGCTTCTTGGTAAACTTCTTCCGTTTGGAACGCTTTCACGAAAGTTTGTAAGCGCGGATCTTCTTTATTATCTTCACGGCTTACGATTAAGTTTACGTATGGTGAATCTTTTGATTCAACAATTACGCCATCTTTTTCAGGGCTTAAACCTGCTTGACCTGCATAAGTATTATTGATAATTGCTAGATCAACATCGTCTAATGTACGCGTTAATAAAGCCGTATCAACCTGTTGAATTTTGATATTTTTTGGATTCTCAATAATGTCATGTTCTGTTGAGAAGACATTTTTTGGATCTTTTAATTTGATTACGCCATGCGCTTGAAGTAGAAGTAACGCACGTGCTGTATTACTTGCATTATTTGGAATAGCGACAGTTGCACCATCTTTTAACTCAGCAATATCTTTGATTTTCTTAGAGTATGCAGCAATTGGCCATACTAAAGTATTACCAATAATTGCCATTTTATAGCCACGATCTTTACTCTCTTGCTCTAAATAAGGCACAGTTTGGAATGCGTTTGCATCTAAATCTTTACGCCATAATGAATCATTTGGCTGAGTGTATTCAGTAAACTGAACAAGTTGAACATCTAAACCATACTGTTCTTTTGCGATTTTTACCGCAACTTCTGTCATTTGTGCTTCAGGGCCAGTCATTACACCCACTTTAAGTGGTTTTGTAGAGGCTATAGCATTTTCTTTATTGTCTTCTTTACAAGCTGTTAATGCGATAGCTGAAAAAAGTGCGATACCTAAGAGTTTTTTGATGTTCATTTGCAATCCTTAAAATTTTAGAAATATTACAGAAATAAAAAAGCGGTCCGTTTAGACAGAATTTTTGCAAAATCTTGTGAAAATTAGACCGCTTGTAAAGTTAAATTACCAACCTTTTACCACACCATCTTTGAAGTGTTTTTGAGCTTCTTGGAACACTTCTTCAGTTTGGTATGCTTTTACGAAGTTTTGAACAGCTTCGCTATCTTTGTTGTCTTTACGTGCAACAATGATATTTACGTATGGTGAGTCTTTATCTTCCACAAATACGCCATGCTCAGAGGCATTTAAGCCAACTTGACCAGCGTAAGTATTATTAACCACAGCCAATGCAACGTCATCTAACGCTTTTGCTGCCACAGAGGTATCAACTTCTTGAATTTTTAAACCTTTAGGGTTTTCAACAATATCTAAAGATGTTGAGAATAGGTTTGTGTTGTCTTTTAATTTGATTAAACCTTGTTTTTCTAACAAGATTAATGCACGCGCTAAGTTACTTGGGTCATTAGGTACTGCAACAACATCACCTTCTGCTAATTCACTCACATTTTTAATTTTTTTAGAATAACCTGCTAATGGGTAAACGAAAGTGTTACCTACGATCACTAAGTTATCTAAGCCTTTAGATGCAGCATCTTTATCTAAGTAAGGTTTGTGCTGGAACGCATTCGCATCTAAATCACCTTTGCTCACCGCTGTATTTGGTAATGCATAGTCATTGAATAAAACGAACTCAACCTCTAAACCATATTTTTCTTTTGCAATTGCTGCTGCTTTTTCTGCAACGGTATGCTCAGGACCAGACATCACGCCCACTTTTACTTTTTGTACTTGTGCAGCAGGTGCTGTTGTCGATTCAGCTTGTTTCTCTTCTTTACAAGCAGTTAATGCTAATGCAGATACGACTGCAACAGATAATAATTTTTTTAAACTCATAGAGAGTCTCCTTTAAATTGTTGTGTTTGTTGTTTTAGCGATGATCGTAGCGTTTTGCTAAGTTATCACCAATTTTTTGGCTTACCATCACAATTGCGACGATAATAATTGTTGCGATCCATTTAACATAGACCATATTACGGTGTTCGCCGTAGCTGATAGCAAGGTTACCCAAGCCACCGCCCCCAACAGCACCTGCCATTGCAGAGTAACCAATTAAAGCTACTAAGGTGAGCGTAATGCCGTTGATGAGAATTGGTAACGATTCTGGTAAGTAGAATTTAGTGACGACTTGCCAGTTAGTTGCCCCCATTGATTTTGCTGCTTCCGTTAAGCCCGCAGGGATTTCTAATAACGCATTTGCCGTTAAGCGCGCAAAAAATGGGATAGCAGAAATACTTAATGGTACGATAGCCGCTGTGGTGCCCAGTGTGGTCCCTACGATTAAACGAGTGAAAGGCAGCAATACCACAAGTAAAATAATAAAAGGCACTGAACGACCGATATTGATAATAATATCAAGCACTTGGTGTAAGCCTTTATGCTCTAAAATTTCGCCTTTGCCGGTTAAGAACGCTACAAAACCGATAGGTAAACCAACGATAACCGCCAGCGCTGTTGCACCAAAACCCATATAGAGAGTCTCTAATGTGGATTGAGCAACTAATTCCCACATTTTGGGAGTTAGTTCATTGATAAAATCATTCCACATAGCCTAGTACCTCAACTTTTACGTTATTATCAATTAAAAAGAATTTTGCTTCGTTAATCTTATCTAAATCGCCTTCAACTTCTGCGATCACAAAACCAAATTTTACCCCACCCGCATAGTCAATTTGTGACATTAGAATACTGAAATCAATACCAAATTTTTTCGCTGCATGAGAGAGTAGTGGTGCATCAACTGAGCGCCCCGTAAACTCAAATTTAATAATTGGCTTACTATTCTCTTTTGGTGTTGCGTGAAGCTGTTCCGTATATTCTGCAGGTAATTCAAAATGGAATGTTGACTGAATAAAGCGTTGAGCTAATTCTGTTTTCGGATTTGAGAAGATCTCACTTACCGAACCTGTTTCTACTAGTTGACCTTTATCGATCACCGCAACACGATCACAAATACGTTTTACGACATCCATTTCGTGAGTGATTAATAGGATAGTTAAACCTAAACGGACATTGATCTCTTTTAAAAGTTGTAAGATCGATTGCGTTGTTGCTGGGTCTAATGCACTGGTTGCTTCATCACAAAGAAGAACGTGCGGGTCACTTGCTAGCGCACGCGCAATAGCAACACGCTGTTTTTGACCACCAGAAAGATTGCTTGGGTAAACATCACGTTTATCTGCAAGACCCACAAGCTCAAGTAATTCTGTTACTTTCTTCTCAATTTCTGCTTTTGGCGCATGGCTTAATTGAAGTGGTAATGCCACGTTATTAAACACCGTGCTTGATGAAAGAAGATTGAAATGTTGGAAAATCATCGCGATATTGCGACGAGCAAGAATCAACTCTTTTTCTGACATTGCTGTTAAATCTTGTCCATCAACAATCACTTGCCCCATTGTTGGGCGCTCTAATAGATTCACACAACGGATTAGGGTACTTTTCCCCGCACCAGATGAACCAATGACACCGTAAATAGTACCCTTTGGTACTTCAAGGTTGACGTTATCTAGCGCAGTGATTCGCTGCCCTTTAACATCAAACTGCTTGCTGATCTGTTTCAGCTTAATCATAAACGTTCTTCCACACTCAATATAAAAAATAATTTCCGTATTTTAGACGTCTAGACAGCTATGTCAATTGGAAAGATGGAATTTTTTATATAAAAATGGAATAAAGAAGAAAAGTGGAGAGTGGAAAACGAAAAGTGGACAGTGAAAATACTATCCACTATCCACTATCCACTATCCACTATCCACTATCCACTATCCACTATCCACTATCCACTATCCACTATCCACTATCCACTGATAATCTTCTCAAACGCTAACTTAACTTTATCTTCGTCCTTAACCCCTTTCGCTTTTTCTACGCCAGAGTTGAGATCAACCCCTAAACAACCTTGTTGTAATGCTGATTCAAGGTTATCTAAATTGATACCACCTGCGAGTAAGGCTTTTGCTTTAAGTTCGGTTGGAATCAGAGACCAGTCAAAAGTGACGCCTGATCCACCTTGATGGCTATCAAGCACATAGCGCTGAATCAATGGATTATCATTAAATTGCAAATTATCTGTATGGAAGGAAATCGCTTTCCAGATTTGAATTTTTCCCTCAAATTTTTCAGAGAGTGCTGCGATATAACTTTCATCTTCATCACCGTGTAATTGCACCGCATAGAGTTCTAACTGTTTTGCAATTTTTTCGACAAAATCGACCGCTTGATTTTGGAATACGCCGACAAAGCGTAATGGGGCTTGTACAACTAACTCTTGTGCTTGGCGAAGAGATAATGCACGTGGCGATTTTTCTGCAAAGATTAAACCACCATATAACGCACCATTATTGTAAACAGCTTGAACATCTTGTGGGCGGGTTAAGCCACAGACTTTATTTTCACCGAAAACCACTGAACGCACTGCATTATTTAAGTCCGCACTGCCCATTAAGCTACTACCGATTAAGAAACCGTGCGCAAAAGGTTTAATCGCTTTGACTTGATTATGATCATAAATACCCGACTCGCTAATTAGACGCACATCAGCAGGAATTTGATCTTGATATTTAGTGACTAAATGCACAATGCGGTTCATATCAATAGAAAGATCGTGCAGATTGCGGTTATTTACCCCAATCACTTTTGCCCCTAACGCTAAAGCGCGTTCAAATTCATTTTCGGTGCTGGTTTCGGTTAAAACTCCCATACCTAAAGAGTGAGCAAGTTCACTTAATTGGCGATAGGTTTCATCATCTACCACAGATAGCATCAATAAAATCGCATCGGCTTGATGGTAGCGAGCTAAATAGACTTGATAAGGGGAGATCATAAAATCTTTGCAGAGAACAGGCTGAGAAACTTGGCTACGCACTTGATTGATATAAGCAAAATCCCCTTGGAAATATTGCTCATCAGTAAGCACCGAAATGGCAGATGCGTAATTTTTGTAGACTTGAGCTATTGCATCTAAGTCAAATTCGGCACGAATTAACCCTTTTGATGGCGAGGCTTTTTTACATTCAAGGATGTAAGCGGGTAGATTGTGTGAACTTTTTGCAAGCGCTGCATAAAAGTTACGATCGCTAGGTTTTAGCTGATCTTTAAATTGGGATAGAGGAAAGGTTTGTTGTTTTTGTTCGACCCAAAGGGCTTTGTCTTTTACAATTTTTTGTAGAATAGTGGGTTGATTTTGCATAGTTTTACCTTATATAGGGCGGATTATTTTTATTAAACGTATTAGAATACACACTTTATAAAGGATAACTAATGAAAACTCAAGTCAGACAATATTTAAATGAATTACAAATCGCAATGCGATTACACCAAGTATGGGAATCAGTCCCGCCTTCAGCAGAAGCATTAGCTAATACAGAACCATTTTGTGTGAGTACTCTCTCAGCAACGCAATGGCTACAATGGATTTTCCTACCTAGAATGAACGCATTATTAGACGCAAATAGCGAGTTACCTAAGAATTTTGCGATTACGCCTTATTTAGAAGAAGCGTTAAAAAATGAAGAATATCTTGCTGCGCTTTGTACGCCAATTGCAGAATTAGAAAAATTATTAAAAGCGTAATACAGCAAAATGGAACTTGAAATTATCTATCGTGATGATGAACTGATTGCGATTAATAAGCCAGCGGGCATGCTTGTACATCGTTCTTGGTTGGATAAACATGAAACTGTGTTTGCTATGCAGACGCTACGTGATCAAATTGGGCAACACGTTTTTCCAATTCATCGTCTAGATCGCCCAACATCGGGTGTATTGCTGTTTGCGTTAAATAGCGATATGGCACGCACGATGTGTGAGTTATTTGAACAACACCAAATGCAAAAAAGCTATTTGGCGGTGGTGCGAGGTTACTTAAATGGCGAGGGCAGAGTGGATTATCCGCTCAAGGTGGTACTCGATAAAATTGCCGATAAGTTTTCAGAAGAGAAAGAACCTCAATCAGCGGTAACCGATTATCAAAGTCTAGCACAAGTTGAAATGCCATTTCCTGCGGGTAAATTTCAAACAGCACGTTATAGTTTGGTGCAACTCGCGCCACAAACAGGTCGAAAGCATCAACTGCGCCGTCACTTAAAGCATCTGTTTCACCCAATTATTGGTGATACGAAATATGGTGATTTGCATCAAAATCGCGCTTTTAGTGCAAACACCGAGTGTGACAGATTATTTTTGCATTCAAACAGTTTACAATTTATTCACCCCAAAACATTGCAAAAAATTGAGATAAACGCACCGCTTGATAAACAGTGGCGTAAACTTTTTGAGCAATTTAATTGGAACTTTCCACAATTTTATTAGACTATAAGGTGTTAATATGGACAATGCACTGCTTGGATTAACCCATGAGCAGCAGCAAAAAGCTGTAGAACAAATTCAACAATTGATGCAACAAGGCATCGGTAGCGGTGAAGCAATTGCGATGGTGGCAAAAGCCCTACGCGAGCAGCACCAACAATTAAATAATTCGGAGAATAAATAATGAAAAAATCATTAGCAGTTGTGTTAGGTTTAATGTCAGCATCTGTGTTTGCATCAACAGCAGCAGATCAACCTACACAACCTGTGCAGCAGAAAGACACTCGACCAATGTTAAAGTTTGGTATTTTTGATAAAAGCAACAAAGTTGCATCAGAAGTGGCAGGTAATGAATTATCGTTATCTAAAAAGAATTTAGAGCTATGTTGGGTGGCATTCAATATGCCTTTGGAAGATAAGGTAAATGTGATAGAAGTAATCAAATCACCTAAGAAAGCGAAATTTTCATCTAATTCAGGTACTGGAATAAACTCATCAGCAGATGGTTTAAATCATGTTATTACGGAAACACTTGCCAGCTATAATCGTGAAGCGGTAGAGCGTTGTTGGAAATTTACGAAAGAAGACCCTCTAGGTCATTATCAATTTGATATTCAAGTTGGTAATATCAAGTATCCAACTCAAAGCTTTGAACTTGTAAAATAATCCCCAAAACCCAGTGTTACACTGGGTTTTACTATTTATAACTCATCAAAATACTTATCACCCCATGTCTCTTCTGCGAGGCTTAATAAATTCGCAAAATCTTGATAAGACGGCATAGTATGTTCTTCAACTTCTACTTTTTCATTAATCAATTTTTGACGAAGGGTTTCATACCATTCTAATAATGAAAGTGGCAGAGGTGTTTTTGCACGTCGTCCAAGCCAAAATAATCCTTGAAATGGAATACTAAGAGCAAAGACAGCAGTAATCATTGCATTAGCAAGGATAGACTGTTCAGGATCATAGAAGAAGTATTGCCATACAACAGCAAAGCAAGCAAAGGCAGGCATAAAGCGGCTAGCAAATTTCACTAAACGTATTAAGCGATAGTCTGGCATAAATAAATTTAATTTCTTTTGGTTTGGGTACGTATTCAAATAACGTTGCCCTGCTTGCAAAGTGCTATACATAGAGACCTGTATTATTGTTATGATTCAGTTAATATTGTAACTGACAAATCAAAATCTACAATAGCGAATTTGGTTAACAGTTGCTATACTTCGCAAGATTTTTTGAATATACAACAAAGGATTTTAAATGCAGATTAAATTTTTTGGTCTATTACAAGATAGTTGGAACTTTATTCGTAACCAACTTCAATTTACCTTATTTGGTGTTGGCTTATTAGTCTTACTTCAAATTGGGGCTCTCTTTTTATTGCAAAATTTGGTAGTACTTCCTCTAGAGCCGAATGCTCGAGATATTGGGGCTGAAGTGGAGGTTTCCTCGTTGTTACCAAGTATATTGCTCGCCATGATCAATGTGTTTGTTAATGCGGTATTGATTTTAAATATCAAGTCAATTAACAATGGTAACTATCGTAATTTTTTCCAAAATATTGTACCCGCATTGAGTGTTTTGCCTGCAATGTTGTTATTTATGATGTTAATGTTTTTTCCTATCGCATTTGCATTTGTTGGCACTATGACAGCAGGAACCAACGGTGGAATGTCTTCATTAATCATGCTACCAGTATTAATTACAGGCGTTCTGGTACTTATCAAATTAAGTATCATTAGCTATGTTTATTTGACAGAAGAACCACGTAAAAGTGTGATGGAAACATTGAAGTTCACTTGGGGGATCAGCCGTGGGAAAGGTAATATGCTACTACTCTATTTTGCAGTTAGTTATGTTGCACCATTTATTCTCAGTGGATTTATCGGTGGTTTAGGAACCATTGTTTCAGTTATTATTGGATCTTTTATTAACTTTTTTATTACGATTTTTGGTTTCCGTTTCTACCAAGTTTTTCGTACGATTCCTGCAAAATTATAGGATACCATATGAAACAACTACTTGAATTTATCCCTCTGATTCTCTTCTTTATTGTTTATAAAAACTATGGTGTACAAGAAGGGGCAATTGTGTTGGTTGTTGCAACAATTGTACAATTAGTCGCATTGAAAACAATCTATAAGAAAATTGAAAAATCGCAATGGATTATGGGCATTGCGGTGGTCTTTTTTGGCCTGTTAACGGCATTTTTTAATGATTTAGCTTTCCTAAAATGGAAGGTGACCATTGTAAATGCTCTATTTGCAGGCGCATTGCTTATCAGTCAATTCGTCTTTAAGAAACCTCTCGTTCAAATGTTAATTGGCAAAGAGCTTGAATTACCACAAGCTGTATGGGAGAAGCTTAACTTAGGTTGGGCAGTTTTCTTCCTATTCTGTATGTCAGTAAATATTGTTATCAGCGAATTTTTCTCAGATGATGCGTGGACCAATTTCAAAGTATTCGGCTTAACAGGCTTAAGCCTTGTTGCTGTTGTGGGTACTGGATTTTTTTTATATCCATATTTAAAAGATTTAGATAAAGGTGAAAATAATGGAACAAAATAATGAAAGACAGCCAGGTGGTAGCTTAATTTTACGTACGTTAGCGATGCCATCGGATACCAACGCCAATGGTGATATTTTTGGTGGATGGATTATGTCGCAAATGGATATGGGCGGTGCAATCTTAGCAAAAGAATTAGCTAAAGGTCGTGTTGTTACCGTTAGCGTAGATCAAATGAGCTTTTTACGCCCAGTAAAAGTGGGGGATGTGGTTTGCTGTTATGGTAAATGCATTCGCGTAGGCCGTTCATCTATGCAAGTTAAAGTTGAAGTATGGGTGAAAAAAGTATACGAGGGGTTACGTGATCGCCATTGCGTTACTGAAGCCGTATTTACCTTTGTGGCCATTGATAAAGAGGGCAAACCTCGTCCAATTCCACGTGAAGATAATCCAGATCTTGAACTCGCTTTAGCACAAATCGAATCATAAAATGACAATATAAAACAGTAAGAGGAAACAGACTATGTATTACGTTATTTTTGCTCAAGACAACCCCGGTACTTTAGCGCAACGCCTAGAAGTGCGTGAGAAACATTTAGCGCGTTTAAAACAGCTACAAGCAGAAGGTCGTTTATTCACAGCGGGTCCAAATCCTGCAATTGATGATGAGAATCCTGGCGAAGCAGGTTTTACTGGCTCGACTGTGATTGCGGAATTTCCATCTCTTGAAGATGCAAAAGTATGGGCAAGTGAAGACCCTTATGTTGAAGCGGGTGTTTATGGCGATGTTATCGTAAAACCGTTTAAAAAAGTGTTTTAATCTCCCCTTAACCTAGCACGGCTTGTGCTAGGTTATTTATTTTAGTCGCGCTGCGACCGGTTTTGAGCGATGAAGTCGCTCAGCTAAGAAACTCCATACGGCTCGTATGGGGTGTGACTTGAAGGTGATACGCCTATGCTCATCCAACTCTTTTCCCAATCCGAACAAAAACTTCGTGAGCTGATTGCTCAACATCACCTTTCTGCCGATTTGCAAAATTCTGCGCAAATCTCACCGCTTGTCAAAGCGATTGCCCTTTCTGATTTTGTCTATCAACAACTGCAAAAACAGCCTGAGCTATTAGCGCAATGGTTAAGCAAAACGCCAACGATAGATGATTGTGCCGATTATTCTGAACGCCTACAAGCGGTGCTTGGTACCGTCACAGATGAGTCGCAATTACAGCGTGAGTTACGTTTATTTCGTCATCGCGAAATGGCGAGTTTAAGCCTAATTCAATCTAACCACTTTGCTACAACCCAACAGGTGTTTGAATGCTTGTCAGATTTAGCTGAAGCCTTGATTTTAGGTGCGCGTGATTGGTTATTTAGCAAAATGTGCCAAGAATATGGCACACCAATGAATGAGTTGGGTGAGCAACAAGAATTGCTGATTTTAGGCATGGGAAAACTGGGTGGGCGAGAGCTGAATTTCTCATCGGATATTGACTTGATTTTTGCTTATCCTGATCGCGGTGAAACAGTTGGTGCACATAAGCCAATGGAAAACAGTAAGTTTTTTACGCGTTTAGGGCAGCGTTTAATTCGCGCCTTAGACGAAATCACCTTAGATGGCTTTGTATATCGCACTGATATGCGCTTGCGTCCTTTTGGTGACAGTGGCGCACTTGTATTAAGTTTTACTGCAATGGAAGATTACTACCAAGAGCAAGGGCGAGATTGGGAACGTTATGCGATGATCAAAGCCAAGATCTTGGGCGAGGATCTGAGCAATATTAACCATAAATATCTCAAGCAGATGTTACGACCATTTGTTTATCGTCGCTATTTAGACTTTAGTGCGATTCAATCTTTGCGTGAAATGAAGCAGAAGATCAGCCGAGAAGTGTTGCGTCGAGGATTAGTGGATAATATTAAACTCGGAGCCGGCGGCATTCGTGAAGTAGAGTTTATTGTACAAACTTTCCAAATGATGCGAGGTGGGCGCGATAAGATTCTACAACAGCGCAGTTTACTTGCAGTATTGCCACAGCTTGCTCAGCTACAGCTATTAACAGAAGCTCAAATCGCAGAATTGCGTGCGGGATACTTCTTCCTACGTCATACGGAAAATGTGCTACAAGCGATTAACGATAAACAGACGCAAACATTACCCACGGATGAACTCGATCGACTGCGTCTTGCCTATGCAAATGGTTTTGAAAATTGGCAAGACTTCAGCGCGACATTGACTCTTCACCAACAAAAAATCCGAGCCATTTTTAACGAACTGATTGGCGAAGATGAAGAAGAGGATGAAAGCGCAGAAAATCAAAAACTGGCAATGTGGAAGGATATTCTTAATTATCAAATCACAGAAGAAGAGTTGGCGAGCTGTTTAGCAGATTATGCTGTTGAACAGACAGATTATCCAGAGCTTTATCGTCAACTAGCGACCACGTTTCAAGATTGGGTAAAACGCCCAATAGGAGTACGTGGGCGCGAAGTGTTGCGCAAGCTGATGCCAAAAGTGATCGATGCCATTTTTAGTCGAACGGATTATGTGGTGTTATTGCCTCGGATCATCAATATTATTGATAAGATCACAATGCGAACGACCTATCTTGAGTTGATTTACGAAAAAGAGCAAATTTTGCCGCAATTACTGACGTTGTGTGGGCAATCAACGATGATCGCGGAACAGATCGCGACTTATCCGATGTTGCTTGATGAGCTGATTGTACAAAAAAGCCTAACAAGTGTGATCGATCTAAAAGATTATCCTCAAGCATTACAAGAATATTTAATGCGTATTCCAGAAGAGGATGAAGAGGCATTAATTGATGGGCTACGTCAATTTAAACAGAGCCAAATTTTACGTATTGCGGCGGCGGATATTCTCAGTGTGCTACCGGTGATGAAGATCAGTGATCATCTCACTTATCTTGCAGAGGCGATCATCGGTGCGGTGGTGAATATGGCGTGGCGACAAGTCTCACAGCGATTTGGCTCTCCTGAACATTTACAAGAGGGCGAAAAAGATTTTGTGGTGATCGGTTATGGGAAATTAGGTGGGATTGAACTTGGCTATAACTCCGATCTTGATCTGGTTTTCTTACATAATGCGCCAGAAAATAGTGAAACAATTGGCGGGCGTAAATCGATCTCTAGCCATCAATTTTATTTGAAACTGGCACAAAAAATTAATGGTATTTTTAATCTTAATACCAGTGCAGGGGTGCTTTATGAAGTGGATATGCGTTTACGCCCATCGGGTGAAGCAGGGCTACTTGTCAGTACTTTCAGCGCCTATGAAAGCTATCAGCAAAATGAAGCTTGGACATGGGAAAGCCAAGCATTAGTTCGAGCTAGAGCGGTGTATGGTACAGCGGAACTTCGTCAAGCTTTTGAAGATATTCGTCGTTTAACCTTATCGAATAAAGCAAGCGGTCAGTTACGTCAAGATATTTGCGAAATGCGTGAAAAAATGTATCAGCATCTCAGCAAAACCCAAGAGACGCAATTTCATCTAAAAACTGACCAAGGGGGCATTACGGATATTGAGTTTATCGCTCAATATTTGGTGCTAGCTTATTCTGGACAGTTTCCGCAGATGGCTGTTTGGTCGGACAATGTGCGAATTTTTGATAGTGCGATGGAGTGTGGTATTCTGACCCAAGAACAGGGCGAACAGCTTAAAAATTGTTATACAAACCTACGCAATAAAATTCATCATTTGAATTTATTGAATAAAGACAGTAGAGTAGATCGCACAGAGTTTGTGGAAGAACGCCGTTTTGTGCGAGAAATGTGGGAACGGTTTTTGGTAATTGTCTAGGGCTTAACCTCGTCTGTAAGCGTATGGATAGAATAGGAAGAAAATATGAAAGCATTAAAAACATTGGTAGTGGTTTCAGTGGCATTCGCATTAACAGCTTGTGCTTTAACACCAGAACAGAAAGCCGAGCGAGAGGCTAAGCGAGTGCGAGCAGATCAAGCATTTCAGGTCAAATTAGCAAAACAGTGTGATGCGGAAACGGCAGATTTGATGTATCAACACTTTAATCCGCCACTTACAGCTCGTTCAGACAAAGCACAAAAAGAATTTGAGCAAAATTATACTGCTAAAGTTAATAATCCTGTTTTTCAAGCATGTTATAAATTAGCCTTGGAAAATTACCAAGCTCAAGAAGAAATTAACATGCTGAAAAGTCGCTATGATTATCCATGGGGATATGGTGGTTTTTGCCATATATGTTGGTAGGCTACTAAATCCACAATAATTTCATAAATAAACAGAAATAATTTTAGCTTTACAAGGATTTTTTGTAAAAATTTGTTACAATCTTAGCGCTTGTAGAAAAAGAATTAACATTATGAAAAAACAATCAGTTAGCTCTATTATCTTATTTCTGTTCTTATCCCTGTTTTCCTTAGCCGGTTGGTCTAACCAACCTGCTCGCCCTGATACGCCTTTAGCTTATCTGAATGCTATGGTGCAAGCGCATCAAACGCAAAATTATGAACAACTATACTTATTGCAAAATGGAGAGGATATTCAGTCTTTTCGCTATCGCCATGCATCAAGGGAAAATAAACAATATGCTCAATTATTACAACTAGATAGTATCCGTGGAGAGATTATTTTACGAGGTGATACGGTAAGTTATTTTGGTGATTTCCAGCCATTTAGTTTAGAAAGCAAGGTCATCTTAGATAATTTACCCACGGTGATGTATACTGACTTTAATCAATTGACTGATTATAACTTTATTGATATTGGGCGAGAGAGAATTGCAGATCGTATTGCTCGGGTTATTCGTATTGTTCCTAGAGACGATTTCCGCTATCAATATCGTGTCTGGATTGATGAGGAAAATTATTTATTACTTAAAAGTGAATTGATTGATAGAGATAATGTCGTATTAGAGGAGTTTCGTGTAATACAGAGTATTGTGGATGAACAGTTACTCTATATTATTGAACCGATCAGTTCTCTAATTTTACCGACTTTGCTCCCAACAAAAGATTTAGCAGAAAAGCAGTCAGTTCATTGGCACCCAAACTGGGTGCCGAGAGGATTTAAAGTACTGTCTTCAGGTCGACAACATTTATCTGATTCGTTGATGAATAATGAAGATGCAGAGAGTTTGCAATATAGTGATGGATTATTTACATTTACGATTTATGTTGTTGAAAATACAACAATTCCTTTTGCTGAGCAGTTTTGGCGTAATGGTAAAATGAGCGTATACAGCCAAACCGTTGATAATAAGGATATTGTCGTGGTGGGGGAAATTCCGGTCGTAACTGCTCGCCATTTAGTACAAGATTTAGAGTTAAAATTCCGTTCTGGAGAACATAAAAAATGATGATAGAGCAAGCTGAAGTGCTTAGCTATCAAGGTGGGATTGCGATTGTGCAGTGTCAAGCTAAAAAAGGTTGTGGCGGTTGTAGTGCGCAAGCCAGTTGCGGTACTAAATCATTATCAGCTTTGGCTGGAGAGAAACATTCTCCGCAATTTGCTGTAAAAGTGGAGCAACAGCTAAATATTGGCGATATAATTGAAATTGGGTTAGCTGAAAGTAGTTTATTGCAGAGTGTATTTTGGCTATATGTGATTCCTTTATTGACTGTGATTGGCTCAGCGCTTATTTTTTCACAGTTTATTCAAAATGAATTATTGGTTGCAGGCGCTATTTTTATTTGTACTGCAGCTACTTTTATACTAATAAAAAGAATTGTCGCAAAACAGAATCAGGCACAGTTTGTGCCAATTTTTTTGCGTAAGGTTTAATGGAGATGACAATGGAAAAAATTTGGTTAAACAATTACCCTGAGGGATCACCACATACGCTTGATGTGGAAAAATATGAGTCCTTAGTGGAAATGTTTGAAACAGCGGTGCGTAATCACCCTGATATCCCTGCCTATATCAATATGGGGCAGATATTAACCTATCGCAAATTGGAAGAACGTAGTCGCTCTTTTGCTGCTTATTTGCAAAATGAACTACGCTTAGAAAAAGGTGACCGCATCGCATTAATGATGCCAAATTTATTGCAATATCCTATTGCATTGTTTGGTGCTTTACGCGCAGGGTTAGTTGTTGTTAATGTTAACCCTCTCTACACACCTCGTGAATTAGAGCATCAACTAAATGATAGTGGCGCTAAAGCTATTGTGGTTGTCTCTAACTTTGCTTCGACTTTAGAGAAAGTCGTATTTAATACATCAGTTAAACATGTAATTTTAACTCGTATGGGGGACCAACTTTCGTTTGGTAAGCGTACGTTAGTAAACTTTGTGGTGAAATACGTTAAGAAATTGGTACCAAAGTATAAATTACCACATGCTGTAAGTTTCCGTGAAGCATTGAGTATCGGTAAACAGCGTCAATATGTAAAGCCAACGATTAATAAAAAAGATATCGCATTTTTACAATATACTGGCGGTACAACAGGAGTCGCAAAAGGTGCGGTACTTACTCATCGCAGCATGGTTGCGAATATTATGCAAGCTAAATGGGTAGCTCAACCGCTTGTGAATGCTTCGGGCT
Organism: Pasteurellaceae bacterium 15-036681; assembly: GCA_002002485.1. GTDB lineage: Bacteria > Pseudomonadota > Gammaproteobacteria > Enterobacterales > Pasteurellaceae. The sequence continues at coordinate 16,320 of MQVI01000015.1, forward strand.
CTGGTGAACGTATTGCTGTGATTGCATTGCCGCTATATCATGTGTTTGCATTGACTGCGAATTGCTTGTTATTTGTTGAATTGGGGATTACGGCATTGTTGATTACCAATCCTCGTGATATCCCTGGTTTTGTTAAAGAGCTGAAGAAATATAGAGTGATGGCAATCACAGGGGTAAATACGCTATTCAATGCATTATTAAATAATAGTGGTCTGAAAGAAGTCGATTTCTCTCGTTTAAAACTTTCTATTGGTGGTGGTGCGGCAATTCAGCGTTCTGTTGCTGATCGTTGGGAAGCTATCACAGGTAACCATATTATTGAAGGCTATGGTATGACTGAATGTTCACCGCTGATTGCGGCGACTCGTAGTGATTCAACGGAATTTTCTGGCTCTATTGGTGTTCCAGTTCCAAATACAGATATCCGTATTGTGGATGACAATGGTAATGATGTGCCAATGGGTGAGCGTGGTGAACTTTGGGTAAAAGGTCCTCAAGTGATGGATGGTTATTGGAATCGTCCAGAAGATACTGCAGAAGTGCTTAAAGATGGTTGGATGGCAACAGGTGATATCGTTGTATTTGGTGATGATCTGAATTTACGCATTGTAGACCGTAAGAAAGATATGATTATTGTATCGGGTTTTAATGTGTATCCAAATGAAATTGAAGAGGTTGTTTCTCTACATCCTAAAGTAAATGAAGTCGTGGTAGTCGGGATTCCAAGTGAGGCTTCTGGCGAAAGTATCAAAGTATTTGTGACTAAAAAAGATGAAAGCTTAACACGTGAAGAGCTACGTAAGCATTGTCGTCAACATTTAACTGGCTACAAAATTCCACGTGATATTGAATTCCGAGATGAATTACCGAAGAGTAATATTGGTAAGATCTTACGTCGAGTAATGCGTGATGAAGAGATTGCACGAGTGAAAGCGCAGATGGAATCAAAGACTGTTCAACATATAACAAAAGATAACTAATAAAAATGCCGTTGAGTTTAAAATTCAACGGCATTTTAGTTTTTAAAAATTAAATATTTTTCGCGATTAAATCACCCATTTCACTGGTTGAAACTGGTGTTGATTTATCCGCTAAATCTGCAGTGCGGTAACCTTGCGCTAATACTGCTTGAACAGCATTTTCAATTGATTTAGCTGCTTCTTCTAAACCGAAGCTGTAGCGTAGCATCATTGCAGCTGATAAGATTTGTGCAATCGGGTTAGCAATATTTTTACCTGCAATATCTGGTGCTGAACCACCTGCTGGCTCATATAGACCAAACCCTTTTTCATTTAAACTTGCTGATGGAAGCATACCCATTGAGCCGGTAATCATTGCACACTCGTCAGAAATAATATCACCGAAGATATTTGAGCAAAGTAATACATCAAAGAAACTTGGTTGTTTGATTAATTGCATTGTCGCGTTATCAATGTAGATATGGTCAAGTTTAACTTCTGGGTACTGCTTCGCTACTTCATTTACTGTTTCGCGCCATAGAATAGAACTCATTAATACGTTTGCTTTATCCACAGAAGTAACGTGTTTGCCGCGTTTCATTGCTGTTTCGAATGCAACTTTAGCGATACGTTCAATTTCATAGCGGTGATAAACTTCAGTATCAAATGCTTTCTCATTTGCGCCTTCGCCTTCACGACCTTTTGGCTGACCGAAATAGATACCACCTGTTAATTCACGTACAGTTACCATATCAAAACCAGTGGCTGCAATATCTGCACGTAATGGGCAGAATTGTTCTAAGCCTTTATATAAGGTTGCAGGGCGAAGATTACAGAATAATGCAAAGTGTTTACGCAGTGGTAATAATGCGCCACGTTCAGGTTGCTCATTTGGTGGAAGGTGTTCCCATTTTGGACCACCCACAGAGCCGAATAAAATCGCGTCAGCTTCTTCACAGCCCTTTAACGTACTTTCTGGAAGTGCTTTACCGTGATTATCGATTGCAATACCACCGATATTGTAGCTGTTGTAGTTTAATTTGAAACCGAATTTTTGTTGCACGGCATCTAGTACTTTAACTGCCTGTTCCATAATTTCAGGGCCAATACCATCACCACTTAACACTGCAATATTATAAGTTTGCATATAAATTCCTTAAATAATTATTAAAAGTAAGAAAGGCTCTAATATAAAACATTTTTGTCAAAATGTGGGGGATTTTTTACAGTTAAATTTAAAGTTCAGCTAGAATATTAGAAATTTGGAGATTTTTAGATGAAACGAACCGCTTGTAAGCTCATTTTTTTGCTAATTTTAGCCAGTAATCTTTCTGGTTGTGGAACGATTGTTAGTATAGCCGATAAGGATTATTCTGTGTATTCAGGTGTCATTCGTGATTTCAAGGCTATTCAGCAGGGAGGAGTTATTGGCGTGCTTGCAGTTATTGACCTGCCATTGAGCTTTGTTCTGGACACCTTGATGTTACCTGTGACATTAAGTAATTAGCATGCAGAGGTAGGGGGCATGTAAACGCACCGTTATAATGGGTATCATTTTATTATTGGTTGCGTTTACACGTACTCTACAGTTGCGATGTAATTACAACTTACATCTTTGTTTAACCAAAATTTTTCGGTTAATGGATTAAAGTGGTAGCCCACCATTTCTTTGCAAGCTAACTCAGCTTGGTCACACCAATTCAATAATTCCGCAGGCTTAATAAATTTTTCAAATTCGTGAGTGCCTTTTGGCAACATCTTCAACACATATTCTGCACCAATAATCACTAGCATATAGGCTTTTAATGTACGGTTGATGGTTGAAAAGAATAATATCCCATCGGGTTTTAGTAGTGCTTTGCAGCTTTGAATAATGGAAAGAGGATCAGGCACGTGTTCTAACATTTCCATACAGGTAATGACATCAAATTTTTCTGCATTTTGAGCTTGTTGCTCTGTGAGAAATTGTTCAATGGTTATCTGCTGATAGCTTACTGATACTCCATTTTGTTTCGCATGCTGTTTTGCGATCTCAAGCGGCATTGTTGTCATATCAATACCAGTCACGTTTGCGCCTAGCTTTGCCATAGATTCACTTAGGATTCCTCCTCCACAGCCAACATCAAGTACTTTTTTGCCATATAAGCCATTAGCTTTCTCTGCGATATAAGCTAAGCGAAGTGGATTGAGGAGATGGATAGGCTTAAAATCCCCTTGAGGATCCCACCAGCTTTTTGCCATTTTTTCGAATTTAGCGATTTCGTGTTGATCAACGTTGTTCATTAATAATTACCTATATTTGTAGGATGCTTTGTCCATTGTAAATGTAATGAATAAAGATTAGTTTTTTTAATGCTTAATGCTGAATATTCTACCTGAAACAAGATTAAATAGCTAAAAAAGCTGTTTAAAATTGAAGGATAGTTTAAAAAAACAGCAGTTAAACCTAATTTTTCTAATTTATGCAATAAATTTTTTTAATTTCTATTTTCAAATAAAAAAAACATTGCTAGACTGCAAACCACTCAAACAAACACAACATTAACAATTCTAACAAATCTTATACAGGAGTAATTTATGAGTGATTTAAACGCACTTTTCCAAAAAATCAAACAACGTGATCCAGGTCAAGCGCCATTCCATCAAGCTGTGGAAGAGGTCTTCGGTAGTTTAGCGCCTTTCCTTGCTAAGAACCCTAAATATACTCAATATGGCTTATTAGATCGTATTGTTGAGCCTGAGCGTGTAATTACTTTCCGTGTGACTTGGGTTGATGATAACGGTCAAGTGCAAGTAAACCGCGGTTACCGTGTTCAAATGAACTCAGCGATTGGTCCTTACAAAGGTGGTTTACGTTTTCACCCAACGGTAGACTTAGGTGTATTAAAATTCTTAGCCTTTGAGCAAGTGTTCAAAAATGCATTAACAACATTACCGATGGGTGGTGGTAAAGGTGGTTCAGACTTCGATCCTAAAGGTAAATCAGATGCGGAAGTGATGCGTTTCTGTCAAGCATTTATGAGTGAATTATTCCGCCACATTGGTGCTGATACTGATGTACCTGCTGGTGATATCGGCGTAGGTGGGCGTGAAATTGGCTTCTTATATGGTCAATATAAAAAATTACGTAATGAATTTACCTCAGTATTAACAGGTAAAAGTTTAACTTGGGGCGGTAGCTTAATTCGTCCAGAAGCAACAGGTTACGGTACAGTTTACTTTGCTGAAAGTATGTTAAATACACGTGGTCAGTCAATCGAAGGTAAACGTGTTGTGATTTCAGGTTCAGGTAATGTGGCGCAATATGCCGCTGAGAAAGTGATCCAAAAAGGCGGTAAAGTATTAACTGTTTCAGATTCTAACGGTTATGTTTTATTCCCTGATTCAGGTATGACAGAAGCACAATTAGCTGCATTACTTGATCTTAAAAATGAGCGTCGTGAGCGTTTATCTGTATATGCGAAAGAACAAGGTATTCAATACTTTGAAGGTCAAACTCCGTGGAGCGTACCGTGTGAAGTAGCATTACCATGTGCAACGCAAAATGAGTTAAACGAAGAAGATGCTAAAACATTGCTCAAAAATGGCTGTTTCTGTGTAGCTGAAGGTGCAAATATGCCTTCAACATTAGGTGCAGTAGAGGTGTTTATCGCAGCGAAAATTCTTTACGCACCAGGTAAAGCATCGAATGCAGGTGGTGTAGCAACATCAGGTTTAGAGATGAGCCAAAACGCAATTCGTCTTTCTTGGAGCAGTGAAGAAGTTGATAAACGCTTATTTGATATTATGGCGAATATTCACCAAAACTGTGTGGAAAATGGTTCAGAAAATGGCTTCGTGAACTATGTAAACGGCGCAAATATTGCAGGCTTCAAAAAAGTGGCAACTGCAATGTTAGAGCAAGGTGTAGTATAAGCTACAATATTTTAATATCAGCCTCGGAAATTCTTATTTTCGAGGCTAATTAATTGCGGTTAATTTGAATGATAAGCTGTAACCAATTCTTGCCAATCCTGTTCTTCGAATTGAATCGCCAATCTTCCTTTCTCTTTATTAAATGAACGTAAAAGACGAGCTAAATTAGCTTGTTTCCATTCTTCGCCTTGTTGAATCTGACATTTGTCAAAATCAATTAACCAAAAATTACCGGAATTTTCTTCGATCAAAATATTATGGATATTCAGATCAGAGTGATGTACTTGGTGATCATGTAACTGGCGGATTGTTTTGCCAATTTGCTGGTATTGTGCTGCGCTTAACTTATTCTTTTGCAAAAATTGACTGAGATCTTTAGTATTTTCAATTTTTTCTATCAAAATATCCGCTTGATAGAAACCAAATGCTGCTGTGATTTTGAGTGCTATAGGGCGTGGCGTCGGTAAATGCCATTGATGTAGTTGATTTAATAATTCAAATTCCTGTACGGCACGAGTATTTTTATTGTCACTAAACCAGTAGCGATCTTTAACAAACTTCCCAAATAATCCACCTCGATAGTAGTGGCGTAATACACTATTTACGCCCAATTCAGTTTGTGTATTCAGAAACCATGTGATCCCCCGACCTTTAGAAAATCCAAGTAAGCGGTTGGATTGATGGTAGTTTTTGCAGTCTAGTATTTGCTGTACAAATTGTTGTTGGGCTGTTGTTACAATATCTGGGTTAAATTGATAATATGTCATAGTTTTTCGTCTGCCATTTTAGCTTTTTTTCTTATGGACATATGTAATTTTCCCTTATATTTGAGTTTTGAATCAGGGGGAGCATCAGAGATACGTTACATATGTCCGAAAAAAGCGAAGATATTATTCAAAATGATGAGGATTTTACACTATTTTTTGTTATCTCGTTGTATTTTTAGGGCAATTTGATAGAATCTTTTGCTTAAAAATTTAGAGGAAAATCAATGAACACAATATCTCCAGAAGCCCAGAGTGTACGTGAAGCGTTACTTGCTAAAGGCATTGAAACCCCAATAGTTGAACATGGTAAAGATAAAGATTCTCGCCGTGCGGAAATTCAGCAACATATGCGTTCGGTATTAGAGCTATTAGGATTAGATCTGCGTGATGATAGTCTTGAAGAAACGCCACATCGTTTAGCTAAGATGTACGTGGACGAAATCTTCAGTGGCTTAGATTATGAAACTTTTCCTAAGATTACAAAAATTAAAAACCAAATGAAAGTGAGTGAAATGGTATTAGTTGATGATGTAACATTAACGAGTACTTGTGAACACCATTTTGTCACTATCGATGGTAAAGTTTCTGTGGCGTATTATCCGAAAGATTGGGTAATCGGTTTATCAAAGATCAACCGCGTTGTACAATTTTTTGCACAACGTCCACAGGTTCAAGAGCGTTTTACAGAACAGATTTTAACGGCATTTCAGACGATTTTAGAGACAGAAGATGTGGCGGTTTATGTGAAAGCAACTCACTTCTGTGTGAAATGTCGTGGTGTAAAAGATACTAATAGCAGTACAATCACTTCTGCATTTGGTGGCGTGTTTTTGCAAGATCGTGATACTCGCAAAGAATTTTTATCTTTAATTAGCAAATAGATTTGAAATGAAAATTGCATTAGGGATTGAATATGACGGTAGTCGCTATTTTGGTTGGCAACGTCAGCAAAATGTTGAGTCAGTTCAGCAGAAATTAGAAGAAGCGCTATCGATTGTAGCCGCGTCGCCTTGTGAAGTGTTTTGCGCAGGGCGTACAGACGCAAGAGTTCATGGCACAGGGCAGGTTGTCCATTTTGAAACAGAGGCTGTTCGTCCATTACAGAGTTGGTATTTAGGCACAAACGCCCATTTACCACCGGATATTGCTGTAAAATGGGCGGTCGAGGTCAGTGATGATTTCCATGCTCGTTTTAGTGCAACAGCTCGCCGTTATCGCTATATTATTCATAATCATCGCTTGCGTTCGGCGATTCTACCTTTTGGTGTTTCACAATATTATCAACCGCTTGATCATGAAAAAATGCACCAAGCAGGGCAGTATTTATTAGGTGAAAATGATTTTAGTTCATTCCGTGCTGCACAATGTCAATCAAACACTCCGTGGCGCAATGTTCATCATCTAAATGTGACTCGTCAGCAAGATTTTATTATTATAGATATTAAAGCAAATGCGTTTGTACATCATATGGTGCGTAATATCGTTGGAAGTTTGATCGAAGTCGGACAAGGTAATCAGCCGATTGAATGGGTTAAATGGTTACTTGAGCAAAAAGATCGTAAGTTGGCTGCTCCAACGGCAAAAGCGGAAGGTTTGTATCTAGTGGATGTAACTTATCCAGAGCACTTTGGTATTCCTAAAAATTCATTAGGGCCTCTATTTTTACCGAACTGTTTGTCTTAAAAGCTCTATTTGTTATAGTGTGAGCCGAAAATCATATTAGACATTAATAAAAAAAGCCAAGCATTTTTATCTGCTTGGCTTAAAATATCTAAACTTTAATTAGAATTGGTCGTTGGCTTTTTTAATGCTTTCTTCTGCGCGACGTGCTTCACCTTTATGTTTTTGTTTATTTAACTGAGTTTCAAGTTTTGTTTCAACTTCGTTAATTGCTGTATATAAGTCATCATTTTGAGACTTCGCAAATAAATCGCCGACAGGAGTACCAATCGAAGCCTCTACTTCGTAGCCATTTGGCAATTTATGAATAATAAAATGTGGATTAATTAACTGGGTTTGCCATTTGTTAAGTTTTGCTAAACGTTCCTCAATATGTGTACGGATTGCAGGGGTAACTTCCATTTGTTTGCTTGAAATATTGATTGTCATAGCATTGTCCTCTTTGGTGACGACCATCTTTTTGGTCTGTTAATCAATTAATTTGTTGAGTTCAAAATATGCCTTTCACTCCAAAATATCAAGTACTAAAATAAAAGAAAATTCAAAAATTTGATCTACTTAACATTTTTTATACTTTATTGCCTATTATATAGACATATTTTCTTTTGAGATTAAAAAAAATGACAGAAAATAAGCAACTTCCTCCATTTAAACGAGTATTTCTTCATCCTAGATATTGGGGATTATGGCTAGGATTAGGGTTTTTTAGACTCATTTTGTGCTTACCTTATCCTATTCTAGTTAAGATTGGACAAGGATTAGGCAAGCTGTTTGCTAGACTAGGGTTTGGGAAACGACGTATACGAATTGCTCGTCGTAATTTGGAATTATGTTTTCCAAATTATTCGGAGACCCAAATTGATCAGATTCTTGAAAAAAATATTGAGTCTGTCGGTATGGCAATTATTGAAACCGGAATGGCGTGGTTTTGGCCGGATAAACGTATCTTAAAGTGGTCTAAAATTGAAGGATTAGAACATTTAAAAAAACAGCCAGAGAGTTCAGGCGTTATTCTAGTTGGTGTTCATTTTTTAACCTTGGAACTTGGTGCTCGTATTATTGGTCTACACCATCAAGGAATTGGTGTTTATCGTCCAAATGATAATCCGCTATTAGATTGGATCCAGTTTCGCGGTCGAGTTCGCTCGAATAAAGCAATGCTTGATCGCAAAGATTTGCGTGGCATGATAAAAGCGCTTCGTACGGGGGAGATGATTTGGTATGCGCCAGATCACGATTATGGTCGTAAAAATAGCGTGTTTGTTCCATTCTTTGCTGTAGAAGAGGCTTGTACTACAGGGGGGAGTCGAATGCTACTACGCTCAGCACCTGATAGTGTGGTAGTGCCATTTTCTCCAATTCGTCATGATGATTTTTCTGGCTATACGGTAAAAATTAGCCCAGAGGTTGATTTTAGTCAGTGCCAGAATGAAGTTGATACGGCAACGTTAATGAATAAAGTGGTGGAAGGTGAAGTGATGAAAGCCCAAAGCCAATATATGTGGTTACATCGTCGTTTTAAAACACGACCAACGGAAGATGAGCCAAGTCTATATGATTAAAACGAGGGAAGTAGTGGAGTAATGCTCGCTATTAAACAATATGGAAAAACGCATATTTAGTGAAGAAAGCAGTGAACAAGGAATTGTTCATCAAGCGAAACAAGAATTTGAAACTGCGGATGTTGTGGTTGAAGAAGAACCTATTGAAGTAGAAGTAGAAGCAGAATTAGTTATTGAAGAAGCTATCAAACCAAGTCGTTTTTGGGGAAGATTATTCCTTAGCGCTTTAATTCTTATTGCGATAGCGACTTTTGCTCAATCAATACAATGGCTGATTGATACTTGGCAGAATAAGCAATGGATCTATTTTGCCTTTGCAATTTGTTTTTTTGCAATTAGCTGTTCAGGCATTGGCGCTATTATTTCAGAATGGCGTAAATTGTTGGTACTGCGCAAACATCATCAAAATCAACAATTTAGTCAGCAACTATTATTAGATAGTAATGAAACAACCGGTGAGATTGCGACAAAATTTTGCAAAGATGTCGTTAAAAAACTTAACCATAGCCCAATGATTCAGCAGTCAGAGCAGCGTTGGTTAAGCCAAATTGATGAAGCTTATAATAGTAAAGAGGTGCTTTATCTCTTTAGTGAGAATGTGCTCACTCCGATAGATAAACAAGTGAAAAAGATGATTAGCCGTAGCGTAACAGAAAATGCGGTACTTGTGGCGGTAAGTCCACTTGCATTAATTGATATTCTATTGGTTGTATGGCGCAATATTGCATTAGTGAATAAAATCACTAAAGCTTATGGTATGGAAATGGGCTACTTCAGCCGTTTAAAACTGTTTCGTATGGTGCTAACTAATATGGCATTTGCAGGAGTAACGGAAGTGGTAAGTGATGTGGGAATGGATTTCTTCTCTCAAAATCTTACCGCGAAATTCTCAATTCGAGCAGCTCAGGGTATTGGCGTTGGATTGCTGACGGCGCGTTTAGGTATTAAAGCAATGGAGTTTTGTCGCCCAGTTGCGTTTCAAGCAAATGAACGTCCGAAACTTTCTGTTGTCAGACAAGAGCTACTAACTACACTGAAAGAAACCGTTTTCAGTAAATCGGTAGAAAAAGAGAGCGAAAAAGTTCGCTAATTAAACAAATTATGTTATATTTCCGCGCCTGATTTTCGGGCATTTATTTGAGGATTTTATTTATGAAAAAATGGGCGATTCTTATCGTTTTATTAGTGGTTGCTGTAATTGGCGGTATGACTTTGAGTTCTAGCTACAACAGCTTAATGAAAGCAGAAGAAGATATTAAATCAGTATGGGCGAATGTTGAATCTTCATATCAACGCCGTGCGGATTTAATTCCAAACTTAGTGAATACAGTAAAAGGTCAAGCAAACTTTGAGAAAGAAACTTTAACTAACGTGATTGAAGCGCGAGCTAAAGCAACTCAAACAACAATCGACCCAACCAATGCAACGGAAGAGCAAATGGCGCAATTCCAACAGGCGCAACAAGGTTTAAATTCTGCACTTTCTCGTTTATTAGTAAGTGTTGAAAAATACCCAGAATTAAAAGCTCACGAAGGTTTCTTAAATCTTCAAGCACAAATTGAAGGTACAGAAAACCGTATCAACGTAGAACGTAACAACTACAATGGTGCAGTAAAAGAGTACAACAAACAAGTTCGTGAAATGCCAACTAAAATTGCTGCGATGATTTTAGGTTTCAAAGCGAAACCACAATTCCAAGCAGAAGCCGGTGCAGAACGTGCGCCAGTGGTTAATTTTAACTAGAAATCCCCCATCCCCCCTTTTTCAAAGGGGGGCTTTGTTATAGGAATATAAATATTTATGGGATTATTTTCCTTTTTAGAACGTAAATTGCCTGTCGATACTCAAAAAATCGAACAGGCAATTTCGCATTTAGAAAGTCAAACATCCGCAGAGTTACGGGTTGTTGTTGAACGTAAAGCTAAAAAAGCGGAATCAGCGATTGCGCGAGCGAGCTTTATTTTTGATGAGCTAGAAATGCGCAACACTAAGCAACGCAATGCGGTGTTGATCTATCTCTGCTTTAAACCACACTATGTCGCAGTGATTGGCGATGAAGGTATTCATCAAAAAGTGGGCGATGAATTTTGGCAATCTGTTTATGAATCAATGAAAATGGATTGTACAAGCGGTGATTTTACTCAAGCAATTTGCAATGGGATTAAGCAGGTTGAAGTGCAGCTCGCTCAACATTTCCCAATTCAAGAAGATGATGTTAATGAGCTTTCAAATGAGGTAATTATCAAATGATAAAACGCTTATTTCAGCCCATTTGGCTGCTCTGTTTATTGCTATTTAGTGTAACGAGTTTTGCAAATTATCCTGATGTACCAAATCCATTTCGTTATGTATCGGATTATACCAACACATTAAGCGCTCAAGAAAAGCAAACTCTTGAAAATGCTTTGGTGGAATACGGGACTAAAACCAGTTCGCAAATTGCAGTCGCGATTGTACCAAGTACCAATGGCGAAGAGATCTCAACCTATAGCTTTAATTTATTTAATAAATGGGGCGTAGGGCGTGCAAAACAGAATAACGGTGTTCTACTAGTTATTTCAATGAGTGATCGCAAACTCTTTATTGCAACAGGGCGTGGCTTAGAAGGTGCCTTGCCTGATGCGATTGCTTCATCGATTATTCGTAATGACATCACTCCATTCTTTAAACAAGGCATGTATGCACAAGGTATCGCAAAAGGACTATCTTCAATTATTGCAGCAACACAGGGGGAATATGAGCCGCTAGCTGTGCAACAGGAAGAAGAGAGCGGTTTTGCTGATTTTGAGCTATTCTTAATTATTGCCGTTGTTATCTTTATTTTATTTAGCTCATTTAGTCGTGGCGGTGGTACTTATATCAGTCCATCAACGGCGGATCGTATTATTCGCACTACCACATCAGCTCGCCGTGGCGGCGGACTAGGTGGTGGTTTCGGAGGCGGATTCGGCGGTGGTCGAGGAGGTTTCGGCGGAGGATCTGGTGGTGGCTTTGGCGGCGGAAACTCTGGTGGCGGTGGCGCAGGCGGAAGCTGGTAAGTGAATTATTAACCGTACTATTTTATAAAGAAAAGTACGGTTTTTATTTTGCAAAAAAACTATACGCAAACGTTTGCTTTGTTATAATACAGTCTCTTCTTGATTATTTAAAGGAACTGATTATGACAATATTAGGCACAGCCCTTACTCCCAAAGCAACCAAAGTAATGATGCTTGGTTCTGGTGAACTAGGCAAAGAAGTGGTTATCGAATTACAACGTTTAGGGGTAGAAGTTATTGCTGTTGATCGCTACGAGAATGCACCTGCACAGCAAGTTGCTCACCGAGCTTATACGATTTCAATGTTAGATGGTAATGCATTGCGTAGTTTAGTCGAAAAAGAGAAGCCTGATTTTATTGTGCCAGAAGTTGAAGCTATTGCGACAGCAACATTAGTTGAGCTTGAACAAGAAGGCTATAACATCATACCAACAGCTAAAGCGACACAATTAACGATGAATCGTGAAGGTATTCGTCGTTTAGCCTCAGAAGAGCTGGGATTAAAGACATCACCTTACCGTTTTGTTGATAATTTCGAACAATTTACCCAAGCCATAGCGGAAATTGGTATTCCATGTGTGGTGAAACCGATCATGTCATCATCTGGTCATGGGCAGAGCGTGATTAAATCAGAAACAGATATTCAATCTGCATGGGATTATGCGCAACAAGGTGGCCGAGCTGGTGGTGGACGAGTTATTGTTGAAGGCTTTATCCAATTCGATTATGAGATCTCATTGCTAACAGTTCGTCATATCAATGGTACATCTTTCTTGCCTCCAACCGGACATGTGCAAATTGATGGTGATTATCGTGAATCTTGGCAACCGCAGGCTATGTCTGATATTGCATTACAAAAAGCACAACAGGTTGCAGAGAAAATCACTACTGCATTAGGTGGTCGTGGTATTTTTGGGGTGGAACTCTTTATTTGTGGTGATGAGGTTATTTTTAATGAGGTATCACCTCGTCCACATGATACAGGTATGGTTACGCTGATTTCACAAGAATTGTCTGAATTTGCACTTCATGCACGCGCTATTTTGGGTTTGCCTATTCCTGAAATTAATTTAATCAGTCCATCTGCATCGAAAGCCATTGTTGTGGAAGGTAAATCAACCCAAGTCAGTTTTGGAAATTTACACAATGTATTAGCTGAACCCAATACCAATATTCGCTTATTTGGTAAAGGTGAAGTGAACGGACATCGTCGTTTAGGCGTGTTATTGGCTCGTGATGAAAGTGTGGAGAATGCCTTGGAAAAAGCACGTAGGGCTTATGAGAAACTAGAGGTTATTCTCTAAAAAGAAAACTCGTCCGAAGAATTTAGTTTTGTGGGTGGGCTAAAAATGGGCGACCACAGAGGATCGCCCTAAAAAGATACTAACGAGCGATTGGATTTACTTTCGCACGTTGTAATTTACGATAAGCATCTAATAATTTTTGATGTGCTTTCATTGTTGCAAGGCTTTCATCAGCACCTTGTAAGCCATTAAATGGGTTACCGCCTTGTACTGTAGACCAAGCTGATTCAACCGCTTGTTTGCCATACATCTTCTCAAATACCATACGGTATTGTTCTGGTGTACGCTCTTCATCTAAGAATAACTCGATTGAGCTGATTAAACAGCGGTAGTAGTTGTTACGTTCTGCGCTGAATACGCTTGCGTTCATATTTGCTGTCCAGTTCGCCCAGTCTAATGCTTCTTCAAGGTTGCCTAATGCTAGGTGCAACATTGATTTTAATTCACCGATACGTAGTGTTTGTAACGCAGAACCTTTCTCTGCAACCACACCTAAGAACTCACGCACACGGGTCATATCGTCAATGCTTTGTTCATCTAACTCATCAAGTAACTCTTGGTAAGTCTCTTTATCGTGGTGGAAGTGTGGTAAATCTAATAAGATTTCACGCCATTCCATACCCATATTATTGTTTGCGTAAACTAGATCGTCCGCTGGGTAGATGTTTGACATACCTGGGGCAAGAATACGGCAAGCATAAACGCCTAAATGCTCGTAATCCATAATATAAACTTCTTGTTCATATTTATTGAAGATGGCCATCATATTGGCAAATTCTTGTTCCGTTGTGCCTGAGAAATCCCAGTGAACGAAATCGTAATCGGCGTCTGATTTGAAAAGATCCCACGAAATCAGACCGCTTGAGTCGATAAAGTGAGTTTCAAGGTTAGCGTGATCTGCCACATCTTCATTGTTGAATGAAGGTGGTGCGAATACGTCTAAATCTTTTAAGCCACGACCTTGTAATAATTCCGTTACGGTACGCTCAAATGCTACTTGGAAGTTCGGGTGTGCGCCGAATGAAGCGAAACAAGTACCGTTATTTGGATTTAATAAAATTACACAGATAACAGGGAATTCGCCGCCTAATGATGCGTCGTAGCATAAAATCGGGAAGCCTTCTTGCTCTAATTTTTCAATAGACGCTTTGATTGTTGGGTAGCCGTCAATCACTGATTGTGGAATTTCAGGTAAGCTGATTGCTTCAGTGATAATGCGGTTTTTCACAAAACGCTCAAACACTTCTGATAAGCCTTGTACACGCGCTTCGTTTTTGGTGTTACCCGCAGACATACCGTTTGATACGAATAAGTTTGCGATAATACTTTGTGGGATATAAACCGTTTGATTATCTGATTGACGGGTATAAGGTAATGCTACGATACCACGATCATAGTTGCCTGATTGTAGGTCGATTAATAGATCAGGAGTTAAATCGCCGTGTGGATCGAAATAATTACGTAGGAATGGATCTAAAATACCTTCTGGTAGTAGATCTTCATCTTCGATTGCAAACCATTTTTCTGTTGGATAGTGAACAAATTCACTTTCAGCCATTTCTTGACCTAAGTAGAAGTCAGCCCAGAAATAGTTGGTTGATAAACGTTCGAAATATTCGCCTAATGCTGAAGCAAGTGCCGCTTTTTGTGTTGCACCTTTACCGTTAGTAAAGCATTGTGGGCAGTCCACATCACGAATATGCACCGACCATACGTTTGGTACTGGGTTTAACCATGAGGCTTCTTCAATATTAAAACCTAAGGTTTTTAACTTGTGTTGGAAAGTCGCAATACTATCTTCAAGTGCGGCGTCTTTACCAGTAATAAATGTTTGTTGAGTCATTGGATTTCTCGGTTATAGAGGAACAAAAGCCGGTTATTATCTATAAGTTACCGAAGCAAAACAAGTAATAAATTCTATATTATTGTCAACTCTCTAAATGTACTATTTTGGGTAGAATAAGGATTCCTGTCTAACAACAAAATCAATATGTTACAAAATGATAGGGCAGGATACCAATTATACATTGCACTAAATCAACAATTTTACAAAAAATCCCTAAAAACCAACCGCTTGCATTTCATTTAATGCTAGAATTCCATAATTTTTTTAATTTTATGGTTAAGCTTATGAATTGTGCAGAGTTATTAGTAAATGTTACTCCTAGTGAAACTCGTGTAGCGTTGGTTTCAAATGGAGTATTGAGAGAGCTTCACATTGAGCGTGAGACAAAACGTGGAATCGTTGGAAATATTTACAAAGGGAAAATCACTCGTGTATTACCAGGGATGCAATCAGCTTTTGTGGATATTGGTTTGGAAAAAGCCGCATTTTTACATGCTTCAGATATTGTTTCACACACCGAATGTGTGGATGAAAATGAAAAGAAGCAATTTGTGGTAAAAAACATCAGCGAATTAGTGCGTGAAGGGCAGGATATTGTGGTTCAAGTAGTGAAAGATCCGCTTGGTACAAAAGGCGCACGTTTAACCACTGATATTACTTTGCCTTCGCGCTACTTGGTGTTTATGCCTGAAAATAGCCATGTAGGTGTTTCACAACGAATTGAAAGTGAAGATGAACGAAATCGTTTAAAAGCATTAGTTGAGCCATATTGTGATGAACTTGGCGGCTTTATTGTGCGAACAGCAGCGGAAGATGTTTCAGAAGAGAGTTTGAAGCAAGATGTTGAGTTCTTAAAGCGTTTATGGCGTAAAGTGCTTGAGCGTAAAGCGAAATATCCAGCAAAATCTATGCTTTATGGTGAATTGGCTCTGGCACAACGTGTTTTACGTGATTTTGTAGGAACTCATATTAATAGCGTGCAAATTGACTCAAAAATTACCTTTGAACAGGTGAAAGAGTTTTTATCGGAATTTATGCCCGAATTGACAGACAGTGTGAATCTCTATAGTGGCATACTTCCTCTATTTGATGCATATCGAGTGGAAGATGGAATTCAAAAAGCTTTGGATAAGCGTGTTGATCTTAAATCGGGTGGTTATCTCATTATTGAGCAAACCGAAGCCATGACCACGATTGATATTAATACTGGTGCTTTTGTGGGGCATCGAAATCTGGCTCACACGATTTTTAATACCAATATTGAAGCAACTCAGGCAATCGCTCACCAACTTCAATTGCGTAACCTTGGCGGTATTATTATTATCGATTTTATTGACATGCAAGAAGAAGAACATCGCCAACGTGTTTTAGAGTCTCTAGAACAAGCCCTAAAAGGTGATCGTGTAAAAACAAATGTGAATGGTTTTACCCAACTTGGCTTAGTTGAGATGACACGTAAGCGTACTCGTGAAAGCTTGGAGCGAGTTCTTTGTTGTGATTGTTCATCCTGTAAAGGACGTGGCACAATTAAAACGGTGGAAACGGTTTGTTATGAGATTCTGCGTGAAGTTGTGAGAGTGCACCATTTATATAGTTCGGAACGTTATGTAGTCTATGCAGCACGTAGTGTTGCAGAATATTTGATTAATGAAGAATCTCATGCGTTGCTAGCCGAGTTAGAGGTCTTTATTGGTCGTAAAGTGGAAATTAAGACGGAGCCATACTATTATCAGGATCAGTTTGATGTTGTGGTAATGTAGAAACTTGGCTGTTGGCATAAAAATTAGACAAAATTACAATAAAAGACTTGCAAAATTGGGGGGGGGGCTTAAAATGCCCCCGTCTTTTGTTAAAGACTTGTATCAATCTTTTTCTTTTCACTCATTTAGGAGAATACATTAAATGAAAAAATGGGGTGTTGCACTAACTTCAGGTATGGTTATGTTAAGCGCGAACGCATTAGCAAACAGTGACACAGTTCACTTATATACTTGGACCGAATATGTGCCAGAAGGTTTATTAGATCAGTTCACAAAAGAAACTGGTATCAAGGTTGTTGTATCAAGTCTTGAATCAAACGAGACAATGTATGCAAAATTAAAAATTCAAGGTAAAGATGGTGGTTATGATGTTATCGCACCAAGTAACTACTTTGTATCAAAAATGGCGCGTGAGGGTATGCTTGCTGAATTAGATCATAGCAAATTGCCAGTTATTGCTGATTTAAACAAAGATTGGTTAGATAAGCCATACGATAAAGGTAACAAATACTCTTTACCACAATTATTAGGTGCACCAGGTATCGCATTTAATACAGCAACCTATAAAGGTGATGAATTTACATCTTGGGGTGATCTATGGAAAGAAGATTTTAAAGGCAAAATCCAATTATTAGATGATGCACGTGAAGTATTTAACCTTGCGTTAGTAAAACTTGGTCAAGATCCGAATACTAAAGATCCTGCGGTAATTAAAGCAGCTTACGAAGAATTATTAAAATTACGTCCAAACGTATTAGCGTTCAGCTCAGATAACCCTGCTAACTCATTCATTTCTGGTGAAGTTGAAGTTGGTCAATTATGGAATGGTTCTGTGCGTATTGCTAAGAAAGAAGGTGCACCTGTGAACATGGTATTCCCTAAAGAAGGTCCTGTATTATGGGTTGATACTTTAGCTATTCCAGCTAATGCAAAAAATGTAGAAGGCGCTCATAAATTAATTAATTACCTATTAGGTGCAGAAGCAGCTGAAAAATTAACGTTAGAAATTGGTTACCCAACTTCAAATATGAAAGCGTTAGAAACTTTACCGAAAGAGATCACAGAAGATCCTGCAATCTATCCAACGGCTGAAGTTTTACAAGCTGCACAATGGCAAGATGATGTTGGTGAAGCAGTTGAGCTTTACGAAAAATACTACCAAGAGTTAAAAGCAGCAAAATAATTGTTGTTTAATTAATGGTTAAGAAAGCCCTAGATGAAAGTCTAGGGTTTTTTATTTGTCAATTAATCAATATTCCCAAAACTTTTTCTTATTTTGCTGTTCTATATTGCTATCAAATTTTATGGTATTATTCACTGCTGAGCTCTGAATCGAGAGAGAATATGAATTTACGTTTGAACATTATTTTAATTTTAATTGTTGCAGTATTGGGTGGCTGGTATTACAGTCAACAGAGTAGTGATGATTCGCATCTGGCAGAGTTGATTAAACGTGAAGATTCGCCAGAATATGTGGGCGAAAAAATGTCAACAACTGTGTATGATTTGCAGGGTAAACCTCAATATTTTGCGGAAGCACAAGAAATTAAGCGCTACGAGTCAACTGAGCGAACAGAGTTTTTTAAACCGCTTTTGAATTTATTTGATGTAGAAAGTGCCTTAAAATCTTGGAAAGTAACGGCAGAACATGCTGAAGTAACTAAAGAGAGAGTCCTTACTTTAACGGGCAACGTAAAAATCGAGAGTCTGGACCCCGCATCACGTCTACAGTTAGTTGAAACGGATAAGCTTTCAATAGATTTAACTACTCAAGATATTATGACAGAAAGTGTTGTCAAATCAAAAGGGATGGGATTTACCACAACTGGTACGGGTTTAACGGGTAATTTGAAGAAGCAAGTAGCGACATTGACCAAAGATGTTAAAAGTTATATTGAACCAACAGTGATTAATAATCAATCTTCAAAGAATACAGAATCTAAGGATTAACTATGAAATTTATGATAAAACCGCTTATTTTAACAAGTCTATTAAGTTTAAGCTTTTCTGCATATGCATTAAAGGGAGATACAGATCAACCAATTAATATTGATTCTGGTAGTCAATCATTAGATATGGAAAACAATGTTGTAGTATTTTCTGATAACGTATTGATTACTCAAGGGTCAATTAAAATTACTGCGGCTAAAGTGACTATTACTCGCCAAGAAGGAAAAAAAGAGACTATTGATGCTACGGGTTCACCTGTTACTTTCCAACAGACGTTAGATAATGGCAAGCCTGTTAACGGAAAAGGGAACAGTGTTCATTATGATTTAGGTTCAGAGTTTTTGACTCTATCGGGAAATGCTGAATTAAAACAACAAGATAGCTTTATTAAAGCGCAAAAAATTACTTATGATGTAAAGAAACAGCAGCTTAGAGCGACTAGTGGTGGAAAATCTCGAGTAAAAACAGTATTAATTCCAACACAATTACAAGATAACAAAAATACTAAGAAAAAATAGGTAACGCGATGACAACAACTTTATATGCAGAGCATCTAGCGAAAAGTTATAAAAATCGCAAAGTAGTAAAAGATGTGAGCTTTAATGTTAAAGCTGGTGAGATAGTTGGCTTGCTTGGCCCTAATGGTGCTGGTAAGACAACCTCTTTCTATATGGTTGTGGGGTTAGTGCGCCATGATCAGGGTACGATTCGTATTGATGGGCAAGATATTAGTCTCCTTCCTATGCATGAGAGAGCTAAACAAGGCATCGGATATTTACCTCAAGAAGCGTCAATTTTTCGTCGTTTAAGTGTTTATGAGAATTTAATGTCTGTTCTTCAGGTTCGTAAAGATTTGAATGATGAACAGCGTAAAGCTCGTGCAAATGAATTGATCGAAGAGTTTCATATTGAACACATTCGTAATAGCTTAGGCCAATCTTTATCTGGTGGTGAACGTCGTCGTGTGGAAATTGCGCGCGCATTAGCGGCCAATCCACAATTTATTTTGTTAGATGAACCTTTTGCGGGTGTTGATCCTATTTCGGTTATTGATATTAAAAAGATCATCGTCAATCTTAAAGATCGTGGTTTAGGCGTGTTAATTACTGACCATAATGTGCGCGAAACTTTAGACGTTTGTGAGCGAGCTTACATTGTGGGGAGCGGTGAAATGATTGCTAGCGGTACTCCAGAACACGTTTTAGAAAATGCAGATGTTAAGCGCGTGTATTTGGGTGAACAATTTAAATTGTAATGGAGTAAGCGGTTGTTTTTGCAAAAGAATTTGTAAATCTTGCCGCTTGTAGCTATATGATATTAACCGAATTTTTACCTTTTGAAAATATACATTGTGATGTTGATGCATCGAGTAAAAAACGAGTATTAGAACTTGTTGGGTACTATATTGCTGAATATTTCAATAAAAACGAGGCAAGTCAGTTAAATGAAAATAAGGGTGTTTGCCCAATAGATTGTTTTAGTTTATTGTTCAAGCGCGAAAAACTTGGCTCAACTTCAATTAATAATGGTGTTGCATTACCACATGCAAAGCTAGCAGAGTGTGAGTGTTCAACGATTGAAAAACCTGTTGCTGTGTTTTTACGTTTAGAAAAAGGGGTAGATTACGAAGCACAGGATAATCGAGATGTTGATTTAATCTATGCGGTGTTATTCCCTGAGCAAAGTTGTGAGCGCTATAAAGGAGCTTTACAGAAAATAGCTCAACAACTCAATGATAAAACCTTATTAAAGCAACTGCGTGCTGCAGAGGACTCCCAAGCGATTTGGAGTATTTTACAGCAGTCAGATGAACATAACCTCGAACAGACAGAAACTCTCGTGTCGTAATAAGGAGTAAGCAATGGAACTGATTATTATAAGTGGCCGCTCTGGTTCAGGTAAATCTGTTGCCTTAAGGGCATTAGAAGATGTTGGATATTATTGCGTAGATAATATTCCTTTACCTCTGATTCCACAACTTGCGGAATTTCTTGCTAAAAGCGATCGTTCTGCGGTAGTCAGCTTGGATATTCGAAATCTCCCTAGCGACAATAATTTGGATGAGATTTTAGCTAATTTATCTTCAAATATTTTAACCAAAATTATCTTCTTAGATTGTGATAGAAATACACTGATTCGTCGTTATAGTGATTCACGTCGCCTGCACCCTCTTTCAACTCAAGAGCTTTCTCTAGAAAGTGCGATCGATCTTGAAAATAGCTTATTAGAACCTCTCTTTCAGCAAGCTAATTATATTATTGATACTACTCACCTTTCTTCCCATGAACTTGCTGAAAACTTACGTGAGCTATTACGAGGTTCTTCTGAAAAAGAACTTAAAATTATTGTAGAATCCTTTGGCTTTAAATATGGTGTGCCAGCAGACGCTGACTATGTATTTGATGTTCGCTTCTTGCCAAATCCACATTGGAACCCAGAATTACGCCCTATGACAGGTTTAGAACAACCTGTGATTGATTTCCTTGAGCGTCAGCCAGAAGTACATAACTTTATTTATCAGACTCGAACCTATTTGGAACAATGGCTTCCTGCATTAGAAAAAAACAATCGTAGTTATTTGACAATCGCTATTGGCTGCACTGGGGGGAAACATCGTTCAGTGTTTGTTGCAGAACAAATTGCTAAATATTTTGCAAGTCGAGATAAAAATGTTCAAGTGCGCCATCGTAGTTTAGAAAAACATCATAAGAAGGGCTAAATAATGAAGACAGCGGATATTGTGATTATTGGTGGTGGAATGGTTGGACTTGCTCTCGCTGGATTGCTTGCTCATAGTGATTGCTCAATTAAGATTATTGAACAATCTGCACCAAAGTTGGATGGTTCAATAAGTAACCGTGTTAGTGCGATTAATGCCACAAGTCAAATAATGCTAACAGAAATTGGCGCTTGGCAGAAAATTCCTGCAGAGCGCCTGTCTCCTTATGATCAGATGTTTGTATGGGAGAAAGATAGCTTTGCTAAAATCCACTTTAACAATAATGATAGTGCCATTAAGCAGTTAGGGTTAGAACAACTCGGTTTTATCATCGAAAACAATCAAATTCAATCGGCACTTTGGCAGCAAGTGAGTCAGCAGAAGAATGTTGAGATTATTTTAAGTCACCCTAAATCACTAGGAGTAAGTGAGAATGGTGCATTTTTTACTCTTGAAAATGGGGATATGTTATCGACTAAATTAGTTGTTGGTGCTGATGGAGCTAATTCTTGGGTTCGTAATCAGGCTAAAATCCCATTAATAAGTCGTGATTATCAGCACAGTGCATTAGTTTGTAATGTTAAAACAACAGAGCCACATCAACGAATGGCTCGTCAAATCTTTGCTGCTGACAGTATCTTGGCATTTTTGCCCTTACCTGAGCAAAAAATGTGCTCTATAGTTTGGTCATTACCACCAGAAAAAGCTAAAAAATTAGTGAGTTGTGATGAGCGAGAATTTAACAGTGCATTGTCTATCGCTTTTGATAATCAGCTTGGCTTAACCGAATTACAAAGTGAGCGAGCCATCTATCCGCTTGTGGCTCGTTATAGTCGTGACTTTGCCAAAGAGCGTTTAGCTTTGATTGGTGATGCAGCTCATACAATCCATCCATTAGCAGGTTTAGGCGTAAACTTAGGATTTGCTGATGCAATTACCCTTGCCCAAGAAATTAAGCAAAATCTGTTACTAGGTAAAGATATTGGTGAATATCGACATTTACGTCGCTTTGAAAGAATCCGTAAATTAGAAGCTGTAAAAATACTTACGGCAATGGAAGGCTTAAAGCAGTTATTTTCGGGGGGCCATCCTGTGAAGAAACTAGTGAGAGGCATCGGCTTAAGTTTAACAAATCAAAATGCGTTAGTGAAAAAATTACTGATAGAACAAGCTGTAGGTATTTAACTGATGGTATTTTATTCGATTGAATAGATTATTTTCAACTTCATTGAACAAAATTACTTTTCTTTAATCTATAAGCTGTACAATAGCGAACCTCATGATTGTGAGGGAAATTTTCTTTTTATACATTATTCGAGGAATATTCGATGAATAAATTTACTAAATTAAGCGCAGCCGCATTATTAGCAGTATTATTAGCAGCTTGTGATAAACCAGCTAGCAACACAACTGCAGAAGCTGCAAAACCAGCTGCAACTCAAGAAAGCCCAGAAGCTATCCAAGCTCAAGGCGTTGCAGATTTCAAAAAATTAGTTGAATGGAATCAAGTTCAAGAGCAAGCATTAGCTGGTGTTCAAGCTGAACTCCAACAAGTGTTATCAACAGGTGATAAAGCTAAAATTGAAGAAGCAATTACAACATTTACTGGTAAAGTTGATGCTGTATTAAAAAGCTTAGATGAATTAGAAATCAAAAATGCAGATGTAAATGCATTTAAAGCAAAAACAAAAGAAGTTTTAACTTTATCGAACTCTCTTATCACAGAATCTGTAAAAGTAATGACTAACCCAACTCCAGAAGCTCAACAAGGGATTCAAGCTAAAACTCAGCAATTAATGCAAGTGGGTGGTGAATTACAACAAGCTCAAGCAGCATTAGAACAAAAATTTGGCGCGAGCGCTAAATAGTTCATAGTTCGCTTGGAGTTAACTTTATAAAGTGAAAGAGTTGGTTGTTTAATCAACTCTTTTTTTATATCCTCTAGACTGATCATCTAAATGAAATTTTCCTTTAGTCACCGCATTTGGATGTGTGTAAGCTACCCTTATGCTCTGAATGCAAAGGTTGATCACAAAGTTCAGAAGGGGGGACGACGTTAATTCTAGTCATTTTTTGTTTCTTTGTGTATTGGTGGAAAACCACCTAGCTCTTTCAATTTGTTTACCATGGTACAAAAGAGTTCTGCGGTACGTTCCGTATCATATAAAGCCGAATGAGCTAGTTTGCCATCAAAAGGAATTTGTGCAATTTGGCAAGCTTTCACTAGTACGGTTTGTCCATACATAAATCCAGCTAATGTTGCCGTATCAAAACTTGAGAATGGATGAAATGGGTCTCGCTTTGCATTAATACGCTTGACTGCTGCTTGTAGGAATGACTGATCGAAATTGGCATTATGGGCTACAATCACTGCACGTTGGCAACCAGCATCTTTGACGGCTTTACGCACCATTTTAAACATATCAATAATAGCAATCTCTTCAGGAATTGCATTGCGTGTTGGGTCATCGATATTGATTCCATTCACTTTCAGTGATTCTGGATTGATATTTGCACCTTCAAACGGTTTTATGTGACTGTGGTATTGCTGATCAAGCTTCAAATAGCCTTCTTCATCCATTTTCAAGGTGATCGCGGCAATTTCTAACAATGCATCTGTTTGTGCGTTAAGCCCTGCTGTTTCAACATCGATCACAACAGGTAAATAACCACGAAAGCGGTTTTTTAATAAATTATAGTCGGTTGTTTGAGTTTCTGTGGTCATTGCTACTACTTTTAAATTTGCTAAATTATCTTTGTTCTATCAAAAAGAAGAGAGCAACATGCTGTTGCTCTCAAAAGTAGTTGTATTATAACGCTCGTATTAAGATTAGCCTAATGCTTTTTGAGCGTCTTTATTTTCGATAAATTCGATTTTGTAACCGTCTGGATCTTCAACGAAAGCAATAACTGTTGAACCACCTAAAACTGGGCCAGCTTCACGCGTTACTTTACCCCCTGCTTGGCGTACAGATTCAACTGTTGCATAAATATCATCAACACCTAATGCAATGTGACCGTAAGCTGTACCTAATTCGTAGCTCTCAACGCCCCAGTTATAAGTTAATTCGATTACAGCACTTTCGCTTTCATCGGCATAGCCTAAAAAGGCTAAAGTGTATTTGTATTCTGGGTTTTCGCTTGTGCGTAACACACGCATACCCAATACGTCAGTATAAAATTTAATTGAACGTTCTAAGTTACCCACACGTAACATTGTATGTAAAATTCGCATAATAGCTCCTTAAATTGATAAAAATGGAAAAAATCCTAGATATTATGGCATAATCACCGTCTAAAATCATTTTTCAATTTAATTGCTTTTACCTATGAAACACGATCACGATACGCCTTCAAAGTTTGAAATTTCAGTTTATGCATTACTTCCAGTCAGTGTGATGTTGTTTATTGAAATGTTCGCTAATCACTATTTTTCCGTGCCAAACACGATTTTTGTTTCGCCCTATTTATTGGCATTTTTTGTTACTTGTCTAGTTAGTTTTATTGTTTTATGGAAAGGGCAAATTTGCCCAGGACAAAAAGGTCGGCTAACCTTTGTGCTTCCTTTCTTGTTAGTATTTGCACTAGGAAATTTCCTTTATTCAATTGGTTTTACGCCCAAACATTCTCCTGCAATGGTTGCTGGCGTAGCTTCGCTGATCATTCCTTTTATATATTGGAAATTGCCAAATCAAGATGAGGTTTATAATACGGTTATTTACTGCGGTTTAGGTATTGCTACGGTTGGTATTATTCAATATTTAGCGGTTTATTGGTTCGAGATTCCATCACTATTTAACTGGATTCGAGCTAATAATTTTGCGCAAATTTTACTAGGCATTTTACTTGCTGGCTGGTATTTAATGCTTGCGAAGAGTCGATTAGAAGGGTTCTTAAAATTATTAGTATTAGTTGCTTTAGGTTTTTTAATTTTAAATTATATTTGGGTTATCTTTGTGCTTTATACAGAGCTACAAATTATGCCTGAAACAGTCCTTTTCCCTTATTTCATTTTCTTTGCTGTTCAGTTTGTGATTTTCGCAATGCTTGCTTGGTTATTATTGGGAAAAAATATTAAAAATCCAACCGCTTGGACTGCGGCAACATTCCTAGCAATGTTGTACCCATTAACAAACGTGCTCTAATGATTATCCGTCGCCTTCTGTTAATTATCGGAGCTGCCCTTGCAATTTTGATTGCGGGCGACTCGTCGTTATCGGGTAACCAACTTTCAACTGCAATTAACTTTGTATTACCGAAAGAGTGGAAAATCACGACCCCAGAAGGCATTGATTCTTCCCTTGAGCGAGTTTCGCTCCCACAATTCATTCTTCATTATCAAGATTGTCCATTAATTAATGCAGGCAAACTGGAAGTTCAGTGGTTTGAACGGAATAGCATTATTCTGGATAATGCTATTGTCGATTACAGCTGTTTGGCTAAATTTCCTGAAAGTAGTGAGAGTTCATCGTCGATTACATTAGATGATATTAAGCCTGTTTTAGCTTCTTTGCCGAATGGCTTTGTCAGTGTTAAATCTCTGTCTTGGGTAAATTTACCTGAAGAGATGAATCCACGTCTTAAAGTTCTGTTAAGTTCGCCTAGCTCGAGTGAAATTCGCTTCGAACAAGATATTCTTACCGCAAAGCTCACTCAACAAGCGCTCTCTTTTTCGGCAAAATTTGCAAATAATCAATTAACTGCAAAAGCGGATTATCAACCGTCAAAAGATGAAAAACATCAAGCAAATTTATCTGCTAATTTAGATAGCGATCTCACAAGCTTACCTAAACAATTCCAATTGGATTATCAATGGCAACTACCTACAGCTCTTGTTACAAAAGATCTACAAAAGGGCAGTGCAAAAATGACTGCTCAAAAGGTGGCGGATAATCAATTAAACGGTGAGTTCAGCGCACAATTTGCAAATAGTAACAATAAAGTAAAATTACCTTTTAAATTAGTAGACAAAACGCTTTCTCTTGAAAAAAATCAGCTTGCTTGGGAAATTACGGAAGGAATTGTTATCCAAGGCGAATTAGATGGAAAAATTACCCCAAATAGCTTTAAAGTTAGTGAGCTATATCCAATTCAAACGGTATTTTCATTGGATTTATCCCAAAGTTCACAGCCGAAAAATCGGATTAAGTTAAGCACTGAAGAGGGCGAAATTGACGAAGATTATTTGAGCTTACCGCTACAAATTGTAGGGCAGTCTAAACACGGTAATTTCACTATAAATAGTAACGTTGGGGTGGATATTAGCGGTGAGCTGAATGACATAAAATTGAGTGTTTTACCTGAATCTTTAATTGAAGTAACAGGCAAAGAGCGATTTTTAACGATTAAGGAACTTAAATTTCCATTAGGCGGTGTTCGCGTTGATAAGTACGGCATTAATGGGCGTTTACAGGCAAGTTTTAAAGGTGAAAGCCCTGATTTTAAAAATATTGAACTCAATTTAGATGGCTTTGCGACTAATTTTAAAGCTGGGAGTAATTTCTTTGAAAAAGCACAAGATGGCACAGATAAATGGCAGTGGCTATTCTGGGGAAATTCACAGTTTCACGCTTTAAAAAGTAAGTTGCTGATTGCAGGAAGTGGGCACTGGCAAGGAGATTTAATTGAATTATCAGAGTTCAAAGGTAACCTTGAGCAAGTTAAGCAAAATGGTGTTGAAGTTCCTAAAACGGAATTAGTTATCACTAAAGCAGTGAAATATGATTATCGTAAAGATGACCTTAAAGGCGCTATGCGTCTCTCTGCGCCTAAAATGAAATTTGAATATGGCGGTGAATTAGATAAACCTGTTGCAAATTTACGTTTTTGGGGACCTATAGAGCATCTTGATTTTGACGGTAATATCATGGCAGGTAAGTTAGGCCCTGTAAAACTTAAAGCGAAACGTCATTTAACTGCAAATTCGAGTGATTTTATTGGTGAGTTGCAATGGCCAGAGCAACCAGCTAGCGATTTCCAAGGGCTGATTCCGCATCGTCAAAATTGGGTCATCACCAATGGTACAGCAAAAGGCGATACCAAATTTACTTTGAATTTCAATCAAGGGCTTTCGAGTTCTGGGAATGTGACGCTCCGTAATGGCGGACTTTCATTAACGGATAGTGATCTTAATGGGATCGAATTTAGTTTGCCTTATAAATATGACGAGAAAGGTTTCGATCTAAGTTATAAAAAACCATTGGATCTTAAGATTGCAGAAGTGAATATCGGTGTGCCGCTTACTAATGTGAAAGTAAAAGTACAGGGGCGTTTACCTGCAACAGAAAAATCGCCTATCCGTCTGCGCCAGTTATCTCTGAATTTATTAGGTGGCAGCCTAGATGTGGATCAATTTACCTTGCCACAGCAGCAAGTTGCTTATTTGAATTTGCACAATATTAGCTTTGAACAGATTTTAGAATTGACTCAATATCGTCAAATCGAATTACGTGGGCGTGCTAATGCAATTTTACCATTTTGGTTAGATGGTAATCCTTGCTATATCTGTGATGGGCGAATTGAACAAGCGGAGACTTCGTATTTAAAATTTACACCTGAGTTGATGAAAGCTATAAAAAAGGCAGGCTATACGGAACAACTACTCGCTTATACGGTCAATGATAGCAAGGTTAATGAGCTAACCGCGATTGTGCATTTGGAAGAAGAAGGTAACATGTTTTTAGATGCCAAAATTCGTTCGCAATTAGTAGAACATGAAAAGACCAAGATTAATCTCAATTATACCCATAAAGAGAATATGTTCGAGCTTTGGCAGTTGATTAACTACGGCTCACAAGTAGAACAAAATATTGAACACTCAATTTATCAGAAGTTGGATAAACGATGAAGAAAGCATTAGTTATTTTTGCAATTTTAGGGCTGAATTTGACCGCTTGTACCCCAACGGTTAAGCTAGAAACGCCAGATGAAGGAATTACAATTAATATGAATGTGGTGGTGGATCATCGCATTGAAGTTTCAATGGATGAAAAATCAAGAGCTGTGATTAAGGCGGTTGATAAAGCAGAGTAGGTCGGGCATTTCTGCCCGACATATTCCTTATACTTTTACTTTTGTTTTTTCGCCCAATCTAAGAAACGTTGTTGAGTTTCTTTATCTGCTTGTTGGAACCAATATTGCAGTTGTTGTTCTGCAATATTTTCACCTTGAACCATTACCTTACCTTTTGATACTTTACCATTATTAGCAGCAATCATTGTAGGTACAGCAGAAGTTGCTAGCCCCTTCAACGCTGCAATACCATTTCCTGAATTATAATGCGCCAAATTGTCTACAATATTAGCATTCGGCATAAAACCTTCGCCTTTTAAAAAGTCAATTTTATGCTCTAAAACTGCTCCTGATGCTGTTTTTATTTGGAATGATGGTGCTTTCTTGAATTTTGATACATCAGCTTCTGAACGTAAGTTCGGTGCACTAATTTGAATATTTTCAGGACTGCCTGTAAAGGTAACGATGATAGGTTGGGATTCAAAAAAAGAGTTATCTGAACCAGATTGATAAATAGTCGATACTTCCAGAACTACTTGGTGTTGATTTGCATCATTTACTTGCATTGTGGTACTTTTTTTAACTTTTTGCCCATCAAATGCTAAGAAACTTATGTTTGATGATCCGGTTAAGGTCCCTGCAAAGGTTGCTGAACTTGCAATAAGTGCTGCAACTGCAAATGCGATTTTGCCTAATTTCATAGATAAACCCCTAGTTTTAATTGGATAGAATGGAAAATCTCGTATATCCTAAGCTAAATTATTGTAAATAGAAAGCAAGATTTACTTTAACCAGTCGATTTTTTAGCAAAAATGTGATAGTTTTCACAAGTTTTTTTATTACAGAGAATACCCAATGAGTGATGACCAGAGTAGCGTAAACGCACAAGACAAAAAATCATTTTTAAAATCTATTTTTGGCGGTTTATTTCAGCAAGAACCAAAAAACCGAGAAGATCTAGTCGAAGTAATTCGTGATTCAGCAGAGAATGAACTGATCGACAGTGATACGAAAGAGATGATTGAAGGGGTAATGGAAATCTCTGAATTGCGTGTGCGTGATATTATGATCCCTCGTTCGCAGATTGTATTTATTGATGCTGAACAGCCATTAGATGCGTGTGTTGATATTATTATTGAATCAGCGCACTCAC
Organism: Pasteurellaceae bacterium 15-036681; assembly: GCA_002002485.1. GTDB lineage: Bacteria > Pseudomonadota > Gammaproteobacteria > Enterobacterales > Pasteurellaceae. The sequence continues at coordinate 45,984 of MQVI01000015.1, forward strand.
GTTTTCCAGTGATTCGTGACGGAAAAGATAGCATCGAAGGGATTTTACTTGCTAAGGAATTATTAAAATTTTTACGTAGCGATGCTGATGCTTTTGAACTTGACAAAATTTTGCGTCCTGCAGTGATAGTACCTGAAAGTAAGCGTGTAGACAGAATGTTAAAAGAGTTCCGTTCAGAACGTTTTCATATGGCAATTGTAGTAGATGAGTTTGGGGCAGTTTCTGGTTTGGTTACGATTGAAGATATCCTTGAACAAATTGTGGGGGATATTGAAGATGAGTTTGATGAAGAAGAAATCGAGCCAATTCGCCAGCTTTCACAACATAGTTATGCGGTACTTGCATTAACGGATATCGAAAAATTCAATCAGCAATTTGCAACTGAATTTGACGATGACGAAGTGGATACCGTAGGTGGTTTGGTTATGAAATCACTCGAACATTTACCAAAACGCGGTGAAGAAATTGAATTACAAGGTATTCAATTCAAAGTGACTTCTGCTGATAGCCGTCGTTTGATTCAATTACGTGTGACAGTTAGCGATGAGCAATTAGCTCTGATGGAACAAAAAGAGCAGAAAGAAAATAGAGAGATATTAAGCGAAGAATAATGAACAATAAAATTTCCTATCTTATTGCGATTATTTCAGGGGGAATCGGCTTTTTGGCCTATTCCCCATTTGACTATTGGTTGATTGCATTTTTATCGGCGAGTGGTTTGGTTTATTCAGCAACTCTAACCGCACGTAAAACAGCTTTAATTTGCACATTCTTATGGGCTGTAAGTTATTTTGCGGTTGGGGTGAACTGGGTTCATATCAGTATGATCCAATTCGGTGGTGTGCCAGAGGCAGTGAGTTATCTAGCTGTTCTTTTGCTTGCCAGCTATTTAGCTCTCTATCCGTTGCTATTTAGTTATCTAAGTCAACGTTTTAATTTAACTAATCCATTAGTGCTAGCAAGTATTTTCACTTTCACTGAGTTTTTACGTGAAACGGTATTTACTGGTTTTCCATGGTTACAATTTGGCTATAGCTTGATTGATAGCCCATTTGCAAATTTAGCCACTGTCTTTGGTGTAGAAGGATTAACTTTCTTTGTTATTGCGACAAGCGGTTACATTCTGCAAATGATTTACGGATTCGCAAAAAAACAGCCATTTCCAACCGCTTGTTTATCTAGTTTAATTGTTCTTTGTGTAATAGGCGTAGCTACAAAACTGTTACCAACAACAGAATTGGACAAAAATGCAGAGCTACAGAGAGTCAGTCTTGTTCAAGGCAATATTGAACAGAAGATGAAATGGGATCCAGCTCATTTTGATCATACAGTACGAACCTATGAGCATTTAGTTTTACCACATTTGACGGATAGCGATGTTGTTATTTTACCCGAGTCTGCAATTCCTGCTTTGGAATATCAAATTGAGCCATTACTCAAACAGTTAGATGAGGTTGCAGCAGAAAAAAGCAGTGAAGTGATTATTGGTACACTACATCAAGATCAGACAGGAATGTACAATAGTGCTGTGGTTTTAGGCAATCAGAATCAGCCTTATTCATTAGCAAATGCACAGCGTTATAATAAGCATCATTTAGTGCCTTTTGGGGAATATGTTCCTTTTGGCAATTTACTGGATTGGATGCGTGAAGTTTTTGTTTTACCAATTAATCTCTCGAAAGGGGATTATATACAAAAGCCGTTAATTGCAGGCAACTATAGCTTTAATATGGCGATTTGTTATGAAATTATCTATGGTGGACAGGTTCAACAAAATCAAAAAGCTAATAATGCAGATTATTTGCTGACAATTACTAATGATGCTTGGTTTGGTTCAAGTATCGGCCCTTGGCAACATTTCCAAATGGCTCGTATGAGAGCTTTAGAGCTTGGTAAGCCATTACTTCGAGCTGCAAATACTGGAATTACCGCTTTTGTTGATAACAAGGGAAACGTGGTTTCGCAATTACCACAATTTGAGGTAGGTGTGTTAACTGCTGAAATTAGCCCAACGGTTGGGCAAACAATTTTTGGTCAATTTGGTCGTTGGTTAATTTGGGGATTATGTGCAGTGATATTACTTGGCTCAGTATTCTCTAAACGCCGTAAGTGATCTTCTAGTTCCCTCTTTTTGAAAAAGAGGGAACTAGGGGGAGATTTTTCTTAAGAAAAAATTAAGATTTAGATGAAATAATTCATCTTCCCAAATAGTTTTGTAAATTTTTGTCCATTTTTTAATTAATTAGTCAACTTGAATGAACTTTTCAGAATTAAGACACACTAACAGAGTGTGCAATGAAGAAATGCAGGATGGCATAGCAGTAGGAGAGCGCAAATAGATGAGTGAGCAAATAACCGATCAGGAATTGGTTGAGCGTGCACAAAAAGGTGATAAAAAGGCATTTAATTTACTCGTCGTGCGTTATCAAAATAGAGTGGCAGGATTGCTTACTCGCTATGTAGCACGAGATGATATTCCTGATATTGTGCAAGAATCTTTTATTAAAGCTTACCGTTCTTTAGAGTCTTTCCGTGGTGAAAGTGCTTTTTATACTTGGCTTTATCGCATTGCCGTCAACACAGCAAAAAACCATTTAACAGCACAAGGGCGTCGTCCTCCTCGTGAGGATATTCTGGCTGAAGATGCAGAAAGTTATGACAGCGGTGTTCACTTACGTGAAGCTGATACCCCTGAAAATTTGGTTTTATCTGAAGAATTAAAGCGAGTCGTATTTGATACTATTGAAAGCTTGCCTGACGAACTCAAAACAGCAATTACATTACGTGAAATTGAAGGATTGAGTTATGAAGAAATTGCAGAAGTTATGCAATGTCCAGTTGGAACAGTACGCTCGCGAATTTTTAGAGCACGAGAGGCTATTGATGCAAAAGTAAATCCTCTTATGCAACAAATTTAAAAACTAGTTTGGAGTTTATATGCAACAAAAAGAAACACTATCCGCCTATATGGACGGACACAATGTAAATGGAGAATTTACGGATACATTGTGTAACAGTGATGATTTAAAACAGGCTTGGGCTGATTACCATGCGATTCGTAGTGTTATGCGTGGTGAAGAAATTATTTTAGGTAGTGATTTTTCTGCAAAAATGGAGCAACTACTTGAGAATGAAGAAATCGAAAAGCTTAAACCTGTAGAGCAGAAAAAAGGCTTGTTGCTTAAACTTAAAAGTTGGAGCACTCCGATCATGCAGGCTGGAATTGCTGCATCAGTATGTTTGGTTGCTGTATTGGGTGTTAATATGTTTAACTCAGCTGATGAAGTTGCTAAAACAGAACAACCTGTTTTACAAACCTTACCATTCAGTAATTCAGCTCAGCAAGTAAGTTATAATGCACCTGTTAAAGATCAACCAACAGAAGAACAGTTAGAGAGCCAGCAACGTCGTATTAACGCATTATTGCAAAACCATGAGTTACAACGCAGAGCGAATATTGGAGCAATATCGCCTAGCGAAGCAGAGAAAACTAAAGCTCAAACATCTTCTGCGCAGCCAACTCAAAAATAGTAGTAATACAAGATAACTTGAATATTGAGATATCTGCACATTAATGAACTAAGTCGAAAGATCTGTTCATTAATGTGCAGATTTTTTTATGAGAGTTAGATTATTACGGTATCATGTAGAAATCTGCGAAATTATGTAGCACTTGCACAAATCAAATAGTTGAATTCACCACACTCTCCCCTTGGGAGAGAGACCGCAAAAATTGCGTTCAGCAATTTTTGCAGAGAGAGGGTAACAAGCTTGGTATCTAAGGAATATTTAACAATTTCCCTCTCCCTAACCTTCGGTGCTGAACGCACCTTCAGTCTGTCCCTCTCCCAGAGGGATAGGGGCTGGAATACATTTTGTGTATGCTACTAATCTTGTAAAAAAAATGCCACTCAGCGAGTGGCATTTTTCAGATCTAACTAACTTAAATATTAGCCTTTATAATTGTGTACTAACGCAACTAAGTCTAATACTTTGTTTGAGTAGCCAGTTTCGTTATCGTACCAAGATACTAATTTAACAAATGTATCTGTTAATGCGATACCAGCATCAGCGTCGAATACAGAAGTTTCTGTTGCGCCGTTGAAGTCTGTAGATACTACAGCGTCTTCAGTGTAACCTAAAACGCCTTTTAATTCGCCGTTGAATGTTTCACCTGCTGCAGCTGCTTTGATTGCAGCTTTGATTTCTTCGTATGAAGCTGGTTTTTCTAAGTTAACTGTTAAGTCAACTACAGATACGTTCGCAGTAGGAACACGGAACGCCATACCAGTTAATTTACCATTTAATGCTGGTAATACTTTACCTACAGCTTTAGCAGCACCAGTTGATGAAGGAATGATGTTTTGTGATGCACCACGACCACCGCGCCAGTCTTTAGCTGATGGACCATCTACAGTTTTTTGTGTAGCTGTTGTTGCGTGAACTGTTGTCATTAAACCGTCTTTGATACCGAATGTTTCGTGGATTACACGAGCTAATGGTGCTAAACAGTTTGTTGTACAAGATGCGTTAGAAACGATGTCTTGACCTGCGTAGTCTTTGAAGTTTACGCCGTTTACGAACATAGGTGTGTTGTCTTTAGATGGACCTGTTAAAACAACTTTTTTCGCACCAGCTGTGATGTGTTTACGAGCTGTAGCATCATCTAAGAATAAACCAGTTGCTTCAACTGCGATATCAACACCGATTTCATCCCATTTTAAGTTTGCTGGATCACGCTCAGCAGTTACACGGATAGCTTTACCGTTTACTACTAATTTGCCATCAACAACTTCAACAGTACCATTGAAACGACCGTGAGTTGAATCGTATTTTAACATGTAAGCCATGTAATCAACGTCGATTAAGTCGTTGATACCTACAACTTCGATGTCATCACGTAATTGTGCTGCACGGAATACGATACGACCGATACGGCCAAAGCCGTTAATACCAATTTTAATTGCCATAGATTTTTTACCTATATTAAAGTTAAACAAAATTGTCCTTCCATTTACTGGAAAGTGTCTGCATTATAGCATAATTTCTCCGATAAATAACACCTGAAAGAACAGTGAGAAATATAACAGATAAATTTTATGTGATCTATGTCAAATTTTTGAAAAAAGACTCTTAATATATTGAAAAAAAAGTTAAAATCTCATAGGAATAATTATGTCAAGAAGGATAAGTATTTATGATTAAAGATGTTAGTGAATTAACAGAAGAGCAAGTAGACATCTGTCTAAATAGTGGTACAGAGAGACCATTTACCGGTAAGTTTTTAAATGAAGAGCGAGTTGGGACCTATCGTTGTGTACGTTGCCATAATGCTTTATTCCGTTCAGATACTAAATTTGATGCTGGATGTGGTTGGCCAAGTTTTTATGAAACTATTTCGGAAGATTCTTTAAAATATTTAGATGATTATAGTTTAGGGCGTCATCGTGTTGAAATTCGTTGTGGTAACTGTGATTCACATATGGGGCATGTATTTAATGATGGCCCTCAACCAACAGGATTACGTTTTTGTTTAAATTCAGTAGCATTGAATTTTAAATGGGATGACACTGGCGAAGAGATTGATGGTTAGTGATTAAAAAGGGAGCCGAGGCTCCCTTTTTTGCTATAGCTGCATCACAACTTGTTTAGCTAATTCTCGCGCTAACTTATCAATATGTAATACATCATCAATTGATTTTACTTGAATCGGAGCAATGTTTTCCACAACTGAACGATTCACTTCCACAATATCCGTAAAGCGGATCTGTTCATTTAAAAATGCTTCCACTGCAATCTCATTTGCTGCATTCATTGCCGTTGTTGCATATTGTCCTTCAGCAAAAGCATCAATAGCGAGTTTTAGATTTGGGTAACGAGCAAAATCTGGTTCAATAAAGGTTAATTCTTTTAATTTAAAGAAGTCTAATGGCTCAACGCCTGCATTAATTCGGTTTGGATATGCCATAGTATGGGCAATTGGCGTACGCATATCGGGATTCCCCATCTGCGCAATCACACTTCCATCAATATAGCGTACCATGGAGTGAATAATTGATTGTGGATGAATGATAATTTCCATTTCTTCCGCAGAAGCATTAAATAGCCAACGAGCCTCAATATATTCCAAACCTTTATTCATCATGGTTGCAGAATCAACAGAGATTTTTTTACCCATTGACCAATTTGGGTGAGCCACAGCTTGAGCTGGGGTAATAGATGAAAATTCATCTAATGGCTTAGTTCGGAATGGACCACCTGAACCTGTTAAAATAATTTTACTTACGCCTAACTCTGCAAGTGGGCAGAACCCCACTTTATTTTGCGCTTCAGGCGGAAGAGATTGAAAAATCGCATTATGTTCACTATCTACAGGTAATAGTTTAGCGCCTGATTTTTTAGCTTCATCAATAAATAGCTGGCCGCAAGTAACCAAAGATTCTTTATTGGCTAATAATACTTGTTTCCCTGCTTTAACGGCAGAAAGCGTAGGCAGTAAACCAGCAGCACCGACAATGGCTGCCATCACCATATCTACTTCTGGATGTGCAGAGAGTTCACAAATCGCTTTTTGACCTGCTAGCACTTCGGTTGTGATATTCGAGTTTTTTAATTTTTGAGCAAGTTGTTGCGCTGCATTTTCATCATTTAATGCAACGAATTTTGGTTGAAATTGAACGCATTGTTCAGTCATTAATTCTACATTTTTACCACCCACAAGGGCAAAAACTTGATATTGCTCTGGGTTATGTTCGATGACTGAAAGAGTACTTTTACCAATAGAGCCAGTTGAGCCTAAGATAACCAATTTTTTCATAAAAACCTTTATAATTTATTACGTTGTAGAGGCAGATAATATCTGTCCTTATTTAGATAACTAGGGCGGATATTATCCGACCCTACGAAAATTAATTAGAAAGACGTTTTGCTTCGATCACATCTTCTAATTGTACAATACGAGCAAGGAGTTTTGGTAGCATTTCGGTATTATTGAGCTCAATTTCAAAATCCATGGTTGCAATACCTCGTTTACTGTCAGATCGACTATCCATACCACGTACACTAATTTTTTCATTTGCCATAATGGCACTTAAATCACGTAATAGACCATTGCGGTCACTTGCAATTACTCGCACAGTCACGGTAAATCCAGAAGCATAATTTGCTCCCCATTCAGCATCCACTACTCGTTCAGGGCTACTACTTTGTAGATCAAATAGCTGATCGCAATCAGCACGATGAATTGAAATACCTCGACCTTGAGTAATATAGCCCACAATTTCATCGCCAGGGATAGGCTGACAACAGCGTGCAATATGGTGCATCAAATTACCAACGCCCTCTACAACAACAAAGCCACTACGTGATTTAGGGCTTTGAGTCTTATTATTCATCGATTTCAGAACAGCTTCGTCGGCTTGTTCCGCAGTAGGTTTGATTAATTTCCCTTGTAAATAATGAATTAATGGACTTAAGCGAATGTCGCCTCCACCGATGCCTGCATAAAGATCATCAACATGTTTTAGGTTATATCGTGGGAGTGCAAATTCCTCTATCTGCTTTTGTGTAAAATTGTTTTTTACCATTTCAGCTTCGAGAGCTTCTTTACCCAGAGGGATATTTTTCTCACGATCGAGCTTTTTAAACCATGCAATGATTTTTGAACGAGCCTTTGAAGTGTTTACAAATCCTTGGTTAGGATTGAGCCAGTCACGGCTCGGGTTTGGATTTTTTTGTGTGATAATCTCCACTTGATCACCCATTTGTAAGTGATAAGTGAATGGCACAATACGTCCTGCGATTTTCGCACCGATACAGCGATGACCAATTTCACTGTGGATGGCATAAGCGAAATCAAGAGGTGTCGCCTTTTTCGGAAGATCGACTACTTCACCACGAGGCGTAAACACATAAACACGATCATCAAATACTTGTGAACGCATTTCAGCTACCACATCACCGGAATCGGCAATATCTTTTTGCCAATCAAGAAGCTTACGTAACCAAACTATTTTTTCTTCGTAACCAGAACGACCAGCTGCAGCGCCTTCTTTATATTTCCAGTGAGCAGCCACACCAAGCTCTGCATCATCATGCATTTTTTGGGTACGGATTTGTACTTCAATCGCTTTACCGCCTTCACCTAATACAATCGTATGAATAGATTGATAACCATTCGGTTTTGGATTAGAGATATAATCATCAAAATGTTCAGGGATATGCTTATAGTGAGTGTGAATAACTCCAAGGGCTGCATAGCAATCTTCAAGGGTTTGTACAATCACGCGTACAGCTCGAATATCAAAGAGTTGTTCAAAACGCAGATTTTTTTTCTGCATTTTTTTCCAAATACTATAGATATGTTTTGGACGGCCATAAACATGTACATTCTCCACTTCATCTTCAATTAAAGCGGTAACATTTTCGACAAAATCTGCGATATATTTTTCTCGGTCTAAACGGCGTTCAGCAAGATTGTATTTAGCAATCTGACGATATTCTAATGGGCGTAATGCACGAAAACAGTAATCTTCAAGTTCCCATTTCAGCTGACCTATCCCTAAACGGTTTGCAAGTGGAGCATAGATATGTGAACACTCTTTGGCTGCAAGGACAAGATCTTCTTCACTGTGGCGTTCAGTATCTCGTAAATAAACAATACGTTCCGCCAACTTGATAACCACACAACGGAAATCATCCACCATTGCCAGTAGCATGCGACGGATATTATCGATTTGTAGATCAGAGGCATGACTCGCATTCAGTTGACGGATGTTATCCATTTCAAGTACGCCTTTGACCAAATTTTTCACTTGATTACCGAAGTGCTCTTTTACTTGAACAAGGTCAATAATATTGTGTTTGACAAGGGGAAATAGGAGTGCAGCGATTAAGCTGTCATCATCCATACTTAGACTATATAGGATTTCAACCATTTCAACGCCATTCCACATTAATGTAGATTGGTCAACATCGATTTTTTCTTGAGCATAACGCCAAGCTTCAGACAATACGTCAAAGGTTATGGGCGACATTTGCAAGCCAGCACTCCAACTAGCCAACTCAAAATTACTCGGGTCGAGTAGGTGTGAACGGCGAATCGCTACCATAAATCCTCCTAAATACTATGGAATTTTGACAAAAATTTACATAAATAAATTTATTCATGACATTATAGCGAGATTTAGGCGGATTGTGTCGGTTATTTTTCAGATTTGTAAAATTAAAATTTACTCTTAACTATTGTTTTTTTGATAGATGCAATAGAAACATTGTGTGATAAAAGTTAAAAATTTGTTATAAGTCAAACCTATTAAGACAATTATTTGCACCTCATTGTTTGATTGATTAGAATAACTTATCTGTTGGG
>MQVI01000016.1 GCA_002002485.1 Pasteurellaceae bacterium 15-036681
CATTCCAGATCTTAATAGGATCTAATTTCTTTTGAAGGGTAAAAGTCTTATTACAAAGATTGCATTTATAGCGTTGAATATTATTTCGAACGCCATATTTGCGAATATTAGATTTTTGGCAGAAAGGGCAAGTTTTTTGTTCATTTTCAAAAAATCACGGTAAAGCTTGTAATATAAGGCTTTACCGCAATTTTTAGCAACCATTTTGTCTATTATGCCGGATTTATGTTAGAAAGGGCACTGGTAAGTGCCCTTTTGGTCATTAATTAATATTAAAACACGCAATCTGTGCGCCGTCTGGGTACGTTTTCAGTTCAGGGCGTTCAATATGGCACTGATCTGTCGCAAAACGACAGCGAGCGTGGAATGCACAACCACGTGGCGGATTTAATGGGCTTGGGAGTTCGCCCGTTAATTTAATGCGCTCACGGCGGTGCTCTGGCTCTAAGCGTGGTGTTGCTGAAAGTAACGCCTGTGTATAAGGATGGCGCGGATTACCAAAAATCGTTTTGGTATCGCCTTTCTCAACACAACGGCCTAAATACATTACCATTACTTCATCGGCAATATGCTCAACCACTGAAAGATCATGCGAGATAAACACATAAGATAATCCCATCTCATCTTGTAGATCCATCATTAAGTTTAACACCTGTGCACGAACTGATACGTCTAGCGCTGATACGGGTTCATCGGCCACTACAATATCAGGGCGTAACATTAAACCACGCGCAATCGCAATACGCTGACGCTGACCGCCCGAGAACATATGTGGATAGCGATCATAAAACTCTGGTTTTAAGCCCACTTTTGCCATCATCTCCAATACCTGCTCTTTGCGCTCTTTGGCAGAAAGCTCTGTATTGATTAACAACGGTTCTTCTAAAATCGCTCCCACTTTTTTACGTGGATTTAATGAACCATAAGGGTTTTGGAATACAATCTGAATTTTCTTACGGCGTAATTTTGCCGTTTCAGGATCGTTTTCTAAAAAGTTTTGACCATTGTAGTAAAGTTCGCCTTCCGTTGGGGGTTCAATCATTGTGAGCATACGCCCAAGTGTTGATTTTCCACAGCCTGATTCGCCAACGATAGCCAGCGTTTTACCTCGTTCAAGGGTAAATGAAACGCCGTCCACTGCTTTAACCAAACGTGGTTTAGCGAACATTCCTTTTTTAACGGGATAGTATTTTTTTAAGTTCACCGCATCTAAAAGCGGTGCGTTTTTCGGATTATTTTGCATATTATAAAATCTCGCCTAATGGGAAATGACATTTCACTTGTCTGCCATTGATTTCTCGCATTTCTGGTTCTTGGCTACGGCATAGATCCGTTGCATACGGACAGCGCGGATTGAGCAAACAACCTTGTGGACGGTCGTATTTCCCCGGAACCACACCCGATAGCGACTGTAAGCGAGATTTCCCTTCCGCAAATTCTGGTAAGGCTTTTAACAACGCTTCAGTATAAGGATGAAGGGGCGATTTAAAAATCTGCTCCGCTTTGCCTTCTTCCACAACCTGCCCTGCATACATTACGATAATGCGATGAGCCGACTCCGCCACTAACGCAAGGTCGTGAGTGATCAGAATTAATGCCATATTCTCTTTGCGTTGTAACTCTAATAGTAGGTCGATAATCTGCGCTTGAATAGTTACGTCTAACGCGGTTGTCGGTTCATCAGCAATTAACAGTTTTGGATTACAAGCAATTGCCATTGCAATCATCACACGTTGGCTCATACCGCCAGAAAGCTGATGTGGATACACATCTAAACGCGACTCTGGATCCGGAATCCCAACCATCGTTAATAGCTCAATCGCACGCTCTCTACGGCTTGATTTTGAACCGCCTTGATGTACTTTGAGCGCTTCCATAATTTGATAGCCAACGGTATAGCTTGGGTTTAAGCTCGTCATTGCGTCTTGGAAAATCATTGAGACATCAGCCCCGACAATTTTCTGCTTTTCTTTCGGTTTTAAGGCTAATAAGTCATGATTATCAAAGTGTAATGCATTTGCCATTACACGTCCCGGATAATCAATTAAGCCCATAATTGCTAGGGAGCTTACCGATTTGCCTGAACCTGATTCGCCAACAATACCTAATACTTCGCCTTCATTAATGGTATAGCTAATACGATCTACCGCTTTAAATGGCGCTTTTTGATCGCCAAAATGAACAGAGAGTTCTTTAACTTCTAATAATGCCATCGGATTCTCCTACTGTTTTAATTTTGGATCTAAAGCGTCGCGTAAGCCATCACCCATTAAGTTGAAAGCTAACACAAGAGATAAAATAGCTAAACCCGGAATGGTTACTAACCAGTTTGCTGAACGCATAAAGCCACGTGACTCAGCAAGCATTGTACCTAATTCTGGTGTCGGTGGCTGTGCACCAATCCCTAAGAAACCTAAGGCTGCAAGTTCTAAAATTGCATTTGAGATACCCATTGTCATTTGCACGATTAACGGTGCTAAACAGTTAGGTAAAATTACAATAAACATTAAACGCCATACGTTTGCACCCGCAACACGTGAAGCAGTTACGTAATCTCGACTTTTTTCACTTAATACCGATGCACGAGTTAAACGTACGTAACTCGGAATTGAAACCACTGCGATAGCAATTGCGGCGTTAATCAGCGATGGGCCTAAAATGGTTACTACCCCGATAGTTAATAGCAGGCTTGGGATCGCAAGCATAATATCCACAAAGCGCATAATCACAATATCAAGAGTACCGCCGTAATAGCCGGCTAATAGGCCTAAAATAATGCCTAATACACAAGACATTACCACGATCAGCATACCAATAAAGATTGATAAACGTGCGCCATAAATGATACGAGAAAGAATATCACGACCGATATCGTCCGTACCTAAGATATGTGCCGATTGACCGCCTTCCATCCACATTGGTGGAAGTAAAAGAGCTGAACGATTTTGTGCAATAGGATCAAAAGGTGCAACAAAATCAGCAAAGATACAGGCAAACGCAACTACGACAATAAATGCAAGACCAACTACAGCGCCTTTATTTTGGCGGAAGTAGTGCCAAAACTCCTGCATTGGCGTAAGCGGTTTTGGTGCTGTTACTTGTTGATTAGACATTAATTTATTACTCCAACATTTTTTATAATTTTTTAACAAAACGATCGCTGAGCTGGTCGAAGCGTGAGTTTTGTTATTCAAATTCTATGCTTTATGCTTCATTGCTTCGACAGGCTCAGCAACCGAAGCTAGATTAAGTATGACGAATACGTGGGTTTACTACACCGTATAATAGATCAACGGTTAAATTCACCACAATAATAATAGTTGCGATAATTAACACAGAGCCTTGTAATACAGGGTAATCACGAGAGTTAATCGCATCAATAATCCACTTACCGATACCCGGCCACGAGAAGATATTCTCCGTTAATACCGCACCAGAAAGTAGTTGCCCCACAATTAAACCCACCACTGTTACTACAGGAATTAACGCATTACGTAGTGCGTGAACAATCACAATACGAGTAGTATTTAAGCCTTTTGCTTTAGCGGTACGGATATAGTCTTCACCTAAAACCTCAAGCATTGATGAGCGGGTCATACGAGTAATAATCGCAAGGGGAATAGTCCCTAATACAATCGCAGGTAACACCAACGATTTAATTGCCCCTACAAATGCCCCCGGTTCATCAGATCGCCATGTATCAATCAGCATAAAGCCGGTATCTGCTTCAATCCAAAATTCCGCAGGCAGACGGCCCGAGGCAGGCAAGCCTAATGGCGTTGAAAGGTATAAAATTAAAATTAAGCCCCACCAGAAAATTGGCATTGAATACCCCGTCAGCGAGATAGACGAAATCGCATGAGAAATCCACGACTCTTTTTTCACTGCCGCAATGACCCCAAAGATAATCCCCGCAATCAACGACCAAAGCAACGCAAAGAACGCTAGCTCAACAGTTGCTGGGAATAGGGTGAAAAATTCTTTAAGAACAGGTTCATTGTTACGGAATGAATTACCAAGATCACCTTGGAAAATCCCTTTAATATAACTGAAATACTGTTCATGTAATGGTAAGTCTAAGCCCAATTGAGCCATCATCTGAGCATGAACTTCGGGTGAAAGCCCGCGTTCGCCCATACGAATTTCAATCGGATCCCCCGGAATTAAATGCACTAAGGCAAAAGTAATTAAGGTTATCGCCAAGAATGTTGGGATAACCATTAATATACGTTTAAGAATAAATTGAAACATGGGTAATCTCTGTTTTTATTAAAGAAAGCGGATAGATTGGTAAACAATTTTGCAAAATTGCTTAACGATCTGACCGCTAGATAAAAATCCCCCCTAAATCCCCCCTTTTTCAAAGGGGGGACTTGTTCAGGAAGATTATTCTAAATCAACTTTATAGAAATTATGTAAACCAAATGGGCTTACAATATAACCTTTTACTTCCTTACGCAGAGGGAAGTAAGTCGTTGAGTGAGCGATATTAATCCACGGCGCTTGTTCATTTGCAATGACCTGTGCTTGTTTATAAAGCTCAGTACGTTTTGCAACATCATTTTCTTGAACCGCTTGTAGAATTAAATCATTGAATGGTTTGTAGCAGAATTTCGCATAGTTAGAACCTTGCTCAACCGCTGCACAACTTAATAAGGTATTTAAGAAGTTATCTGGGTCACCATTGTCGCCAGTCCAACCCATCATACCTGTTTGGTGATCACCCGCACGCATACGTTTGATATATTCACCCCATTCGTAGCTAACGATTTTCGCATTTACGCCCACTTTTTTCCAGTCTTCTTGGATAAGTTCAGCCATACGACGTGCATTTGGGTTATACGGACGAGATACAGGCATTGCCCACAAGTCTGTTTCGAAACCATTTTCAAAGCCTGCTTCTTTTAATAACGCTTTCGCTTTTTCTGGGTTGTAGTCGTAATCTTTGATGTCATCATTATAAGACCACATTGTTGGCGGAATAGGGTTTTTCGCTACTTGGCCTGCACCTTGATATACCGCTTCTAAAATCGCCTGTTTATTTACTGCGTGGCTTAATGCTTGACGCACTTTCACATTATCAAAAGGCGCTTTTTGTACGTTGAAGTTTACATAACCGATATTTAAGCCTGGTTTTTCTTGAACAACAAGTGCTGGATTTGCTTTAATTTTTGCCACATCCGCAGGGTTTGGATACGGCATTGCGTGACATTCGCCTTTCTCTAATTTCGCTAAACGCACAGACGCATCAGGCGTGATTGAGAATACTAAGCGGTCGATTTTCGCCTTGCCTTCCCAATATTCATCAAAGGCTTTATAACGAATTGTTGAGTCTTTTTGGTAATCTACAAATTGGAATGGACCGGTACCAATAGGGTTGTTATCGAGTTTTTCTGGCGTGCCCACTTTTAACATTTTATCTGCATATTCCGCTGGTAAAATTGCGGCGAAGTCCATTGCAATATTCGCTAAGAACGGCGCATTTGGTACTTTTAAGATAAATTTAACCGTGTAATCATCTACTTTCTCTACACGATCGATAATGTTTTGCATATCCATACCTTCAAAGTATTCATACACACCACCTGATACTTTGTGATATGGGTGATTTTTATCTAACTGACGATTGATAGAGAAAAGTACGTCATCTGCGTTGAAATCACGAGTTGGCTTGAATTCTTTATTTGAGTGGAATTTCACACCTTTACGTAAGTGGAAAGTATACTCTTTACCATCTTCTGAAATATCCCATTTTTCTGCAAGAGCTGGGATTACCTTTGTTTCACCCTCTTCGAAAGTTGTTAAGGTATTAAACATTGTACGACCAGAAGCATCCAAAGTTGCACCATCAACCCCTAATTGTGGGTTGAAGTAAGACGGCGAGGCTTCTAAACAGTAAACGAAAGTTTTAGGCGCAGCCATCGCTGAACCTGAAACCACTGCTAATGCAATTAAAGAGAGTTTTGCTAGTTTTTTCATTATTTCACTCCAGTTAAAAAGAAAGGTAGCAGAAACATTGCTACCTGTTGTGTTGCAAATTTGAATATACAACTTTTTTTATGAATCGCAATAGATTTTTTAAATAAACTGAACCCTAATCCCCCACTCAAACGCCGTTTCATTTAAACGATACTTATCTTTTAAATTCGGGCCACAGGAGTTGGAGCCGATACCGCTCATTTTATAATCCACACAAAGTACATTTTGCGCACATTCTACAAGCTCATAATTATGTGCCTTAGTGGTTAATTCTTCCTGCGTGTAAGGCGAGAAATTAAAGCTAACTGGCTTGTCTGCGCTAATTGCAAAATCTTCGGTTTGTAGATATTCACAACCAAAATGGCTACCGTTTTCTTGCGGTTTCACATAGTCGGTGTGGTTACCTTTCGCCGTTATTTGATATACACCACGTTTGGTATAGTGGTGTTTATCCACATAGCTTTCGCCAGTACCATAACCAAAATAGCTTAGATTCTGTTGCTGTTTATTTAAGAAGAAACGCAAGCCAAAACGCGGTAAGAATGGTAATTCAGCTGGGCGCGTTGCGTTTAGTTGGATTGCAAGCTGTCCGTCGTTATGCACCATATAATCCACCTTAAAGCTCACAATGCGTCCACGCGAAATGCTGACTAATGCGCAATCCGCACTGATTTTTACCCCATTTTCCAACATACTCACTTGAATTTGATAGGCTCGTGTATAGGCAGAATGATAACCTGCATTTTGCCACGCATTACGAATTAAACGGTCATTATCCGTTGGCGCGCGCCAAATATTGAAATCTAACGGCTGTTCAATTACTGCTTTGCCGTTGCGCAGAATCGAATGAATAATCCCTTTGCCTTTATCAAATTGATATTCAAATTCGCTATTTCTCAGCACTATGCGTTGTGCATTTTGTTCAATGCTAAACGGCTCTGCGTTTAATGGTTTAGGTAAATTAGGGGCAAAAGGTTTATCGCAGATCGTTAGCTGATCAAAACCTAAAATATGATTTTGAGCCAACAATGGCGTTGCTTGATTTAGCTGATAAGTTAAGGTTAATTCCACTAATTTATCCGCTAGTTCTGGCAATTCTAAAGCTAAACAAGCGGTCTGTTTTGGCTCACAATTTGCAATTAATTCGCCTTGCTGAACGGTTTTACCATTTTCACTGAAAGCATAGTGAATGGTTAAAATATCCGCTAGATTGGTAAAATCTAGGTAGTTTTTAATGATAATTTTGCCATCAACAAGTTCTGCACGAACGGGGCGATTCACATTTTTCACTTCAAGCAAATTGCTATGTGGCACACGATCTGCCGAAACTAAACCGTCCATACAGAAATTGCCATCATTTGGACTATCACCAAAATCACCGCCATAGCCAACTCGCCCAGAACCGTCTGGTAAATAAGGACTGTGATCGCACCACTCCCAGATAAATCCGCCACAAGCTCCTGCGTATTTTTCAAAAGTTTGGAAATAGTCTTCCATATCCCCATTTGAATTGCCCATTGCGTGCGAATATTCGCAAAGTAAAAACGGCTTGCGGTTATTTGGGTTGGTAAAATAGCGATCAATATCTTCGGTACTGCCATACATCTCGCTATAAAAATCAAGATTCGACAGATCGTTTTTATGTTGTGAATGCTGGTAGATCGAGCTTTCATAATGGACTAATCGACTTGGATCACGCTGTTTAATCCACTTCGCCGATTGTTCAAAATTCTCACCAAAACCTGACTCATTACCGAGCGACCAGATCAATACCGATGTGCGATTTTTATCACGTTCAATATTGGCATAGGTACGATCTAAGATCGCATTACGGAACTGTGGATCACGCCCGAAATAGCAGAAATTATCAATGGTTTGCTGGCGGATACGTTGATGTTCACAAGCATTTTCTACATTTAAGAAAATGCTATCTTCAGGCTGTGCCACGTGGAGCATACTTGCCCCATGAGATTCAATATCGCTCTCAGAAATTAAATAGAAACCATAACGCTCACACAGCTCGCTAAACCACGGGCTATTTGGATAGTGAGCAGTGCGGATTGCATTGATATTGTGCTGTTTCATCAAGGTCAAATCACGTAGTGCTTGAGCGTGGCTAATTGCGTAGCCAGTTTGAATATCGCTATCGTGACGGTTCACGCCACGGAATTTAATCGGGGCATTATTGAGTAGCAATACACCGTCTTTGACTTCAATGCGTCTAAAACCAACCTTCTGCTCAATCACTTCTTCGCCATAGCGCATTTGTAGCGTATAAAGCTCAGGTTGCTCTGCATTCCAAAGGATCGGATTGCAAATTTTTTCCAAAAACTGACCGCTTGTTTGCTCTGCAATAAGTAAGCCTTGTGGATCAAATAGCTGGAAGTGAATCTCTTGCTTTTCACCCACAAATTGCGTTTCGACACTAAGTTCAGCTTGGGCAAAATCATCTGCTAATTGAGTACGAATAAAGAAGTCTTGCAAGTAATTTTGCTCACGTTCAAGCAGATAAACATCACGGAAAATCCCAGACATTCGGAATTTATCCTGATCTTCTAAATAGCTACCATCACACCATTTCAACACAACCACTATCAGCTCATTGTCACCTTGCTGTAAGAAATCGCTAATATCAAACTCGTTGGTCGAATGGCTAATTTGCCCATAACCGACGAACTGCTTATTCAAATACACATATAGGCAAGAGTCAACACCTTCAAAATTGAGTAGGTAACGTTTTTGAGAAATGGTATTGTGTTGGAAAGAAGTTCGATAAACGCCACAAGGATTATCGACAGGCACATAAGGCGGATCAAAAGGGAAAGGATAGTTAATATTCGTATAGTGATGATGATCAAAACCATAATTTTGCCAGTTTGCTGGCACGGGGATTTTATGTTGGAAAGGTTGATTTAAAAAATCTTCTGGGAGATCTTGCAGACTTTCATAATAGTTAAAATCCCACTCGCCATTGAGCAGACGGAAATAACTGGATTGCTCACGATTAAGCTGATCAACATTATCCCCCTGTACAAAAGGCACAAAATAAGCGTGATGTGGGGTAGTATTTAAATGTAGAACTTCAGGGTCTTGAAAATAGTTAGCTAACGTCATAATGAAATCCTTATTGTGCTGACGATTTGTTAAGCACTTGGCTAGTTAAGGTAAACACAGATAGCAGAGTAAAACAGATTGCGATACAGCCGAGAATAAAATAGGTATCTTGGAAACCATAGCGATCATATAAACCGCCCACGACAGGTGCGATAAGCATATTACCAATCTGTTTCGCAAAATGGCAAGATACAAGGTAAATAGTTGCTGAAAAATGTAGCTCAAACACATTAGCGATATATTTGAACACACCAACAAGGTAAAAAGGCACTTCAAACATATGTAAGGTTTTAAGCACCACAACGTGCCACGCCCCTGTTGCATAAGATGAACCAATAATGCGAATACTCATAATAGTACCTGCAATCAATAGCGCATTTTTAGCACCAATTCGGTTAATCACCAATGGCACAAAGAACATAATCAACGCATTCAACAACTCACCGCCAGTAGTCACATAGCCAAACATTTTGATGCCTTGTTCGTGGGAGTCAAAAAAGGTATTAAAGAAATTACCAAACTGTTGGTCAAAAATATCATAAACGCAGGCAACGCCTAATACATAACCGAGCAATGCCCAAAAACGTGGAAGTTTAAGTAATGCAAGGGCTTGTTTTAAGGTCACTGATTTTTGATTCATTCCAACTTGTTGAGCAATTTGCAAAGTTGAGCTCTGTTCTGGTTTAGCAAGTGCCACTAATAATAGTAAAATCAGCGATGCACCTGAACCGAGCCAGAACACCAATTCAGGATCTGTCCCATAGAGAATACCTGCGATAGAAGCACAAATTGCCCAACCAAACATACCGAACATACGCACACGTCCATATTCAAAAGAACTGCAACGGCTGATACGTTCAATGTAGGCTTCCGATGCTGGCGCACCTGCTTGAAATACAAAGCCGATATAAAATCCGCCGATAATCGCACCTAACCAAACATTTGTTTTTAGTAATGGGGCAAAAACATAAATGAAAAATGGCGCATAAAAGACAAGGCTAATGGCTAGAATCCATAGCAAGTGTTTTTTCAATCCCAATTTATCAGACACATAGCCAAAGATAGGTTGGAATAACAGTGCAAAAAATGACATCATCGCGAACACAAAGCCACGTTCTTCACCCGATAAACCATTAATATCCCCTAGCCAAATGCCTAAGAATGGATAGCAGGTTGCCATAATAAAGAAGTAGATAAAGAAATAACCGCTGAAGATCCAGTAGTTTTTATTACGTAGATAATACGCTTTTGGCGCATTTGCAAGATTTTCTGATTGCATAGGATATACCTTCTGAAAATGAATTTTGCGGAAGTGTAATCCTCTGTTTTGGTAGAAACAAGTGATGTTAGCTTAACATTTTAGAAGTGTGAGTTGGGTCACGTTGGGGGATTGTTATAAGTAAAAACGGATAGGGTTGGTTAAGCCTATCCGTTTTATAGAAATTATTTTTTTAAATCTGGAAGAGTAACGACAAAACTTTTGATCTTGTTTTCACGAATCCCTTTTAAAATGGCATTACGTGTTCTAATTCTATTCATCTTTTTAAATTCAATCGCATTCTTTGGTTTTTGCTCTGCCATATATTACTCCTGATAGTTTTTATAATTTGGTGTCAGAATCAAAAAACATTCTCCATTAAGCCCTAGTCCAAGAATAGCTTTGAAATTCCTTAATGCTTCAGAAGGAGAATTACACATCTGACGGTACATTTTTTGTAGGGATAATCGATCCGCAACAATAAAATAGCAATCGGGATTGTAGCGTTGATAATGTCTAAAAATCAAGCTAAATAACACTTCTTTTAAGTTTTGATATTTGCTCTTAGTTAAATGATAATTTTTAGGTGCACTGTACAATTCTCCTTGATAGTGATCGTCATAAAAAATTTCAGATAAACTAAATTCTACAGTGTAAGTGTGCTTACCACGAGTTAAACGTGAAATTACCTCATCAAAATCCAAACTACCCTCGACAGCATAGGTAAATGAGATTGTATAAGCGACATCATTTACGTAAAAATCTGCATATTGATAAATAAAGCCATCATCATTGAGTTCATTAAAAATAATCTCCATTAGTCCTCCTATAATTCTTTTTTTATAGGGTTATTCTGCTCAAAACAATTTCATTACACAAAGCTCAAATATTATTTTTTCGACGAAAATCGTAAAAATAATATTTTGAGATTGAAACAACTTAAGAACTATGATTAGCTAACAAAATTGCATTTAAGGGGGATATATGACTTCATTAAAAGATGTGGCGGAATTAGCAAAAGTATCAATGATGACAGTTTCTCGTGCTTTGAATTCACCAGAAAAGCTTAATTCTGAAACTTACCAACGGGTAAAGTCAGCCATAGAACAACTCAATTATGAACCCGATCCTACGACTCGTAGCTCGCGCAAAACCAAAGAGAAAACCGTTGCGGTACTTTCGCTAGGCACGGCAACCACGCCCCTTTCTGTCGATATCCTACTTGCCATAGAACAAACCGCTTACCAACATCGTTGGAATACCTTAGTGATTAATGTCTTTGAAGATAATCCTCGCCAATTTGAACAAGCCGTTGAGCGTGTTATTCAATATCGCCCAACAGGAATTATTATTGCACGCAACGGTTTAAAGAATATTAAAATCCCACGTAAATTGCGTGATTTCCCAATAGTGTTAGCAAATTGTGTGACTGATGATATTCAAGTGGCAAGCTATATTCCCGATGATTATCAAGGACAACGAGATATTGCACGTTTAATCGTAGAAAAAGGCTATCGCAAACCACTGTTTTTACATATTCCCATTAACTATATTGCCACTCAAAATCGCAAACAGGGCTTTGAAGATGTATGGTTTAGTCAAGAAAGTCCACTGCAACCGGTGCATTTCTTTATGCAACCTGATGAAGAAAATTATTTAGGGGGCGCAAAGCCGTTGGCGGATTTATTAGAAAATGGAGAACCGTTTGATTTTGATGTAGTGGTATGTGGCAATGATCGCATTGCTTTTGTCGCTTACCAGTTATTGCTAAGAAAGGGGCTTAAAATTCCTGAAGACGTTGCAGTAACAGGTTATGACAATATGGTAGGGGTCGCTCATCTATTTTTACCGCCCCTAACCACTGTTCAACTACCCCATTATGAAATGGGCGAGCAAGCAATGCTACATTTTATTCAAGGTCGAACAGAGAAAGAAACTGTAGCATTAAAATGCTCGTTGATTGCAAGGCAATCGGTATAAATATTATCTACTCCACATCAATCCCATAGAAGTTGTGTGCCATAAATGGACTTGGCACATAGCCTTTTACTTCTTTGCGGATTGGGAAGAATACCGTTGAGTGCGCAATTGGGAGCCATACTGCTAACTCTTTCATCTTCACTTGTGCATCTTTATAGATCTGCTCACGCTCTGCTTTATCATTGATTTGAGACGCTTTATTGATCGCTTCATCAAACTCTTTATCGCAGAAGCCTGCATAGTTTGAGCCTAACTCAACGGCATTACAGGTTAAAAGTGGGGTAAAGAAGTTATCTGGGTCGCCATTATCGCCCGTCCAGCCCATCATACCTGTGGCGTGTTCGCCTTTTGCCATACGTTTAAGGTACTCGCCCCATTCATAGCTAACAATCTTCGCCTGTACGCCGATCTGCGCCCAGTCGTGTTGGATCATCTCTGCCATACGGCGTGCATTTGGGTTATAAGGACGTGAAACAGGCATCGCCCAAAGTTCTGTTTCAAAACCATTTTCAAAGCCGGCTTCTTTCAACAATTCTTTGGCTTTTTCAGGATTATATTCAAAATCAACCACATTATCGTTATAGCCCCAAACTGACGGCGGAATCGGGTTTTTCGCTTTTAAGCCTGCGCCTTGATAAACAGACTCTAACACTGCATCTTTATTTACCGCATAGTTTAACGCTTTACGTACAAGCACATTATCCAACGGTTTTTGGCGTGCATTAAGCGTGATATAGCCGATATTTAAGCCCGGATTCTCAAGCACATTGATATTTGGATCGGCTTTTAGCGTTGGTAAATCCGCAGGATTCGGATAAGGAATCGCTTGGCACTCATTTTTTTGAAGTTTTGCCGTACGCACTGTTGCATCAGGGGTTACCGTAAAGATTAAGCGGTCAATTTTTGACTTACCCTGCCAGTATTGTGGAAACGCCATAAAACGCACATTTGCATCTTTTTGGTGAGAATAGAATGAATATGGGCCTGTGCCAATCGGGTTGGTATCTACTTTTTCTGGTGTGCCTGCTTTTAGCATTTTATCTGCATATTCCGCCGATAAAATCGCCCCATAATCTAAGGCAAGATTTGATAAAAATGGTGCATTTGGCACTTTTAAAGTGAATTTCACAATGTAATCATCGACTTTTTCAACGGTATCAATAATATTTTGCATATCCACACCAGTGAATAATTCATAGCTACCGCCAGAAACTTTGTGGTATGGATTATTTTCATCAATAAAACGAGTGTATGAGAACACCACATCATCGGCATTGAAATCACGAGTTGGTTTGAAGTCTTTATTTGAGTGGAATTTTACGTTTTTACGCAGAGTAAGAAGATAAGTTTTGCCGTCGTCAGAGACTTGCCATTTTTCAGCAAGAGAAGGAATGATGTTCGTTGTGCCTTTTTCAAAGGCGATCAAGCGGTCGAAAACGGCTTGCCCAACGTCAAAACTTGCACCGTCTGTTGCCATTTGTGGATTAAGAAACATTGGCGAAGATTCAACGCAATAGGTAAAAGTTTTGATCGGGGCTGCATAAGCGCTATTTAGAGCAAAGGCGGAGATCAATGTGGCTAATGTTGTGAGCTTTTTCATATTGTGTCCTTTATTTTTTAAATTATTGATAAAAAGAAACCCCCCGAAAGTTATCTTCCGAGGGGTTGAAATTTGTTTTGGCTTTTTTGCTATTTGCATTCGCTACACATTTCGCTCGGAAGTTTCTTCCGAACACACAAAATGCCCGAAAGATTATTCAGGTAAATGGTGATGATGATGTTTGCGAATGTTGTTCATAATAGCTCCAAAAATTGCTTAATGGAGAATATAGCTGAATTGACATTGAAATGCAAAGGGTCTACCAAAAAATTTACAAAATTATTTTCATTATAGAAAGATAAGCGGTTATTTTTAGGAGAAATTTTGCATGCAATAACTAAAAATCCCTCCACATTCAATGTCAGGGATAATAAGAATATATAAGCCGTATAGATATCTTACATATGATGTACTACAAGTGGTTTTCCTTGATGTTCTAAGACTTGAGCATCAAGGTTAAAGAGAATTTTCAAATTCGCTTCTGTAATGATTTTTTCTGGCGATCCGATCATCTCAATTTTACCGTTTTTCATTGCTATAATAGTATCAGCATAGGCAGATGCCATATTAATATCGTGTACCACCATAACCGTAGTCAGTTTTAATTCATCGGTTAAACGACGCAGTAAGCGCATTAGTTCACGAGCATGGAACATATCCAAATTATTCAGCGGCTCATCAAGTAATACATAGCTAGTTTGCTGACAAAATGTCATCGCAATCAGAGCGCGTTGACGTTGCCCTCCAGAAAGCTCACTTAAAAATCGATCTTTCAAATCAACTAGTTCAAATCGAACTAATGCATCTTCAACAATTTCTCTATCTTCATCTTGAATCCGCCCTTGATGGTGTGGATAGCGGCCAAACATCAGTAAATCGTTAACAGTAATTCTGCTATGAATAGAATTGTCTTGGGTAAGAATCGCTAAATGTCGGGCGATAGTACGTGATGGACTTTTGCTAATATCCAAATCATTTAAGTGAATTTCACCTTGCTGTATCGGTTGCAGACGAGCGATCAATGAAAGAAGAGTCGATTTACCCGCACCATTTGCACCAATAAGGGCAGTAATTCCGCCATCGTTAATGGTTAAGTTAATACCATCTAAAATCAAATTATTATCGATTTTGTGGGAAAGATTGGTTATTTTTATCATTTAAATTCCTTATGTTTACCCCCTCTCTGGCAAGCGAGTTAGAGCTGATATATTATTTCTTACGTTTTAACATCAAATAAATAAACACAATACCGCCAACAAATTCAATTACCACGCTTAGTACTCCTTGCATTTTAAGTATTTGTTCAAAGACTAATTGCCCTAAAATAAGCGTTATTGCTGAAACCATAAAGACCATAGGAATCCTTATGTTATGGTGCATTTGGGGAGCAATTGCATTAACGAGTGCGCAAATTAATAATCCTAAAAAGAGTACTGGACCTACTAATGCTGTTGAGACTGAAACAAGTAGTGCACAGCAGATAAGTAATTGACGTGAAAATTTATGGTAATCTAAACCTAGTCCAATCGCTCCATCTTTACCAAGGAGTAATACGTCTAGCTTGTGATGCTGTTTCCAGATCCAAACTACTGACAATAATGTAATCACTAAGCCGATCCAAATTAAACTTGGTTTAGCACTATTAAAATCAGCGAAAGAAGAACCTTGTGCTATTGCAAACTCTGTTGGATCGACCATTCGTTGTAAGAAATTATTTAAGCTTCTAAACAGCACCCCAAATATCACACCAATTAAAATCATACGTGTAATATCGGTTTTACCTTTAGTTAAGGTTAAAAATAGTAATAATGAGCCACCAAGCATTAAGCAAGTTTCTAGCAAAAACTTACCGCTTGCATCTAATTGAGTAAATCCCAAGCCACCGAATATAAAAACTAAAGCAGTTTGTATAAGCAAGTAGAGCGAATCAAATCCCAATATGCTCGGTGTTAAAATAGGATTATGAGTTAAGGTTTGAAATAATAGTGTTGAAATACCGATACTGTAGCCAATAATAATCAGCATTAATAGCTTTTTACCACGTAAGGATAATACAAAATCCCAGTTTCCTTTAACGTTATAAGTTAAGAACGCAATGCTTACTACCGTTAAGCAAACAAGTAGTAAATTAATAATAAATTTTGATGATCTAGCCATTGCGCTTGCCCTTAAATAGTAGGTAAAGGAAAATCAGTGTGCCGACCACACCGAATAGGGTTGAAATTGGGATCTCGTAAGGTGCATTTACTATGCGCCCTAAAATATCACAAAATAGCACTAAGTTAGCACCGAATAACGCAACGGATGGTAAATTATGACGTAGGCGATCACCTGCTAGGCGAGAAACAATATTGGGCACGACGAGTCCAATAAAAGGGATTTGCCCTACTGTAACCACGACGACAGATGTAATCATGGCTACGATAAACAGCGCAATCCATGTCATTTGACGATAGTTTACTCCTAAACTTGTACTAAGATTACGACCCAAGCCGGCAATACTTAGTCTATCTGCCATAATATAGACTAGAATTCCGAGGCCAGCAGTGAACCAAAGTAGTTCATATCGCCCTGCAAGTATCCCTGAAAAATCACCAGAGAACCAGATGTATAGCACTTGTAGGCTATCTGTTTCATAAGCAATAAAAGTACTGATTGATTCAATGATATTACCAAATACAATCCCAACTAAAGGAACCATCAAATGTTGATAAGGCGGTAGGCGGTTCAAAAGTAGTGAAAAGATCCCCATTCCAATGAGTGCAGAAAGCGTCGCCAACGACATTTTTACTATCAAAGCTGAGGTTGGGAAAAGTAAGCTAGTAAGTAAAATTCCCAAGCCAGCACTTTGGCTTGCACCAATCATACTCGGTTCGATAAAGCGATTTTTAAGTACGATTTGCAATACCATTCCAGCAATAGCAAGTGTTGCTCCCACAAGAACTACAGCAAGAGTACGTGGTAAGCGGCTAACAAATAGCAACTGAGTTTGCTCTGGTTGGCTAAAAATATTTTGCCAATGAAAATCTGCAACCCCAGTAGTGATACTAATTGGGCAGAGAATAAAAAGGATAAGTAGGTTTATTTTGTTTAAAGAGAGCATAATCCATTACAAATGATTTTCCTTGCCCTTGGAGGCAAGGAAAAGAGGAAAGAACGTTATTTATTTTCAAACGCTTGTTTGATATTGGTTAAATCCATTCTAAGTTGTTCAATGCCACCTGGTGCAAGGTAAGAAGCATTGCTTAAATAGACAATATGGCCATTTTTCCATGCTTTTGTTTGATGGATAAGTGCATTATCTAGTACTTCTTGTGCACTTTTTCCTTCTTGTCCGATAGATGCTATGCGGTCCATAACAAATAACCAATCAGGATTTAATTTTTGGATAAATTCAAAACTAACGGGTTTACCATGGCCAGCAATTTTAATGCTGTCATCTGCCATTGGAATACCTAAGCTATTGTGAATCCAGCTTAAACGATAACCTGAACCAAAAGCTGAGATTTTTCCGCCATTCACCATGATAATTAAACCATTACCTTTACCTTTTACAGCTTGTTGGGTTTCTTTATATAAGGTTTCAATTTCAGTTTTTAATTTATCAGCTTGTTCTTGTTTATCGAATAATTTTCCAAAGCTATCGAGGCGT
Source organism: Pasteurellaceae bacterium 15-036681 (assembly GCA_002002485.1). GTDB lineage: Bacteria > Pseudomonadota > Gammaproteobacteria > Enterobacterales > Pasteurellaceae. The sequence continues at coordinate 17,584 of MQVI01000016.1, forward strand.
TTTAAGCCATCTTCAATAAGTTTGTCACCATTATCAGTCATATCAATAGTTTGTGCGATTGCACTGACATCATCAAATTTCTTTGCAGAACGAGTGCCTACAATAATTAAATCAGGTTTTAGAGCATGTAATGCCTCTAAATCTGGTTCAAATACAGTTCCCACAAAAGTAGCATTATCAAAAGTTGATTTTGCGTAGGGCAATACTTTAACTGCATTAGCAATACCATCTACTTTTACACCTAGTGCATGCAATGTATCGATACTACCAGTGTCATATACAGCTATTTTTGCTGGTGGAGCATCAATAGTTACATTACCACGAGCGGTGGGAATTGTTACTTCTTTTGCAAATACCGAACCGATGGTCATTAAACAACCTAATGTGATCAATGTCTTTTTGAACATTCAAAACTCCTTTTTATTAACGATAATAATTATCAATAGATTGTAGCTAGGTTTTTCAAGTTTGTAAATTACAGGTATAAAAAAACGCGCATAAAAAATGCGCGTTTAGTCTTAAAATAATGAGTCAAATTAGCTTAATAATTTGTTTAACTCAGCACTTACTTCTTCAACTGGTTTTGTACCGTCTAAGCGGAAGTATTGAGTGTTGCCTGCTTCAGCTTCTGCTGTGTAGTAAGCGATTAATGGCTTAGTTTGTTTGTGGTAAATCGCTAAACGATCTAATACTGTTTCAGGCTTATCGTCTTGGCGGATAATTAAATCTTCGCCAGTTACGTCATCTTTACCTTCCACTTTTGGCGGATTGTAAACTACATGGTATGTACGGCCAGATGGTTGGTGTACACGACGGCCGCTCATACGCTCAACGATCACTTCATCAGCTACATCAAACTCTAATACGAAGTCGATTTTCACGCCTGCATCTTTTAATGCATCTGCTTGTGGAATTGTACGTGGAAAACCATCTAATAAGAAACCGTTTGCACAATCTGGTTGAGCAATACGGTCTTTAACTAACGCAACAGTTAATTCATCTGGTACTAATTTACCTTCGTCCATTAACGCTTTTGCTTGTTTACCTAATTCAGTACCTTCTTTAATCGCAGCACGGAACATATCGCCCGTTGAGATTTGTGGGATACCAAATTTGTTCATCATAAATTGTGCTTGTGTACCTTTACCCGCACCTGGTGCGCCTAAAAGAATGATTTTCATAAAAACCTCTAAAGTTAATCAAAAGAATAGCGGTAACCTTAGCGATTACCGCCTAGAATTGCAAATTTATTTAATGTCCCTCTCTCTGATTTTCGCAAAAACGTTGTTTTGCTCAAATCTGTCTCTCTCCCGAAATCGGGAGAGAGTTATACAGAGAGCACTATTTCGCCTTTTCTGACCACGGTGCGACTTTAAATAACATCAACATACCTGGAATTCCCACAAAGAAGCAAATCCAGAAGAATGTGTAGTAGCCAAAATTTTCAACGAGTACACCGGAAAAAGCCCCAAATAGTTTGCTTGGAATTGCGGATAAACTGGTGAAAATAGCTAATTGAGTTGCGGTGTAGAGAGGATTAGTTTCTTTCGCCATAAAGGCAACGAAAGCCGCGGTACCTAAACCTACCCCGATATATTCACCGATAATTACTGTCGTTAGAACAAATAGTTCATAAGCGCCAACGGTCTTAAAGTGACCATGGCTTGCCATCCAGACGAAACCGAGGATAGTAATTAATTGTATAAAACCAAACGCCCATAGGGATTTATTAATCCCTAAGCGGATCATCATAATACCGCCAAGCATACCAGAAATAATTGATGCCCAAAGTGAGTTAATTTTCACGATGGTTCCAATATCTGTTTTACTAAAGCCCATATCTAAAATAAATTTAGTCTGTAGCGAAGTTGCTAGAGAGTCGCCAAATTTATATAAGAAGATAAATAGGATTAACCCTAAACCTGCCATGAGTCCTTTACGACCAAAAAACTCTTTAAAAGGTTGAGCAAAGGCTTGATAGAAAGGCAAGCTACGATCAATTTGTGGTACATTTGGCTCTTTACTTAAGAATAAAGAGAGTACTAAACCCGGAATCATAAATAACGCCGTAAAGATAAATACGCTATCCCACGGCATACTATCTGCTAATACTAGGGATACTCCCCCAGGAACTAAACCCGCAATACGGTAAGCATTTACGTGGATAGAATTACCTAAGCCTAATTCACTATCGCTTAAAATTTCACGACGATAAGCATCCACTACGATGTCTTGTACCGCAGAGAATACTGCAATTGCTGTTGCGATAATGGCCACCGTTTGAATACTTTGTGATGGATTAAATTGACCTAATAATGCAAGTAGTGCCAGTAAGCCAACTTGAGTCATAAACATCCAACTACGACGACGACCTAAGAAATTAGGATAGTAACGGTCAAGTAATGGCGAAATCATAAATTTCCACGTATATGGGAAACCAATCAGCGTAAAGAAACCGATAGTTTTCACATCAACATTACTATCACTCATCCACGCAGGTACTAATTGGAATAACACATAAAGTGGTAAACCAGAAGTGAAACCAGTAAATATACAGAGCAACATATTTTTCGAGAAAATTTGTTGCCAAATTGATGGTTTAACTTGCTCGGACATAGAGCCCCCTTAATTATCCTTTATATCCGTTAGGATTATTCTTTTGCCAGTTCCAAGTATCTTTCATCATTTGATTTAAATCGCGTTCTGTTTTCCAGCCTAATACTTCTAAGGCTTTTTTCGGGTTTGAATAGCAAGTTGCAATATCACCGGGACGACGATCAACTAATTTATAAGGTACTTGGATTTCATTAGATTGCTCAAATGCTTTAACCATATCTAATACAGAATAGCCTGTGCCCGTACCTAAATTATAAATGTGGAAGCCTGCGTCATCTTGATGTTTTTCTAGCGCTTTTAAATGACCAATTGCTAAATCTACAACATGAATATAATCACGAACACCTGTGCCATCGTAGGTATCATAATCGCTACCAAATACAGAAAGTTGCTGAAGTTTACCTACTGCAACTTGGCTAATATAAGGTAATAAGTTATTTGGAATACCATTCGGGTCTTCGCCGATTAAGCCACTAGAATGTGCGCCAACTGGGTTAAAGTAGCGTAATACTACAGCACTAAATTGTGGGAACGCCTTGGTAGTATCTTCTAAGATACGTTCAACCATATATTTTGATGTACCATAAGGATTAGTTGTACCGCCAACAGGGCAGTTTTCAGTGATAGGAATCTCTGCAGGATCACCATAAACCGTTGCTGATGAACTAAATACGATAGTATTTACATTCGCTTTTAACATTTCTTCAACTAATACGATTGAACCTGTCACATTGTTTTGGTAGTAGTAAAGTGGTTTTTGTACACTTTCCCCTACTGCTTTTAAACCTGCGAAGTGGATAACAGAGTCGATTTGATTTTCCGCAAAAATCTTGCGTAGGATTTCGCGATCTAAAATATCGCCTTGGTAAAATTTAGCTGTTTTGCCAGTAATTTTCTTTACACGCTCAAGTGATACTTCAGATGAGTTTGAAAGGTTATCTAATACTACGATATCGCGATTTGTATTTAATAACTCCACAACAGTATGCGAACCAATATAGCCAGCTCCGCCAGTAACTAAAATTGCCATTTGTTTATCCTTATAGTCAACGTAATTGTTAATAGTGTACTCTTTTTACAGAGAAAGTGCTATGTAATCAAAAGCGAATTTACTTATTCACTGGTAAACCTAATTGCTTAAATAATTTCTGTTTTTGGTGTTCATCTAGAATCTGATATTCACCATTGCCTAAATTACCGAGTTGAAAATTGCCTAATCCAACACGAATTAAACGCAGAGTAGGAAAACCAATATGGGCAGTCATACGGCGCACTTGACGATTTTTCCCCTCTGAAATTTTAAGCTCAATCCAAGATGTTGGAATCGATTTACGCTCTCGGATCTTTGGCGCAGTTTCCCAATTAAATTCAGGATCGGCAATCTGTTTAGCTTTTGCCGGCTTGGTTAAACCATCTTTTAATTCTATGCCTTTACGGAGTTTATCAAGATCTTGCTCTTTAGGAGCTCCTTCCACTTGCACCCAGTAGGTTTTTTCTTTTTCAAATTTAGGATTTGCCAAACGATGTTGAATCTCGCCATTGTTAGTTAGCAATAGTAAACCTTCGCTATCGCGATCTAATCGCCCAACGGGATATACATTTGGGATCGGTATAAAATCCTTGAGAGTTTGGCGATTTTGATCGTCAGTGAATTGAGTTAGCACATCATAGGGCTTATTCAATAACACGACGACAGTCTCAGCAAAAGAGATTGTTGGCTTTTTAGGACGTGGGGTAAAGGTTTTTCTCGTATAAGCTTTTTTCATATTATTTACATTTTCAAATCTCCCCTAGCCCCTCTTTTCTAAAGAGGGGAACAGATCTCCATATAAGTAGAGATAAGCCCCCTCTTTGACAAAGAGGGGGTTGGGGGAGATTTTCTACAATTTCACTGGCTCAATAATTTCACTTGGATAGCAACCTAACACTTTTAAGTAGCTAGTCACTTTCTCAAGCTCTGCCAATGCTTTTTGAGTATTTTCCGAATGAATATTTGCTTCTAATTCCACATAGAACATCTCTTCCCAAGGTTTACCATAAATTGGACGAGATTCTAATTTCATCATACGAATACCGTGAGTTTTAAATACCATTAATGCATCAACTAATGCACCAGCTTGTTGTGTCGTAGTCATTAATAGCAATGTCTTAGTTTGAACCTGTGGTGAAACTTTCACTGGCTTTTTCGCAAGCACAATAAAACGCGTGATGTTGTTTTTCTGGTTAGCAATATCCGTTTTTACTACTTCTAAGCCATACAATTTACCGCCATCTTCATTACCTAATGCGACACAATTTGGTTGATTTAGACGGGCAACCATCTGCATTGCATGGGAGCTACTTTCACAGTAGTGAACATGAACTTTATCTAAATTTTGGATAAATTGACTACATTGCTGTGCAGGCTGTGGATGTGTATAAATTGTATTGATTTCAGCTAAATCAATATGTTGTGGCGCGAGTACACAATGTTTGATCGGATAAGCCAATTCACCAACTAACGCAAGATCCGTATGTTGAAGCAGATCATACACTTCATTGATTGATCCAGAAGTGGTATTTTCCAGTGGCAATACCCCAAAATCAGCGTCACCACTTTGTACTTTTTCAAATACAGCATCAAAAGATTCACAACTTAACTCAATTAAAGAGTCTTGGTAATTTTTTGCAAATTGACGTGAAGCTAAATGTGAATATGAGCCATGCATGCCTAGAAAAGCAATAGTGGTATTCAGTTCTTTAATTTCATTAAGCTTGTTTTGCAGATAGTTTTGTTGAGTCAGAACCGAATCTTCGATAATACGTTGGAAGATTTGAGTAACGTACTGTGGATCTAGCTGATAATTTTCAGCTTCTGCATAGTTTACAAGTTCTTGTAGTAATTGTTTTTCTCGTACCACATCACGCAAAGGTTTTTGGGTGATCTCTTTACTGCGTACAACGTCATAAGCAAGGCGATGACGCTCAGAAAGTAATTTTAATAGATCACGATCAACTTGGGTAATACGGTGACGGATATCTAATAGATCTAAAGACATAATATTCCTAAATAATAAAATAAGTTTTACCAAGTATAACGAATTATACTCGGTACTTTAAACGGAATTATGCAATTCCTTTATGTCTTAACAATGCATCTAAGCTTGGCTTGCGACCACGGAAGCGTTCAAATAGCACCATTGGCTCTTCTGAACCGCCACGAGTTAAGATATTATCTAAGAAGGATTGACCAACTTCACGGCTGAAAATGCCTTCTTCTTCAAAACGTCCGAAAGCATCAGCTGAAAGCACTTCTGCCCATAAATAGCTGTAGTAACCTGCCGCATAACCACCTGCGAAGATATGGCTAAAGCTATGTGGTGTGCGTACGAAAGTTGGCGAAGTAATCACTGCCACTTCTGCTTTCACTGCTTTTAAAGTATCCATCACTAAGTTTTCACATGGTTGTGCCATGTGTAAACGGAAGTCGAAGATACCAAACTCAAGCTGACGCAATACAAACATTGCCGCTTGGTAATTTTTCGCTTTAAGTAATTGGGTTAATTTTTCTTTTGGTAATGGTTCGCCTGTTTCGTAGTGACCTGAAATAAATGCCAAAGCTTCTTCTTCCCAGCACCAGTTCTCTAAGAATTGGCTCGGTAATTCCACAGCATCCCAAGCCACGCCATTGATACCTGCCACATCTGGCACATCAATTTCAGTTAGCATATGATGAATACCGTGACCAAATTCGTGGAATAGCGTGGTTACTTCGTCATGGGTAAAGAGCGCAGGTTTATTCCCAATCGGCTTATTGAAGTTACAGGTTAAATATGCCACTGGCGTTTGTAATGAACCATCTGCAAGGCGTTTTTGACCAATACAGTCATCCATCCACGCACCACCACGTTTGTTCTCACGAGCATATAAATCTAAATAGAATGAGCCACGCAAGCGGTCAGTTTCATCGAAAATATTGAAGAAACGCACATCTTTATGCCATGTATCTACATCAAATTGCTCTTCGATTCGTAAACCGAAGATACGCTTCATTAATTCAAATAAACCCGAAAGCACGCGGTTTTCTGGGAAATATGGACGAAGTTCTTCATCATTAATTGCGTATAACGCTTGCTTTTGTTTTTCGCTGTAGAAACCAATATCCCAAGGCTCAATATCCGTTACGCCATACTCTTTCTCAACAAAAGCACGTAATTCCGCTAACTCTTTTTCGCCTTGTGCTTTTGAGCGTTGAGCTAAATCTTCTAAGAACTCAATTACTTGTTTTGGACTTTCCGCCATTTTGGTTGCAAGAGAGTAGTCTGCATAGGTTTCAAAACCTAATAAGTTCGCTAACTCTAGGCGTAATTTTAATTTCTCATCAATATTGGCAGAGTTATCCCATTTACCTGCATTTGAACCTTGGTCTGACGCACGGGTTGCATACTCTTTATAAACCATTGCACGTAATTCACGGTTTTCACAGTAAGTTAAAACAGGGTAGTAGCTTGGGAATTCTAAGGTAAAACGATAGCCTTTTTGACCTTTACTTTCAGCGGATAATTTTGCGGCTTCTAATGCTGATTCTGGTAAGCCTTTTAATTGTGTTTCATCAGTAACCACAATATCCCAGCCCATTGTTGCATCTAGCACATTGTTGCTAAATTGCGAGCTAAGTTCAGATAAACGCGAAGTCACTTCGCCATAACGTTTTTGTTTATCTGCAGGTAGAGAAATACCCGATAATTCAAAATCACGTAGGCTGTTCTCAATGGTTTTTTGTTGTGCTTTTGAGTAGGTCGCAAATTCAGGACTACTTTTTAATTTTACATAGCCTTGATATAAGCCTTGGTGTTGGCCCGCCCAGGTGCTGTATTCAGAAAGTAGCGGTAAACATGCTTGATAGGCTTCACGTAATTCAGGTGAGTTTTTTACACCATTCAAATGGCCTACAGGGGACCATGCACGTGAGAATTTATCTCCCGCAACTGCTTGTGATAAGTAGAAGTTTTCCCAAGTTGGATTTTCGATTTGAGCAACCGCTTCAATCACATCGCGACACTCTTTGATCACCGCTTCAACGGCTGGTTGAATATGTTCGGCTTTGATTTGCGAAAAGGCAGGTAAGCCTGTGTAGTTTAAAAGTGGATTATTTGACATTTTATTTCCTTGATCAATAAAAACGTCCAGATAGATTAGGGCGTTAAGGGGAAAAATCAAGGAAAATTTAGGGTAGAAAAGGAAATTATTACAGATGCTGCTTAATTACAAACGCAACCTTAGCTAAAACTAAGGTTGCATAGTATTTCGATTTTATGGGATCTATAAATAATGATCAGCCCACCAAGCCGCGCCTATCAGGCCTGCATCTTGTGCATAAAAAGCAGTGACAACTTCTGGACTATAGATTTTGGGCATTTCGTCCAAGAAATGTTTAACACGATCTAAATAACCTTCTGCTAAACCGACGCTACCACCTACTGCAACACGTTGAATATCAAGAGTGATGGTGAGATCTGCAATTAAATTTGCAATCGCTCTTGCAGACTTATCCACTAAAGCGACCGCTTGTGGATCATTTGCACGGAAGCGGTTAAATACTTCGGGCGGATCACACGGATTTTTCCATTTAGCAGCATCACGTGCAATTGCACGCCCTGCGGCAACAGCTTCGACACAACCTACTCGACCACAACCACAAATTTCACCATTTGGATCTGCAAGACTATGACCAATATGTCCAGCTACACCATTTTTTCCTGTAAAAAGTTTACGATTGAGAATAATTCCACCACCAACACCAGTTGAAACGGTGATAAAAGCAAAATTTTCCACATCGTCATTACGTAAATATTCAGCACAGCCTGCAGCTTGAGCATCGTTGAGTAATATTATTGGCTTATCTGTATGTTTTCTGATGCTTTCTTCGAGAGGGAAAAAAGCAAGATTACCTAAATTTTTAGGGTTCAAGGCAGTTAAAATTCCATTTTGAATAATCCCTGTTGACGCTACAGAAACTTTATCAAACAGACCTACAAATTTTTGCAGAATTTCAGCAAGAGTAGAATCTAACGCTTCAGCACTTGGATTTTGTGGTGTATGAATCTGAATACGTTGTTCAACGCATACGTCCTTTCCATTTAACGTTACTAATGCAGCTGCAATTTTCGTACCACCTACATCAATAGCCAAACAAGCCATAATATGCTCCTTTTATGCATTTTTACGATTATTGATAGCGCCTACAAACCAACTCACTATATGTTCCAATCGGGTTAATGCTGAACCAACAGTCACTGCATAAGCCCCATTTTCAATTGCAACCGCCGCAAGTTCTGGGGTGTTATAACGACCTTCAGCCATCACTCTACAGCCATTCGCCACAAAATCTCGTACTAATTGTACATCGGGATCTTTCGGTATTTCACCGCCTGTATAGCCAGACATTGTGCTACCAATTAAATCAACACCTAGAGATTGGCAATACATTCCCTCAGCAAAGTTTGAGCAGTCAGCCATTGACATAGCACCTAGTTCTTGGATTCGTTTTACACAAGCTTCAATGGTTGTTGGGCGAACTCGATCAGTACCATCAAAAGCAATAATATCTGCTCCTGCATTGTAAAGATCATCTATATCTTGTAAAAATGGGGTAATTCGGACAGGGCTATCAGGAAGATCGCGTTTAACAATCCCAATAATTGGAACATCAACAGCAGCTCTAGCTGCTTTTAAATTTTCAATGCCTTCAATACGCAGACCTGCTGCACCACCAGCAACAGATGCTGCAGCCATTGCAGCAACAATTTCTGGAGAGTCCATCGGGCCATTATCTACAGGTTGACAAGATGCAATTAGACCATTTTTTAATTGAATTAGAATTTGTTCTTTAGTTAACTTTGACATAAAAACTCCATCACTTTTTAATAAAAAGAATATTGGCTCCAAGAATAATCCTCAGAGGTGAGCAAATCAATCAGTTCAGTGAAAAAGTGAGAGGTAGATCAAATTTTTGATCTTTAAATCTTCAAACAATCGTTTGCTTATAAAAAATTGAAGATTTTGACAAAAAAACTAGGTATAGTTATTGAACTTTTAAAGTAGTTGATTTTTTGATTTAAAAGTCAATTTTTATTCAATTTGTAATCAAATAATTGAGGTTTTTATGGATGTTTTAAATAGCCTATTAGGTATGGTTGTTCTTCTTGCAATCGCCTTCCTGTTCTCAAATAACAAAAAGGCAATTAATTTCCGTACAGTATTAGGTGCTCTAGCTATTCAAGTTGGTATCGGTGCACTAATTCTTTATGTTCCTGCTGGACGAGATGCTCTGTTAGCTGCTGCAAAAGGTGTTAGTGCAGTGATGGATTATTCTAATGCTGGTATGAGTTTTTTATTTGGCGGCTTAGTAAGTAATAAAGTTTTTGAAGTCTTTGGTGGCGAAGGCTTTATTTTTGCTCTCCGTGTTCTCCCTCCAATCATTTTCTTCTCTGCGTTAATTTCAGTTCTTTACTATCTTGGCATCATGCAGTTTATTATTAGACTTCTTGGTGGTGCATTACAAAAAGTATTAGGCACGTCAAAACCTGAATCAATGTCTGCTGCAGCAAATATTTTTGTTGGTCAAACAGAGGCTCCTTTACTTGTTAAACCATTTATTAAAGCAATGACAAATTCAGAGTTATTTGCAGTGATGAGTGGCGGTGTAGCATCTGTTGCAGGTGCAGTAATGATTAGCTATGCAAGTATGGGGATTCCACTTCCGTATTTGATTGCTGCTTCATTTATGGCTGCTCCTGGTGGTTTATTATTTGCAAAAATTTTATTCCCACAAACAGAATCTTTTAGAGATGAATTATCAGCAGATGAGCAAGAAGAAAAACCATCAAATGTAATTGAAGCTGCTGCGATGGGTACTTTCTCTGGTTTACAATTAGCAATGAACGTTGGTGCTATGTTATTAACATTTATTGCATTAATTGCCATGTTAAATGGTATCATTGGTTGGGGAGCTGGGTTAATTGGCTTCGAAGGTGTAACAATTCAATCATTGCTTGGTTATGTATTCCAACCATTAGCTTGGTTAATCGGTGTTCCATGGGAACAATCACAAATTGCTGGTTCATTAATCGGTCAGAAATTAGTGGTTAATGAGTTTGTTGCTTACGTTGATTTCCTTAAATATCTCTCGCCTGAGAGCGCTGTTCAGCTAGATGCAAAAACAGTCGCAATAATTACATTTGCACTATGTGGTTTTGCAAACTTTAGCTCAATTGGTATTTTAATTGGTGGTTTAGGTGGTATGGCTCCAAACCGTCGTGCAGATATTGCAAAATATGGTCTTAAAGCTGTATTAGCAGGTTCCCTTTCTAACTTAATGAGTGGTGCTATTGCTGGCTTATTTATCGGAATTGGCGGCGCAGTACTTTAATTTTATAGCACGCTAAACACCACGGGAAACCGTGGTGTTGTCATTTATAGCCTAGTAAAACGTTTGCCTATAATGAGGAATTGAAAATGAATATAAAACAAATTGCACAGCAAGCATTATCATTGATGGATTTAACCACCTTAAATGATAATGACACAGATGAAAAAGTTATTTCTCTTTGCCAACAAGCAAAAACGGAATTTGGTAGTCCTGCAGCAATCTGTATCTATCCAAGATTTATCCCGATTGCTCGTAAGACATTGAAGCAACTTGGTCTTGAAAAAATCAAGATTGCGACAGTGACAAACTTCCCACACGGCAATGATGATATCGAAATTGCGCTTGCAGAAACAAAAGCAGCCATTGCATATGGTGCAGATGAGGTTGATGTTGTATTTCCATATCGAGCATTGATTGCTGGCAATACTCAAATTGGCTTTGAGCTAGTTCAACAATGTAAGCAATTATGTTCAGCACAAAATGTATTGCTAAAAGTTATCATTGAAACTGGCGAACTCAAAACAGAACAGCTTATTCGTCAAGCGAGTGAGATTTCAATTCAAGCTGGTGCAGATTTTATTAAAACATCAACAGGAAAAGTGCCTGTTAATGCTACCCTAGAATCTGCTAGAATAATGCTAGAAACAATTCGCGATCTAAATGTTGCTGATAGTGTTGGTTTTAAAGCTGCTGGTGGCGTTAAAACTAGCGAAGAAGCACAACAATATTTACAACTTGCGAAGGATATTTTAGGAACTGATTGGGTGAATAGCGCTCATTTCCGTTTCGGAGCTTCAAGTTTATTAGCGAATTTACTTGCAACTTTAAATGACACGCAAGTAAATCATCACACATCAGGATATTAATCCACAACTAGAGGACAACAAAATGACTCCACATATTAACGCTCCAGAAGGTGCATTTGCAGATGTAGTTTTAATGCCAGGTGACCCACTTCGTGCAAAATACATTGCGGAAAACTTCTTAGAAAACCCTCAATTAGTAACTGACGTACGTAATATGTTTGGTTACACGGGGACTTATAAAGGCCGTAAAATCTCTGTTATGGGTCACGGCATGGGGATTCCTTCTTGCTCAATCTATGCAAAAGAGCTAATCACTGAATATGGCGTGAAAAAAATTATCCGTATCGGTACTTGTGGTGCAGTACGTGCTGATGTAAACGTACGTGATGTAATCATTGCAACTGGCGCATGTACAGACTCTAAAGTTAACCGTATCCGTTTCAAAGATAACGATTTTGCAGCAATCGCAGACTTCGACCTAACTTTAGCAGCAGTACAAGCAGCTAAAGCAAAAGGCGTAAACGCACGTGTAGGTAATATCTTCTCTGCGGATTTATTCTATACGCCTGATTTCCAAATGTTTGATGTAATGGAAAAATACGGTATCTTAGGTGTAGAAATGGAAGCAGCAGGTATCTACGGCGTGGCAGCAGAATTTGGTGCGAAAGCATTAACTATCTGCACGGTATCAGACCACATCCGTACTGGCGCACAAATTGATGCAGCTGAACGTCAATTAACCTTAAATGAGATGATTGAAATTGCATTAGAATCTGTATTGATTGGTGACAAAGCATAATTTGCTTAATCGAGAAGCGTAAAGTGGTTTAAAGAGTATCTTTAAACCACTTTTTTGTTTTGATTGGATTAAAGTGCTTTTAACACATTAACCATTTCGATTGCGCCTAATGCACATTCAGAACCTTTGTTACCAGCTTTAGTACCTGCACGCTCAATTGCTTGCTCGATATTTTCAGTAGTTAACACACCAAAGATCACAGGGATACCTGTTTGTAATGAAACTGCGCCAATACCCTTAGCTGCTTCGTTACATACATAGTCGTAGTGCGTTGTTGAACCACGAATTACTGTACCTAAACAGATCACCGCATCATATTTACCACTCTCAGCCATTTTCTTAGCTACTAATGGAATTTCAAATGCACCCGGCACCCATGCTGTGTCGATAGATGCTTCATCCGCACCGTGGCGAACTAAAGTGTCGATCGCACCACTTAATAATTTGTCGTTGATAAAATCGTTAAAGCGCGCTGTAACGATACCGAATTTTAAACCTGTTGCAACTAAGTTACCGGTGATTTTTGCCATTTTTTGTTTCCTATGTAAGTGAATAGTGGATAACGGAAAGTGAATAGTGAAAAATCCGTTATCAAATAAAAGTTAATTCACGCACAATGCCCCACTGTCCACTGTCCACTGTCCACTGTCCACTGTGCGTTATCCATTTTCCATTAAAAATTAAACATATGTCTCATTTTGACTTGTTTAACTTTTAAATACTCTAAATCGTGTTGATTTGGTTCAACCATAATCGGCTCACGTGCCACAATGTTTAAGCCAACTTCTTGTAATCCCTCGATTTTCGCAGGATTGTTGGTTAACAAGCGGATTGTTTTCACGCCTAGACTACGGAACATCTGCGCACCGATATGGTACTCACGCTCATCATCTTTAAAGCCTAATGCGCGGTTTGCCTCGACGGTGTCCATACCTTGATCTTGGAGTTCATAAGCACGTAATTTGTTGATTAAGCCAATGCCTCGACCTTCTTGGCGAAGATAGAGTAATACGCCACGGCCTTCTTTTTCAATTTGTGCCATTGCTGCTGCAAATTGCTGGCCGCAGTCACAGCGTTGTGAACCAAATGCATCACCTGTTAAACATTCAGAGTGAATACGGCAAAGTACATCTTCGCCATTGCCAATATCGCCTTTCACTAACGCCACGTGCTCTTTACCGCTAATTTTTTCGATAAAGCTATGTGCAGTAAATTCACCATATTTAGTTGGCATTTTTACTACTGAAATTTCTTCGATTAAGCAATCTTTTGCACGACGGTATTCTTGTAACTGCTGAATAGTGATAAATGGCATATTGTGCTTTTGTGAAAATGCTTGAAGCTCATCCATTTTCATCATTGTGCCATCTTCTGCCATAATCTCACAGCATAAACCAGCGTGCTTTAAGCCTGCTAAACGGACTAAATCGACAGTCGCTTCCGTATGACCATTACGCACTAACACACCGCCATCTTTTGCAAGTAGTGGGAACATATGGCCTGGTCGACGGAAATCGCTTGGTTTTGCATCATCCTCAACTAATTTTATCGCAGTGAGTGAACGCTCAAACGCTGAAATACCGGTCCCCGTATCGATATGATCGATTGCGACAGTAAAAGCAGTTTCGTGGTTATCAGTATTGTGGTTCACCATTTGTGGTAAGTCTAATTTCTTCGCAATTTCTTTTGAAATTGGCATACAGATTAAGCCTTTACCATAAGTTGCCATAAAATTGATATTTTCAGGGGTGGCAAATTCTGCTGCGCAGATAAAATCCCCTTCATTCTCACGATCTTCATCGTCAGATACTAAAATAATTTTGCCTTGGCGTAGTGCTTCAAGGGCTTGTTCTACGGTTGAAAATTGAAACATGGTTAAAATCCTGCTTTCTTTAAAAATTCTTCGGTAATATTGCTTTGGGCGGTTGCTTGTTGTGGGCTTAATAATTTTTCCACATATTTACCGATCACATCATTTTCTAAATTGACAATGCTATCCACTTTTTTGCTACCTAAATTGGTTTCAGCAATGGTATGGGGAATGATTGACACTCGGAAACTCTCTTCGTCACAATCCACCACCGTTAAGCTAATACCATCGATAGTAATTGAGCCTTTTTCGATAATATAACGCATTAATTTTGGTGAAGTTTTTACTCGATACCATACTGAGTTATTGGCTGGGGTAATACTCACAATCTCGCCCGTACCATCAATATGACCCGACACAATATGTCCACCAAAACGACCATTTGCCGCCATTGCGCGCTCAAGGTTTACTGGGCTGTTTGGTTGTAATTCACCTAATGAAGTGCGTTTTAAGGTTTCTGACATCACATCAGCTGAGAAGTGATTTGAGCCAAATTCGGTTACTGTTAAACATACGCCATTAACAGCGATACTATCGCCTAAATGCATATCGCTAAAAATGCGGTTGCCGGTGATAGTAAGCACAGCAAATTCGCCTTGTTTATGGATTTTGGCAATCTTGCCAACTTCTTCGATAATACCTGTAAACATCTGCTTATTTCTCTACTTCGTAATCTAATAAAATATCTTCGCCAATTAAGCTAATTTGCGGATTTTTCAATTTTAGCGCATTGGCTAAAATCTCAATACCTTGCCCACCGATTGGGGTTTTAGCCGTTACACCACCGACTAATTTCGGGGCAATATAGCAATGTACACGATTAATAACGCCTGCTTGTAGCGCACTAAAGTTTAAATTAGAGCCACCTTCAATCAACAAGCTATCAATTCCCATTGCACCTAATTTTTGCAAAAGATCGTTTAAGTCGATCCGCTTGTCTTTTGATTTTGTCACCACAATTTCAACGCCGAAATTTTGGTAGGGCTGATGTTTGTTTTGATCCTCATTTAGCGTGGCAATAATGGTGCGATATTCTTTAGCCGTTTGTACTAATTGACTTTCAAGGGGCGTACGTAGTGAGCTATCACACACAATACGCACCAGCTGTTTGGCATTTGGCATACGGCTATTTAGCATTGGATCATCTGCTAATACCGTATCTACACCAACCATAATCGAGCTGTATTGATGACGAGTCACTTGTACATTTGCTCGAGCTTGTTCTCCTGTAATCCATTTCGACTCACCACCACTTGTGGCAATTTTACCATCTGCAGTCATCGCATATTTCAGCAATACATAAGGGCGTTTGGTTTGGATGTAGTGGAAGAAAATCGGATTTAATTTATCGCACTCTTCTCTCAATACATCTTCAATCACCTCAATCCCTGCTTGGCGGAGCTGATTTGTCCCTTTGCCAGCCACTAATGGATTCGGATCGCGCGAACCAATCACCACCGTTTTAATTCCACGCTCAATAAGTAGATCAGAACAGGGAGGAGTTCGGCCGTGATGACAGCAAGGTTCTAAAGTGACATAAGCTGTTGCACCACGTACATCATTTTGGCTATTTAAAATCGCATTGCGCTCGGCATGCCACTCACCATAACGCTCATGGTATCCCTCGGCAATTATCTCGCCCTCTTTGACAATCACACAGCCAACAAGCGGATTGGGATTTGTCCAACCGCGAGCTTGTTCAGCCAAGGCAATTGCACGGCGCATATAATCTAAATGAGTTTTCATTTTGAGTTTAAATAATGGGTAGGGCAGATGGAAGTGTAGGGACACGGTGCCCGTGTCCGCAAAATCGAACATAACAAAAACGCCTTGAAATCTTGCGATCTCAAGGCGTGTAAAAGCAGAATAAAACAGCCGAAATGGAAATAAAGTGGTGGGCAAGGATACCCACCCTACAATTCAGCCATTTAAATATACTTTGCTCTTCTTCCATCCAGACTTTAACTGTCGGTATCAGAATTTCACTGATTCCTGCCGCAGCAACTGCTTTGGCTCGCGGACTTTACCGCCGATCGGGAATTTCACCCTGCCCTGAAGATTAAAAATTTTCGGTATTTTGCGCCTATTTTAATAGGCTGTCAAGTTACAATATTTTAACAACTGCTTTGCATAAATTTAAGCTGGCGCGAGCGTCTCGCTCGTGCCATTACATATTTTTAGCACGAGCGAGATGCTCGCGCTAGCAGTATTATCTTACTGTTTCGTATTATTAATTTGCTCAATAAAATCTTGGTTATATTCGATCTTCGCTCGATTACGTAAATCTTTAATTAAATCATTACGTAAAATTACCTGATCTGCTTGAGAGATCTGCGTAGCAAATGGTTTAAACTCTTCTGCAGTACCATCAGCCACTTTATCTAACGCAATAATCACCACATCGCCATTCTCATTCTGGCTTGCTTGGTAAGTTGCTTTGTCTGTTGGTTTAGCCATTGCAAAAATTGTTTGTAACATCGCAGGGCTTTGCGTTTGTGCTTGAGCAAACACCACATCTTGAGCTTGACCAAATGGTAAATTAACTGCTTCACCTTTTTGCAATGCTTCAACTTGCGTTTTTGCTTTTGCTAATAATGCAGCTTGAGCTTTTTGTAATTTTACAGCTTGTTCGATTGCATTCTTAGCTTCATCAAAGCTTTGAACTGACTGTGCTTTATAATCAAACGCACGAACAAAAATCGTCTTTGGATTTGCTGAATCACCAATTTCGATAGCTTCTGAATTTTGACCATTTGCACCAATTTCAGTATCAAATAACGCACGAACTACTTTTTCATTATTCAGTTCCGCTGGAACAGAATTACGCGTAAATACAGTAGTTTTGTGTGTTTGAGCATTTGCAACTTTGGCTACATTTTCAAGTGAGCCACTGCTCTCGAAGGCTTGATTTGCCATTTCGCGAGTTACATTAGAATATTCATTTAATACCAATTCATTGCGAATTGTTTCAGTAATTTGATTTTTAACTTGCTCTAATGGAATTGCACTTTCAACATTGCGTTCTAGCACTTTAATAATATGGAAATTGCCATCTACTTTTACTGGTTGGCTAAATTGTCCCACTTGTAGACTATTTGCTGTATCTTCAAATGTTTTAGGGAAAATACCTGGTTTAGCCCAACCTAAATCACCGCCTTGAGCCGCTGAAAGTTTATCGGCTGATTTCTCTTTTGCGACTTTTGCAAAATCTTCACCATTTCTAAGCGCTTGCTCAATTACTTTGGCATCATTTTCATTCGCCGCTTGGATATGTGCAATGCGAGCTTCGCCAACAGTGACGTATTTTGACTTATTAGTTTCATAAAAAGTCTTGATTTGATCATCCGTTACTTGAACATTTTTAGCTAATTCCGCCGGAGTAATAGTCACATACTCAACAGCCATTTGCTCTGGATTAATGAAGCTATCCTTATGTTCATCATAGAATTTTTGTAGTTCTTCTACTGTGGCTGTTTGTTTTTCTAATTCATTTAGCACAGGGAATGTAGCTAAACGTACGGTACGTTTTTGTAGTAACAATTTAGCTAATAATTCTTGTTGAACAGGAACAGAAAAATTACTGTTTACAATGCCTTCTTGGATTTGTGAAAACAGTAAACCTTCATAAACAACAGCAGCGTAGCCATCAGCGGTTAGACCTGCATTGCGTAATGCATTTTGGTATAAACTATTATCAAACTTACCATCTTGATGGAATGCTGGTGTGTTTACAATTTGTGCTTTAATTTGCTCTGCACTAATGCCTAATTTTAGTTGTTGTGCATATTGGCGAAGTAGTTCATCATCAATTAATCCATCTAAAATAGATTGATGAAATTGCGCTACATAAACAGGATTATCTAAAAGATCCCAGAAGCGTTCACCCATTTGTTCATTCATTAGACTTTGTTGACGACCTTTACTAGAGTTAAATGCTTGCTGTGAAATTTCCTCACCATTCACTTTAACCGCGGAAGAATCTACGCCTGTTAAGCCAGCACCAATACCACCTAAAACAAATGAAATTGAAATAAGGGCAAAGATAACTTTGAAGACAATTCCATTGGATTTTTCGTGCATTTTTTCGATCATTATCTATTTCCTAAATATAAAAAAATTGTTGCGATTATACTGTAAAGTGGTTAATTCTCAAATTGATATTTTCCTCTCTATCTGCTTGGATCTCGGTTCAGACAGAGAGAAGATTGAATAAATCCGCTTTGCAATTCTATCTAAAATTTGATTTAATTCGCAGCTCTTAATTTTCTTTTTGTTAGGGATACCGAATGGGTATTTATACGTATATCTGCTTTCTCTCCGCTCTATCTATTTTATTGGGTTTCATTACACACAAAATTAGCGATAAAGTTCAATCCACAATTGCAATCACCGCAGCTGCGATGGTTGGTTCAATGATACTACTCCTATTAGGTTCTTTTGGTTGGTTTAGTCTAGATACTGTTGCGACTGAAGTAATGGAGCATATTGATTTTAAAAGCTTCCTCCTAAACGGTATTTTAGGTTTCCTACTTTTTGCTGGATCGCTTGGCATTAAGCTGCCAGTATTAAAAGATCAAAAATGGGAAATTGCTACTTTTGCACTTTTTTCTACTTTAGCTTCCACCTTAATTATTGGCGGAGCAATTTATGCTATTGCTCAGGTGATTGGGCTACATATTGATTTGATCTACTGTATTGTATTTGGCGCATTAATTTCTCCAACTGACCCAATTGCAGTATTAGCAATTATCAAAAACTTACGTGCGCCAAAGCGCCTTTCCATGCAGGTTGAAGGTGAGTCGTTATTTAACGATGGTGTCGGCTTAGTGATTTTTGTGACAGTATTTGCTGTTGCTTTTGGCGGACAAGATGCAACCTTTTCAGGCATTATGGGGCTGTTTATGCAAGAGGCTATCGGTGGTATCTTGCTTGGTTTCGTGCTTGGTTTTGTCGCTCATATCCTTATTTCAAGCACTGATGACGGTAGTATGGAGATTCTTCTTACACTTACCATTCCAACAGCAGGCTTTATGCTAGCCAATAATGTTCTGCATGTTTCTGGGGCGTTGGCCATGGTTGTTGCAGGAATTATGATTGGTAACTGGACTCGTCGTTCGGGCTTTTCCGAGCAAAGTCAGCGTTACTTAGATCACTTTTGGGAGATGATTGATCATTTCCTTAATTCGTTATTATTCTTCCTAATAGGTTTTGCGATCTTATTAGTTGATTTCAATGTATACGGTATTGTATTAATGCTTGCTGCGATTCCTATTTGTTTAAGCGCTCGTTACGTTGCATTATGGATGCCCTTCAAGCTAATGCAACAGTTCCGCACTTATAACCCTTATACATTAAAAATTATGTCTTGGGGTGGATTACGTGGTGGTTTAGCGTTAGCAATGGCGTTGTCTATCCCTGCCAAAACAGCTTACGCAAATGGCATTGATGTAAGAGATATCATTCTAGTGATGACTTATTCTGTTGTAATGTTTTCTATTCTTATACAAGGTTCGACAATTGAGCCTATGATTCGTAAAGCGAAACAAGTGGATCCGAATCGAGAAGAATATTTGAAACCGACAGAAAAGCATTGACTTTAATTGTCTAATCTTTAGAATATGCAACTTCCTGTCGTAGCTGAGTTAGAGATCGGCTATTGATGAATTTAAACTAACTACTTTTTGGAGTAAAAAATGTCTCTAAGTACAGAAAAAAAAGCTGCAATCGTTGCTGAATTTGGTCGTGATGCAAAAGACACTGGTTCTTCAGAAGTGCAAATCGCACTTTTAACTGCACAAATCAACCACTTACAAGGTCACTTTGCGGAGCACAAAAAAGATCACCACGGTCGTCGCGGTTTATTACGTATGGTTTCACGTCGTCGTAAATTATTAGACTACTTAAAACGTACTGATCTTGCTAAATATTCAGAAACTATCGCACGTTTAGGCTTACGTCGCTAATTTCAGAATTTTAAGAACCCAGCTTAGGCTGGGTTTTTTTATATATTTTAAATATGTAGGGGCGAATAATATCTGATCTGCCCCTACAAAATGATTATTGATGATATAAAAAAGCCTCTGAATACTCAGAGGCTTATGTATGGATGACTAAACTGAATTAATTATAGGTTTTCAGTAAAAGTACGAGTAATTACATCACGTTGTTGTTCTGGTGTTAATGAGTTAAAACGAACTGCATAGCCAGAAACACGAATAGTTAATTGTGGGTATTTTTCAGGATTTTTTACCGCATCTTCTAAAGTCTCACGACGTAATACGTTTACGTTTAAGTGTTGGCCACCTTCAACTTTGATTGTTGGAGCAACATTTACTGGAACTTCACGGTATGCGATTTGACCTAATTCACTGATAGCAATTACTTGGTCTTCTTGGTAATCTGCTTTTGCAGCTAAACAACGAGCTTCATTTTTCTCTTCGTCTAATAACCAGAAAGAGTTTAATAAGTTTGCGTTTGTAGATTCAGTGATTTGTACACCTTTGATCATTTGGATGGCTCCTAAAATAGTTAAGTATTGAGGTTTAATATTAAAAAATTTGAATTTTTCAAAAAAATTTGAGTGCATTGTAGTCCTAATCTACGAAAAATCTATAAAAAATTAGCATTTTTATCAAAAAAGTTGATGATTGAATAATAAAAGAACTGTTATTCATTTTTATGAAACATAATTAACATTAATTTAACGATTTAAGTAAGGAGAAAAGATGAAAACTTGGAAAGATGCCATTGGTGATGAAAAGCAAAAACCTTATTTTCAACAAATTTTGCAATATGTACAAAATGAACGACAAGCAGGAAAAATCATTTATCCGCCTCAGAATGAAGTATTCAGCGCATTTGCATTGACGGAATTTTCTGATGTGAAAGTTGTTATTTTAGGACAGGATCCCTACCATGGACCAAACCAAGCTCATGGGTTATCTTTTTCAGTTAAACCTGGGATTAAGCCACCACCGTCATTAGTGAATATGTATAAAGAATTGGCGCAAGATGTAGGCTTTCAAATACCACAGCATGGTTATTTAATTGAATGGGCAAAACAAGGTGTATTATTACTTAACACGGTATTAACAGTTCAACAGGGAATAGCTCATTCTCATGCTCAAATTGGTTGGGAGACCTTTACTGATAAAGTGATTGCAGAATTGAATCTGCATCGTGAAAATATCGTATTTTTACTTTGGGGAAGTCATGCTCAGAAGAAAGGGCAGTTTATTGATCGCAATCGCCACTGTGTTCTTACTGCACCTCATCCATCACCATTATCTGCTCATCGTGGATTTTTGGGCTGTGGACATTTTTCGAAAGCAAATGACTATTTACGCAGTCAAGGCATCTCAGAGATTAATTGGCAGTTGCCATTGAGTGTGTAAGGGAGGTTTGATTGAAGACATGGGGCTGAGAGAGGATTTGAAACATATTCTTGAAATATCACTACTTGTTACCCTCTCTTTGCAAAAATTGCTAAACGCAATTTTCGCTGTCTCTCTCCCTTAGGGAGAGAGTGAAAAGGAGTAAAGTCTTTAATTTGTACAATTGTTACATGATACTAATGATTTATCTTCTCTTTTTAAAGCTATCTATACTCAACAGTAAAATAGCTAAAGCTAAACAAACCATCAATATATAGGACTTGGAATCTAAAGCTTGTCCGATAGCAAATGAAATAAATAGCATGACAAGGGGTTCAGCATAGCCGAGTAACCCTAGCACATTGATTGGAAGCTGATTACTTGATGCAATGTAGAGCATAAATGCCATACCATTTACTAATCCTAGCAGTGCGAGAAATAGATAAATATATTCATTTTCCAACACTATTGTATCCATATTGACTTGGGAGACATAGTAAAGAGCAAAAGGTAGAAGGATCACTAGCTCCATAAAGAAGGTTGCAAGGCTATTGATTTGAAAATAGCGACGTAATGCAATATAAATAGGATAGCCAAAACCAGCAACAAATGTCGCCCAAGAAATAGATGCGGTAAATAAAATATTAATAGAGACACCGACTACTGCACAAGCAAGTGCTAACCATTTCAACATCGAAAAATGTTCTTTGAAGACGATTCTTCCCAGAAATACAGCTACAATTGGCAGCAATAAATAGCCAATAGATACTTGGATAGCCTGATTATTATTTGGAGCCCAAAGAAATAGCCATAGCTGAACGCCAGTATTTAGTGCCAATAAGCATAAGACGATTAATAGATAAGGTCGTTGTTTGATTTTGAGGTAAAGCTCTTTAAATGCTCTTTGTTGCCCAAACAGAAAGATGGCCAATAGGATAAATGGCATCAGTACGACAATCCGAAATCCTAGCATTCCTTCTCCCGATAATGGTCGAAGTAAAATCGCGAAATAGTAACCTGCTCCAAATAATGTATTTGCTGTTAAAGCACATAAAATACCTTTTAACATTCTGTACTTTTCCCCTTTTTCTGTTTCTTAATTGCCACAATGCCATCAAGCATTAACAAAGCGACAGAAATAGCTAGACATATCATCAAGATGTAGGAGTCTTCACTTAGCGCTTCACCAATTAGAAATGAAACAATTAGCATCATCATGGGTTCCATATAACTTAATAGCCCCATGACATTTAGTGGCAATAAACTGCTTGCCATAATGTAGGAAATTAGTGCGATACCGCTCACAATTCCGAGTAGCGTAAGGAAATAATAGATATTTGGATTCTGGCTCTCAATAAATGTCATATCAGTTTGCCAAATAAAGTATGTTGCTATAGGAAGTAGCAAGATGATTTCGCATAGGAAACTAGAAATATGAGAGATATTAAAATGCTTACGTAGACTAAAGTAGATTGGGAACCCTGTAAGCACCATCCAAGTGGCCCAAGAAATAGAGCCTGCTGTAACGAAGGAGCTCATTACACCTACAAATGCAAAAATGATAGAGGCAAATTTTAGAGGTGAAATAAGTTCTTTAAACCAAACTCGTCCAAGTCCTGCCATAACAATGGGCATTAATAGATAACCGATTGAGACATCAATTGCGGCATTATTATTTGGTGCCCAAAGGAATAACCACATTTGTGAACCACCGATTAAAGTGGTTGCTATTAATACGATAATCAGTTTAGGTTTTTGTTTTAGCTGTTTTAGAAAGTCAATAAATTGAGATTGTTGTTTAAAGAGAAAAACTGCGGCCACTAAAAAAGGCAAACTTACCCACATCCTAAATCCAAAGATGCCTTCTCCAGATAGCGGACGTAACAAGCTAGAAAGATAATACATTACCCCAAATAGCAATGAGGCGGAAAGAGAAAAGAGGATTCCTTTGAGCATTGAGAATTTGCCTACAGCGTATTCATTTAAGACATAGGGCATTATGGCACAAAAGAAGCCAAAAACGAATGGAAGATATCCTATAAAACTGAAACTATTTCAGCATATTATGTTCGATAATTAACATGTTCATGGATAAGTTTCAAAAATACAGGCCCAAAACGTTCTAATTTGCGTTCTCCCACGCCATTTATGTCCAACATTTCACTTTCTGTTTCAGGCATAAATTCAGCCATTTCTTGTAAAGTGGCATCATTGAAGACAGCATAAGGGGGAATATTTTCTTTGTCAGCAATCTGTTTACGTAGAAAACGTAGGCGAGCAAAAAGATCTTTATCGTATTTTTGGCTAGCTTGCTGTTTTTGGACATAAGCGGTTGCTGAAAAACTGATTCTAGGTGTAGCGAGCTCTAAGGCTATTTCGGAGCGCAAAACAGGCCGAGCCTGTTCAGTAAGTTGCAAAGCAGAACGCTCTACAATATTCTGTTTGATAAAGCCTAAATGAATGAGCTGGCGAGCGACACTGATCCAATATTCCTGAGATTTATCTTTGCCAATACCGTAAGCTGAAAGGGTATCATGCTGACATTCTCGAATGCGTTGGTTGGTTAAACCGCGTAAAACAGCAACGACATGGTGCAACCCGAAGCGCTGCCCTGTTCGATAGATAACAGACATGACTTTCTGAGCATCAATTAATCCATTGTATTTTTTAGGTGGATCTAAGCAGATATCACAATTTCCGCAGGATTCTTGACGAGATTCTCCAAAATAGTTGAGCAACACAAGACGGCGACAAGTTAGAGATTCTGCGAAAGCGCCGATTGCTTGTAATTTGTGTTGCTCGATTTGACGCTGCTCCGTTTCTGGCTTCTCTAATAGAATCTTATGTAGCCACCCATAGTCTGCTGGATCATAAAATAGCACTGCTTCAGCAGGTAAATCATCACGGCCAGCGCGACCTGTTTCTTGGTAATAGGCTTCTACACTACGAGGTAAATCAAAGTGAACCACAAAGCGAACATTTGATTTATTGATACCCATCCCAAATGCAACGGTTGCGACAACAATCTGGATATTATCTCGTTGAAAAGCATTTTGAACTGTTTCTCGTTCCTGAATAGACATGCCAGCGTGGTATCCCATTACTGAAAATCGACGCGCAGCAAGTTTTTCCGTGAGATCTTCTACTTTTTTACGGCTATTACAATAGACAATACCACTTTTGCCTTTTTGGCTATTGATAAATTTAACCAGTTGATCAACAGGTTTAAACTTTTCTTGAACAGTATAGCGAATATTAGGGCGATCAAAACTACCTAAATAGGTATGGGGTTCATTAAGTTTTAGATGATGGATAATATCAAAACGTGTAGTGGGATCTGCCGTTGCCGTTAGGGCAAC
This sequence comes from Pasteurellaceae bacterium 15-036681, assembly GCA_002002485.1. GTDB lineage: Bacteria > Pseudomonadota > Gammaproteobacteria > Enterobacterales > Pasteurellaceae. The sequence continues at coordinate 42,817 of MQVI01000016.1, forward strand.
AAGCGGTATGTTTGGGAAGCTATTTCGCAAGCCACCAAGTAAAGTATATTCAGGGCGAAAATCATGTCCCCATTGAGAAACACAATGAGCTTCATCAACGGCAATTAGACTAATTTTACATAGGGAAATAAAGTGATAGAAACTATTTGTCATCACTTTTTCAGGAGACAGATAGAGTAATTTCAGTTGCCCAGATATAGCTTTTTGCTCGATTTCACGCTGTTCTTCAATGGGTTGTGTTGAATTGAGATAAGCCGCATCAACACCATTTGCAAGCAGTTGATCGACTTGGTCCTTCATGAGCGATATAAGCGGAGAGATCACTAACGTGATCCCATCTAAACATAGCGCAGGGACCTGATAACAGAGAGATTTTCCTCCGCCTGTTGTCATTATAACCAAGCAATCTTTCCCAGACAAAATTGCATCAATTACTTCGGATTGACCTTGGCGGAAAGATTGATAGCCAAAGACGTTATGTAGAACCTCTTTGGCTTTATCAATATGGGAAAGTGTCATCAATTAGCTAAAAGAAACAGTCTCTCCATGACGAGCTACAGCTTCTTCTAGGTGTACCCAAAAAGAGCGCCCTTCAGAACTCACCCATTCACCGTCACGGTATGCAAAGTGGAAACCACCTAATTTACTCGCTAGCCAAAGTTCTAGCATCGCTTCTTGTTTGTTAATGACAATTTGTGAATCATCATCAAAGCTGATAGTAAATACTGCACCTTGAGTTTCACAATCAACATCACAATCTTGTGCTTCTAATTCCTCTTCAATGCGTTCCCATACTTGTTCAATTTCTTGGTGAAATTCAGCTACATTCATTTTGTATTCTCTAATTATTATTTATTAAGTACCCGTAGGGTAGGCATCCCTACACGCCCTGCAAGCATATATTTAAAGGAGGGATATTCTAATCTTTATCAGATCAATTTCAACCGAAATTTACATCCAAGAATTGCTACGAATAACACCAACTGCAATACCTTCAATTTCAATAAATGAAACACGAGAATCTACAACGATTGTCTTTAATTCATCATTTTCAGGGTGCAGATAAATAATAGGACCTTTTTGCTCTAAACGTTTAACTGTGACTTCATCATCTACACGAGCAACAACAACTTGGCCATTTTTAGCGACATTTGTTTTATGCACAGCAAGTAAATCTCCGTCTAAAATACCGATTTTTTCCATCGAATTACCATTTACTTTTAACAAATAATCAGCTGTTGGAGAAAACATTGCGCCATTAACTGGATAATGATTTTCAACGTGCTCAATAGCCATAATTGGTGAACCTGCAGCAACTTTACCAATAAGTGGTAAGCCTTCTTCATCATTTGCAGCGTCTAATTCATCATCACCAGGAATGATACGAATACCGCGTGAAGTACCAGATAGCATCTCAATATAGCCTTTGCGAGCAAGTGCTTTTAAATGCTCTTCCGCAGCATTAGGGGATTTAAAACCAATTTCACGGGCAATTTCTACGCGAGTAGGAGGCATGCCAGTGTCTTCAATATGGTGTTTAACAAGATCTAAAATTTCTTGTTGGCGAGCGGTTAAATGGGGTCTTGTCATATTTTCCTCACTGTCTTTATATACAGAATATTTGACATTATATACAGTGGGTTGCTATTTGCAACCTATTAAATCACTTTTTTTGTGAAATAATCGACGTTTCTGTAAATTTTTTGCAAAAAAAGGCTAGATAGATGATAGAATCCCAAAAATTCGACCCAACTATAACAATTCAAAAGGATAGAATATGTCAAGCTTAGTTAGCCTATATCGTGGTGTATTGAATTTGCCTCTCTCTTTATTGGTAAAAACACGCCCTATTCCGACGGATCCCATCAGCGAATTAAATCTTAATATTGATCAACCGATTGTATATGTATTGCCTTATACATCACAAACCGATCTTCTTATTCTTCAAAAAAACTGTGTAGCGTTAAATTTGCCTGATCCATTACAAAATAATGAGATCAATGGTCAGTCATTACCACGTTATGTATTCCTAGATGAAGGTCGCCGTTTCTTTAAATCAAAAGGTGCAAAAAGTGAAACAGAACACACCTTCTATCGTTATTTAGATTTACATCGTGATAACGAAGATCTGGATGTACAAGTGATGCCTGTTTCTGTACTTTGGGGGCGTGCACCAGGTAAAGAAAAAGGCTTACCAGTATTGCGTCTATTAGGTCCATTCCAACGTTTGATTACCATGCTTTGGTTTGGTCGTGATAACTTTATCCGTTTCTCACAAGCGGTCTCTTTACGCTACATGGTTACCAATCATGGTGCAGATACAGCGATTGCTCAAAAACTAGCTCGTATTGCAAAAATGCACTTTGCTAAGCAACGCTATTCAGCAACAGGTCCTCAATTACCAGACCGCCAAGCAATGTTCAATAAACTGTTGCAATCTCCGGCTATCCTAGCGGCAATTGAAGATGAAGCGAAGAATCCTAAAAGTTCGCCTGAAAAAGCGCGTAAAGAAGCTGAAAAAATCATGGATGAAATTGCAGCAAATGTACGCCACGATAGCTTACGTACCGCAGATCGAGTATTAAGCTGGTTATGGAATAAGCTCTATCAAGGGATCAATGTTCAGTATGCGGATCGTGTACGTAAATTAGCATTGGAAGGTCATGAGCTTGTTTATGTACCTTGTCACCGTAGCCACATGGACTACCTGCTACTTTCTTACTTGCTATACCATCAAGGTTTAGTACCACCACATATCGCAGCAGGTATCAACCTTAACTTCTGGCCCGCTGGCCCTATTTTCAGAAGTTGGGGGGCATTCTTTATTCGCCGTACCTTCAAAGGGAATCGTCTCTATTCAACGATTTTCCGTGAATACCTTGCAGAATTATTCTACCGTGGTTATTCGGTAGAGTACTTTATTGAAGGTGGTCGTTCTCGTACGGGTCGTTTGCTTGAGCCCAAAACCGGCATGATGTCGATGACTATGCAGGCTTTACAGCGTGGATTAAAACGTCCAATCAGTATTGTGCCTGTCTATATCGGTTACGAACATGTACTCGAAGTAGATACCTATGAAAAAGAACTACGTGGAGCGGAGAAAGAGAAAGAAAATGCAGGCTTAGTACTACGTGTAATTAAAAAATTGCGTAATCTTGGCCAAGGCTATGTGAACTTTGGTGAGCCAATTTCACTAAATAACTATCTCAACCAGCATTTCCCTGAGTGGAAGGAGCATTCAGAAGAGAATGAACGTCCAAAATGGGTAAATAGTGCTGTTGAAGCCGTATCTAAGCAAGTGATGGTTAATATCAACAATGCAGCAGCAGTGAATGCCAAAAACCTCATTGGTTCAGTATTACTTGCTTCTCGCCAACGCTCACTTACTCGTGAACAGTTATTGGAACAAGTTGAAAGCTACTTACAGCTTTTCAAAAATGTGCCTTATACAAGTGATATTACTGTTCCAACAGACAGCGCAGAAGAGATGCTAGAACATGTTATTACATTACCGCGTTCTGGTGTAGTTGCTGAAAAAGATAACTTTGGCGAGATCGTACGTTTAGATCGTCAATCAGCGGTATTAATGACTTACTACCGTAATAATATTCAGCATCTATTTGTATTGCCATCACTGATTGCGAGTGTAGTATTACACCATGAAGCTGTATCAAAAGATCTGATTATGCAAAGTGTAAGCCGCATTTATCCATTCTTAAAAGCAGAATTATTTATTCACTTTAAAGATGAAGAAGTGCGTGTTCACATTGAAGCATTATTAGCAGAGTTTGTGAGTCAAGGGATTCTTCGCAATGAAAGCGAAATGTATATGATTAACCGTCAGCGTTTACGCACCTTGCAATTACATGCATCGCCAATTCGTGAATTATTGCAACGTTACTATATCAGCTTGAGTATTTTGATGGAGCAACCTGAAATTAGTCGTGCTTCTTTAGAAAAAGAGAGTCGTTCAATTGCGCAACGTTTATCTGTATTACATGGAATTAATGCACCAGAGTTCTTTGATAAAGCGATCTTTTCAGCCTTTAGTAATGCACTGAAAATGCAAGGTTATTTTGATGATGAATCAGGCCATGCATTAGTTGAAAAAGTGAAAGAAACAGAAGCGCTGTTACGAGGCTTGATTTCAATTGAAGTTCAACACACTATTCAAGGTGCAATGGTGAAGTTGGAAGAGGTTGAAAAGGAAAATTAGTAGACAAAAGGCGGGGTGACCCGCCTTTTTTATATAGAAATCAATGTGCTTTACTAAACATTTTCATCAATGGTAAAACCACTGCACAAGCAATACTGCCCACAACAATACCTACCACCAGATCAACCAAACTTGCTAGACTCGGCGAGATATTCAAGGTTTCAACAGTATGATGAATCATCGGTAAATTATGTGAAAAAATGCCACCGCCAACTAAGAACATCGCAATGGTTCCAATCACTGATAAGCTCTTCATAAACCACGGCATTGCAAACAATAAGCCTTTTCCAACCGCTTGCGACAGCTGACTTTTCTTTTGAGTTAGCCATAAACCGATATCATCAAGTTTAACAATTAATCCCACCAACCCATAAACAAACACGGTTATACCAACACCGATTGCTGATAGTGATAAAATTTTCGTGGTAGTTTCAGAATCTTGCAGCACACCTAATGCGATAATGATAATTTCCGCAGAAAGAATAAAATCGGTACGTATGGCACCTTTGATTTTATCTTGTTCAGATACGCTCTCTGTTTCTAAGTGTTCTTGCTCTTTGTGCAAGAATTTATGTAATAACTTTTCAACACCTTCAAAGCAAAGGTAGGCACCGCCAATCATAAGTAAAGGGATGATCGCAATAGGCAGATAAATTGAAAGTAACAATGCGATTGGAATTAAGATAACTTTATTGATTAAAGAACCTTTCGCCACAGCCCAAACAATAGGTAATTCACGTTCTGGGCTCGTATGTTTATCACTTACTTGATTGGCATTTAATGCTAAATCATCGCCAATCACGCCCGCTGTTTTTTTAGCTGCAACTTTTGTCATCACAGACACATCATCTAAAACCGCGGCAATATCATCCAATAATGTAAACAATGAGCTAAATGCCATTGTAATTTCCCCTTTAACAAATAAAAATAACGCCCACAATAATGTGGGCGACAAACAATTTTGGTTGCTAATATTGAGCCAATTTCTGCAAAGTTTCAAATGCTTTGTTAGTTGCAAGCAGAGATTTTACTTTTTTGACATTCTCCTTCAAATCCCTTTCACCAAACAATCTCATCAGCATAGCGACATTCACCGCCACAGCATCAATATGGGCTGGCTCTCCCTTGCCTTGCAATAAAGCGGTAATTTTTGCTGCATTTTCTGCAGGCTCCCCACCTTTTAACGCTTCAAGTGGATGACGCTCAATACCAAACTCTTCAGGCGTTACCGTGAAATAACGTACTTCGCCATTTTCAATCTCAGCGACTTGAGTTTCACCATGAATAGCGACCTCATCTAAGCCAGAGCCATGAACGACGATAGTATGTTTGTGACCTAATGAATTAACAGTTTCCGCATAAGGTTTGAGTAAATCTGGTGAATAGACCCCAAGTAATTGATGCTTTGGACGCGCTGGATTTACTAAAGGACCTAAGATATTAAACAGTGTACGAGTTTTCAAAGCTTGGCGTACTGGAATTGCATATTTAAAACCCTGATGATATTGCGGTGCAAATAGGAAACAAATCCCCATTTCATCTAGTGCTTGGCGTGCTGTTTCAGAATTAACATTCACGTTAATTCCCAAAGCAGTTAGTACATCACTTGCCCCTGTTTTACTTGAAACACTACGGCTACCGTGTTTTGCCACTTTAATACCTAAAGTTGCAGCGACTATTGCACTAGCAGTTGAAATATTAATGGTATTTGCACCATCACCGCCAGTGCCAACAATATCAGTAAATGGATAATCTGGAGTGGGGAAATGTTGGGCATTTTCAAGTGTTGCAGTAACCGCACCTGTGATTTCCTCTACGGTTTCGCCACGCAGTTTTAATGCGACCAATAAGCCTGCAAGTTGTTCATTGCTCAAATTGCCTTGCATTAGTTGTTGGAATAAGGCGTGGGATTCGGTTTGAGATAAGGTTTGACGATTGAAGATTTTTTCTAATAATTGTTCGTGTTGCATATTGAGCTCCTTGTCATTTTCGGGCGTACGCAGTACGCCCCTACGATAATTCTTCGTATCGTAGAATGTAGCAACTGTGTTCCTACACAAAAAAGTTATTCAATTTTAACCCACAGTTTCTGTGGATAAGTGGCGTGTCGCATCCCATTTTTCATTGCGCTTAACTAACGCATTCATAATGGTTAAAAGTTTAC
>MQVI01000017.1 GCA_002002485.1 Pasteurellaceae bacterium 15-036681
GCATTGATGAGAAAACTCGTTACCATTGCTCAATCAGTCTTAAAATACCAACAACCCTTTGATGAAAAACGCTATGCAAATTTAGTTTAAGTTGCTATTGCTTTTGAAGGGGGCTTATAGTATCTACAGATATTTTTTCTAAGTACTATTTTGCCTAAAATAGCCCTATCAGATCAAATTCCTTTTATATTTTGTGAAGTATGTCACTTTTTTACAAGACAAAACAGTAAAATAACTTTAAACTACGCAAGTTTTTTCAACATTAACTATTAACTCTCACAGAGGATATTAACAATGGCAAAAATCGTTAAAGTACTAGGTCGCGAAATCATCGACTCACGTGGTAACCCAACTGTTGAAGCAGAAGTTCACTTAGAAGGTGGCTTCGTTGGTTTAGCAGCAGCTCCATCTGGTGCATCAACTGGTTCACGCGAAGCGTTAGAATTACGTGATGGCGACAAAGCACGTTTCTTAGGTAAAGGTGTTTTAAAAGCTGTTTCAGCAGTAAATAACGAAATCGCAGCAGCAATCGTTGGCAAAGAAGGTACTGCACAAGCTGAGATCGACCAAATCATGATCGATTTAGATGGTACAGAAAACAAATCTAAATTTGGTGCAAACGCAATCTTAGCAGTGTCTTTAGCAACAGCTAAAGCTGCAGCAGCATCAAAAGGTTTACCACTTTACGCTTACATCGCTGAATTAAACGGTACTCCAGGTGTTTACTCAATGCCATTACCAATGATGAACATCATCAACGGTGGTGAGCACGCAGATAACAACGTTGATATTCAAGAGTTCATGATCCAACCAGTTGGTGCTTCAACATTAAAAGAAGCGCTACGTATCGGTGCTGAAGTATTCCACAACTTAGCGAAAGTATTAAAATCTAAAGGTTTAAATACCGCTGTTGGTGACGAAGGCGGTTTCGCGCCTAACTTAGCATCAAATGCAGATGCATTAGCATGTATCAAAGAAGCAGTAGAAAAAGCAGGCTATGTATTAGGTAAAGACGTAACTTTAGCTATGGACTGTGCATCATCTGAGTTCTACGATAAAGAACGTAACGTGTACGACATGAAAGGTGAAGGTAAAACATTCACTTCTCAAGAGTTCACTCACTACTTAGAAGGTTTATGCAAAGAGTACCCAATCGTGTCTATCGAAGATGGTCAAGATGAGTCAGACTGGGAAGGTTTCGCATACCAAACTAAAGTGTTAGGCGACAAAGTTCAATTAGTAGGTGACGATTTATTCGTAACGAATACTAAGATCTTAAGCCGTGGTATCGAAAATGGTATCGCAAACTCAATCTTAATCAAATTCAACCAAATCGGTTCATTAACTGAAACTTTAGCAGCAATCAAAATGGCTAAAGATGCAGGTTACACGGCGGTAATCTCACACCGTTCAGGTGAAACTGAAGATGCAACTATCGCAGATTTAGCAGTTGGTACAGCTGCAGGTCAAATCAAAACTGGTTCTATGAGCCGTTCAGACCGTGTTGCTAAATACAACCAATTAATCCGTATCGAAGAAGCATTAGCAGCTGCTGGTACACCAGCACCTTTCAACGGTTTAAAAGAAGTTAAAGGTCAAGCGTAATTGTTTGATTAATCATTAGTAAAAGCCACTGAGAAATCAGTGGCTTTTTTGTAGGGTGCGAATAAACGCACCGTTTCAATCAATAGGTGCGTTTACACGCATCCTACGAGAAAATATGAATTCTACACTACTCACAGAGCCTTGGTTAAAATGGGCTATTGAAATTCAAAGCATTGCCCAAAGTGGATTGGCTTATCCAACAGGAATTTATGACCGAGAGCGTTACGAACGTTTACGTGAAATTTCAGCTGAAATGCTCAGTTATAAAACGGATATTCCTGTCGATAAAATAAAAAATCTATTTTGTAATGAACAAGGTTATCAAACACCTAAACATGATACACGAGCAGCCATTTTCCAAAATGATAAAATTTTATTGGTACAAGAAAGTGACGGTCGTTGGGCATTACCTGGGGGTTGGGTTGATGTATTAGAAACGATAAAATCTAATACTGAAAAAGAGGTTTATGAAGAAGCCGGGTTAATTGTTGAAGCTCAATACATTATTGCCATTCATGATCATCACAAAAGAAATACAGCGCAATTTCCATATAGTGTATTAAAAAGTTTTGTAATGTGTAAATTAATCAGTGGCGAGTTTAAATCTAATATTGAAACAATTAGTTCCAACTATTTTGGTTTAGATGAACTACCGTTCTTAGCTCAAGAAAAGAATACCCAAGAACAAATTAAGCTCTGTTTTGATGCTTACTATAGTTCAGGTTGGACAACGCAATTTGATTAATTAAAATTTTGCTTGGATTTCTATGAGAGACATATATCCCACACGTTTAACATTGTGGGAATTTGTCTTTTTTTGTGTATAATCAGCTCTTCCATAAAAGTTCAATAATTTTTTGTTTTATATGAACTTATCACAATAATTCATTCTTTAAAGGAAGGCGAAATGAAGAAAAACCTCATTACAACATCTATTGTCCTTAGCTTATCAACACTAGCTTTTGCTGAGCAACAGGCTCAACAACCTACCGAATTAAAACCTATCAATGTCTATTCAGCTTATGCAGCTCCTGTAAATCAGGATAAAACAGCTTCGTCAATCACTGTATTAACGGAAAAAGATTTTGCTGATCGCAATGCGACTTATGTAAGTGATGTTTTGAAGACTGTGCCTGGGGTGGCTATGGCTGCAAATGGCGGACGTGGTTCAACAACTAGTTTATTTATGCGTGGTGCAGAATCAAATCATGCAGTTGTTGTTATTGACGGGGTAAAAATGAACCCAGTAAATGGCTTTGGCTTTGATTTTGGTGGTTTAAGCTTAGCTAATGTTGAACGCATTGAGGTTTTACGTGGTGAGCAATCGGCATTATGGGGCAGCGATGCAATGGGTGGTGTGGTTTATATCACAACCAAAAGTGGACTTTATAAAGATAAACCTTTCAATATTGACTTCGATTTAGGTACTGGCTCGAAAGGCACTTATGATGCAACTGCAACAATTTCTGGCTATAACGAAGGTTTCTACTACGCATTACAAGGTGATAGTCACCGCACCCGTGGCATTTCAGCAATGAGTAAAGATAAGTTCTACTATACTGGAAAAAATGGCACGAAAAATGTCCCAACCTCAAGCACAGAGAATGATAAATTCCATAGAGATAATGTATCAGCACGCATTGGCTATGATGATAACAATAAAGGTATTGAATTATTAGCTAATAGATCTTCTCAAACGGTTCGATTCGATAGTACTTATAAGCGTGATGAAACCTATTTTGACGATAGAACCCGTATTCATGAAAATACCGTTAAATTAAGTGGCTATCTTGGTAATGCTCAAGAACTATTTAAACATCAATTTAATCTGAGCCGTACAAAAACTAATAGCCACACATTTACTACAGACGCATTAACAAGCGACTATGTAAATTACACTGTCGTGCCATCAACCACAGAAAATAAAGCTGAAAAACTAAATAGTAAATACCAATTAGATATCAATTTTGACCGTGAAGGCTATGTAACTCAAGCAGTGAGTGTATTAGGCGAACATCAAACAGCGAAATATTCTGGTACTGAATATAGCGACACTAAAAAACTTAAAGAGAAAAGTGCAGCAATGGAATATCGTCTATTTACTGAAGACGATCATAGCCTTGCATTAAGTGGGCGCTATATTGATAACTCTCAATATGGCGATGCATTTACTGGCAGAATTTCTGCAGGTTACCGTTTCTCACCAAATTTCCGATTACACGGAAACTTTGGTACAGCAACCCAAACGCCAACAGTTTCTGAATACTTTGGTTATGCCCCTTGGACTGCTCCAAACCATGATTTAAAAGCAGAGAAAAGTCGTGGTGGCGATCTTGGTTTATTAATTGAATCGGCTGATAAAGAACATAGCTTAGACGTTACCTATTTTGCACGTAATGTAAAAGATCTTATTGTATCGCCTGATTACACAAAATATGTCAATGTAGAAGGCACAAGTAAAATCAAAGGCGTGGAAATTGCCTACAACGGCAAATTAACCGATAACTTAAGTTCTTTCGCAAACTATACTTACACAAGCGCAAAAGACAGTAAAAAAGAGCAACTTATTCTTCGTCCTAAGCATACAGCAAATGTAGGCTTAGGCTATCAAATTACCGAACAGCTAGGCTCAAATGTAAGTCTATCTTATGTAGGTAAACGCTTTGATGGCTCTAGCCGTTACAATATGCCTTCATACACTTTAGTGAACTTAGGTGCAAATTACCAAGTAAACAAAAATATTAATGTGTATGCGAACCTAAATAACCTATTTAACAAAAAATATGAACATACTCTTGGCTACGGTCAATTCGGTCGTAATGTCTATGTTGGTTTAAAAGGTAGTTTCTAGAAATCTCCCCCAACCCCCCTCTTTGTCAAAGAGGGGGCTTTTGTGTTTTACGTCTATGAAAAAGCTTCTTTCAGCGGTATTTATTGCTTTATTATCCTCATTCTCTTTTGCACAACCAGAACAATTTGTTTCGCTAACCTTGTGTAGTGATAGGTTGTTGATTGAACTTGCTCGTCCAGAACAAATTTCAGCAATGTCACCTTATTCTAAAAATCCACTGATGATGTTGGATAAAGTGAACAGCGACAAACCTATTCTTGAAGCGCAATTAGAAAAATTACTTCCCTACGCAGATAAAACATTACTGATAAACGAAACATTCTATCCGCAATTAGTTACTCAGCTAAAGCAGCTTGGGTTTAGAATTATTCCGATCAATGACAGCCCACAAACGGCAGAGCAACTTTTTGAATTTATCTTACAGTTAGGCGAAATTACAGGGAATCAACAACATGCCAAGCGGTTAGTTTCACAATTAAATTTGCAAAATTTTCGGCTAAATAGACCGCTTGCAGAAACATTGATTCTTTCGGATACTGGTGTTGTTGATATGTTTTACCCACAGTATCAAACTTTACTGCATCTACTTGGTTTGAAGCCACTGAAAACCAATTTAACTCAGCAGAATTTTTCATTGGAAAAAGTCTTACTTAGCCAACCGAATGTGCTAATTTCTCTCTCAGATAAACAGGGCTATAGCCAACAAGGTGAGTTACTATCTCACCCTCTTTTACAAGATTTATTTAAAAACGCACCGCTTGCGACAATGCCATTAAAATATACTTATTGCTTTGATCACGGTTTATGGCAAGGGGCGGAAAGGGTTTATAATCAACTAAAAAACTCCCCTCTTTAGCAAAGAGGGGCTGGGGGAGATTTGACAAAGGAATATATGAACAAACTAAATCTACTACTAGGCTCAATACTATTGGTATTGATTGCCCTAGCCAGTGTCTATCAACTCGGCGATTTTTCCGCCCTAAAGGCGCCTGATGGCGTTATCAGCGATATGCGCAATTTAGTACTGTGGGATATTCGCTTGCCGCGTATTTTGCTTGCTGTGGTCACTGGAGCAAGCCTCGCATTGGCAGGCAATGCAATGCAGGGGATTTTTCAAAATCCGCTCGCTAGCCCGGGATTATTAGGGAGTGCAACAGGAGCGACTACGGCAAGTGTATTTATTCTTTACTACTTTTCAGCCCCTTTCGGTTTCTTACTACTTGGCGGAATTGGTGGAGCATTATTGAGCTTTCTGATGGTGTATTTGATTGCGAAAAACCATGGTACAACGATGATGATTTTGAGCGGTATGGCAGTCAATATGTTGCTTACTTCGGCAATCGCTTTGTTGCTTTCCAATGCAGAAAGCCCTTGGGCATTGGCGGAACTTTACCGCTGGCTACAAGGTTCACTTGTTTGGGCGAAAATGGATAGCTTGTTGATGTCACTGCCTGTTATTGCCTTTGGGGTAGTATGTCTTTTTAGCCAATGTCGCTATATTGATCTGCTCACCTTTGGTGAAGAAACTGCAAGCACAATGGGCATTGATCCGAAGAAGAGCTTTTTTATCACAACATTTGGCGTGGCATTGCTCGTGGGAGCTACGATTCCCCAAACTGGTACAATAGGCTTTATTGGTTTGATTGCACCACATCTTGCTCGCATTATTCTCAAACGTAGACCATCTCAGCTCTATTTAACAAGTGGCTTAATCGGTGCTTTAATCTTACTGATAGCCGATCTTTGTGTTCTTTACCTCCCTGTTTTCTCACGGATCTATATTGGTACGCTGACTGCAATTCTCGGCGCTCCATTTTTAATTTGGATTCTTTTGTCACAGCGAAGAAAATTGGTGGATTAACATGATTGAAGTAAAAAATATCTCTCTTGATAATCGCTTAAAGCAGATTAATCTACAGATTCCACAAGGTAAACTCATTGGCATTATGGGAGCTAATGGCGCGGGGAAATCAACATTATTAAAAGCAATAGCAGGAATTCTCCCTGTTACAAGCGGTGATATTTGGCTGGATAATTGTAAATTATCAGATATGACATCAAAGCAAAAAAGCGTACAGTTATCTTATATGGCACAAAATACTCAAATCCATTGGGATTTATCAAGTTATGATGTGATCGCTTTGGGACTGCCATGTGCATTAAAACAATCAGATGAGCAAAATAAAGTTCAGCAAGTGGCAGAGATGTTTTCAATTCAACATCTGCTTAATCAGCCATTTCAGCAGCTTTCAGGTGGTGAAAAAGCACGTGTACAATTAGCTCGTTGTTGTATCAAGGAAGCTCCGTTGCTATTGGTGGATGAACCAATTGCGACTTTGGATCCTTATTATCAAATTGATATTATGCAACAGCTAAAGTTACTTACCCCACAGCAGACTTGCGTGGTGGTGATTCATCATCTTGAGCTTGCTTATCGTTTCTGTGATGAGGTGATTCTACTTCATCAAGGGCAAGTCATTGGGAGTGGTGAAACACAAGCGGTATTAAATGCCGAAAATCTTGCAAAGGCTTTTAATATTAAAGCTGAAATTGATTTGAATCATAGGCGAATTAGCGGTGTGGATAAGTTGGTATAGAATGACATGTAAAAAGGTCGTGTTTCCACGACCTTTTGGTTTTAATGCTAGCTTATCGCCATGCTTTAAATTGATTAATTAAACCATTGGTTGAGCTGTCATGACTTGCAATTTGCTCATCATTTTGAAGCTCAGGTAGGATACGGTTCGCCAATTGTTTACCTAATTCCACGCCCCATTGGTCAAAGCTGTAGATATTGAAAATCACACCTTGCACAAAGATTTTGTGTTCATACATCGCAATTAATGCGCCTAAAGTAAATGGCGTAATTTTTTGAACTAAGATTGAGTTAGTTGGTTTGTTGCCTGTAAATACTTTAAATGGCACGATTTCTGCAACTTCTTCTAACGATTTACTCGCTTGTAAAAACTCTTGTTCCACCACTTCTTTTGATTTACCAAAAGCCAATGCTTCAGTTTGAGCAAAGAAGTTAGAGAGTAATTTAGAGTGGTGATCGCTTACTTGGTTATGCGTTTGTGCTGGTGCAATAAAATCACAAGGAATTAATTTAGTTCCTTGGTGAATTAATTGATAGAAAGCGTGCTGACCGTTAGTACCCGGTTCACCCCAAATAATTGGGCCTGTTTGATAGTTCACAGCGTTACCGTTGCGATCGACATACTTACCGTTTGATTCCATATTACCTTGTTGGAAATAAGCTGCGAAACGGTGCATATATTGATCATACGGAAGAATTGCTTCAGATTCTGCACCTAAGAAATTATTATTCCAAATACCCACTAGCGCTAAAGTTGCAGGGATATTTTGCTCAATTGGCGCATTTAGGAAGTGTTTATCCATCGCATGTGCGCCATCAAGTAACTGCTCAAAGTTCTCAAAGCCTAATGAAAGAGCAATTGATAATCCGATAGCAGACCATAATGAATAGCGGCCGCCTACCCAGTCCCAGAATTCAAACATATTCGCTGTATCGATACCAAATTTCGCCACTTCTTTAGCATTGGTTGAAAGTGCCACGAAATGTTTTGCTACAGCTGTTTCATCTTTTGCTGATTTTAATAACCAATCACGCGCTGAAAGGGCATTAGTCATTGTTTCCTGTGTGGTAAAGGTTTTTGACGCAACTAAGAATAAAGTTGTTTCTGGGTTTACTTTACGTAATGTTTCGGCAATATGAGTACCATCAACATTTGATACAAAGTGCATTGTTAAGTGGTTTTTATATGGGCGTAGTGCTTCTGTTACCATATAAGGACCTAAGTCTGAGCCACCAATACCAATATTTACTACATCAGTAATTGGCTTGCCGGTGTAACCTTTCCATTCACCAGAAATCACATTTTCACAAAATGCTTTCATTTTTGCTAACACTGCATTTACTTCAGGCATTACATCTTTGCCATCGACTTCAACAGGGGTATTTGAGCGGTTACGTAATGCAGTATGTAATACCGCACGATTTTCTGTACGGTTAATTTTTTTACCGCTAAACATTGCATAAGTTGCTGATTTTAATTCACACTCATCCGCTAATTGACGAAGTAATGTTAACGTTTTTTCATTGATAGAATTTTTTGAAAAATCCACTAAGATTTGATCTTCAAAACGTAATGAATATTTATCAAAACGGTTAGGATCTTGTGCGAATAGTTGTGGAATTGAAAGATTTTCTGCTTTGTGTTGCTCTAATGCATTCCAAGCGAAAGTTTGGGTTGGATTAACTTTTTGCATTGAAAAATTTCCTCTAAGTTTAATTTTATAATTCTGGGATTATTCCGCATTCTCTTGCGATTCTTCAGCTTTTGTCAAAGCATCTAAACGTTTTTCTAATTCATTTAATTTTTCACGAGTGCGGAGAAGGACTTGAGATTGCACATCAAATTCTTCGCGAGTGACAACATCAAGTTTAGCTAATTGAGCTTGTAGAACTTGTTTGAATTTATCTTCTAAATCATTGCCAATATCTTTGATACCTTGTGGTAAAGCATTATGTAATTGTTGGGCAATAGATTCTAGATTTTTGGGATTAAGCATTGAAATACTCCTTAATAAATAAGGCGTAATTCTAATGAATTTTGCAAAAGATAAAAAGAAGTTAATAAGAATTAATTCAATTAATAGAGTATTTATTGATTTGAAATAGAAATTAAAATGGATTAGAAAGAGATGGCTGGGGTACTAGGATTCGAACCTAGGGATGCCGAGATCAAAACCCGGTGCCTTACCGCTTGGCGATACCCCAAAAGAAAAAAACTAACCTAAGTTAGTTCTATTTGATATGTTAAATAAAATGGCTGGGGTACTAGGATTCGAACCTAGGGATGCCGAGATCAAAACCCGGTGCCTTACCGCTTGGCGATACCCCAATCAAGTTTATTTTGCTTGCCATATTGATACGATTAAATGGTGCGGGACGAGGGACTTGAACCCACACACCTCTCGGCGCCAGAACCTAAATCTGGTGCGTCTACCAATTTCGCCAGTCCCGCAATGGTGGCTACAGCGAGATTCGAACTTGCGACCCCAACATTATGAGTGTTGTGCTCTAACCAGCTGAGCTATGTAGCCATTTTTATTTGCGTTAACCGTATCGGCTTTGCGTGGCGTATTATGCTGATTTAGTCACAGCTCGTCAAATACTTTTTTCAAAAAAATATAAAAAATTGATTGTTTGGACATAGAATCAACAAATTGCTTTATAAAACAACGAGTTTTATACGTAAAACTCGTATTTTTCAGCTTATAACTCCATTTTTATAGAAAGTAGTTAAATATGAAATTAAATCAGCACCATTAGAAATTACAGAAATTCGTAGAGAAACTATTCAAATTAGGGTCTGTTTATCTTTCATAAAAAACTGCGTTGTAGCCTAAAATAAGCACAGACTAGGCGAAAAACGCAGTTAATAGTGGTGCTATTGACAAGTTTTGCAACGAAGGATGTGCCTATTTTAGGCACAACCCGAAGGGACGGGTTTATTTTTCGCCAACTCTGCGTTGAAAACCGTTTGTTTAGAATGACTAAACTGCACAATTTTCGCCTTGATTTGGCGAAAAATAATCTCCGTCGCAGTCGTTTATGAAAGATAAACAGACCCTAAAACTTTCTTTACCAATAATTATGAGGCAGATTAAAGATTTCACAAAATACACTGTGTCTTAGATCAATTTTTACCAGTGACAAAAGGTTGGTTTCGACGAGAGAATAATTTCAATAGCCATTATTTCGCAAAATGGCTTTAGTCCATCTTTTACCTACTGCACCAAAGTCTATGTTATTTAGTTCAAGTGTTAGAAAATTCTCTCGAGGATATGGAAGAACTACTGGCTCCTAGACTCCTAATGCTACTTCGGAATAATCAAAATCAGTAAAAAAGAACATATAGCGCATCAGAAGCTAGAAATATGTAAAGGTCAGAACGTTAAATATGTGGTATTTAGTTTATTCCGAGATTACTTTAAAAAATAAAATAAGAGAAATTCGCAGGTTGCGCTTACGCTATTGGATAGGAGATTTGGGATATGTATGTGAGATTAAAAATGACAAGCAAATCATGATAGCATTAAATATAGCTTATAGATCGGAAGTTTATAATTATAGCAAGAGTAAAGTATAAATTTTTACTCTTGCTTTTTATATAATTATTTTAAATTCTCTAAAAATGCAGGTAAGTTTTGCGCACCAACTTGTTGTGCAACAACTTCGCCATTTTTAATGATTGCTAAGAATGGGATGCTACGCACACCGAATTCAGCAGGAATTTGTTGATTGTCATCTACGTTCATTTTTACGATACGTACGCTGTCACCCATTTCTGCTGCTAATTCATCTAACATTGGACCGATTGCACGACAAGGACCACACCAAGGCGCCCAAAAGTCTAATAATACTGGCACTTCTGATTTTAATACATCTTGCTCAAAAGTTGCATCCGTTGTATGAATAACTGAACTCATAATTTTTCCTTATTTTGTATAAAAGAAACGCCTCAACCAAAGAAGCGTTAAGATGGTGCACAAGATAGGGATAAATTGGCAAAATATCAAGAGAGATTTTGCCAATTGTTTCAATTAGTGTTCGATCTCTTGTGACTTCTCTTCTTTATCTTGTGGTAATACAAGGTTAAGAATTAATGCAAAAAGCGAGCCTACGGTGATACCTGAGCCAAAAATTTCTTTAACGAATGAAGGTAATTTATCAAGTAACTCAGGACGAGTTGTTACCGCCAAACCACAGCCAATTGAAATAGCGATAATCAAACCATTACGTTTGCTACGTTCTACTTTATCTAGCATTTGGATACCAGCTGCAATAATCATTGCAAACATCATTAAACCCGCGCCACCTAGTACTGGCATTGGGATTGACACGATTAATGCACCAAATACAGGGAAGATGCCCGCAAGCACTAATAAGACACCCATAATAGTCACAACATAGCGACTTGCCACACCCGTTAAGGAGATCACGCCGATATTTTGTGAGAATGATGAGAATGGTGTGGTTGACATAATTGCCGCTAAAGCAGAGCCTAAACCGTCACAAAGTACCCCGCCACGTAAATGTTTACCGGTGATTTCTGTTTTGGTTGCGTTACCTAACGCTAAGAAGTTACCGCTTGATTCAACGATAGTAACAAGATAAGCAATACTCATTCCGATAATCCCAGAGATTGGGAAAGCTAAGCCAAAGTGGAAAGGATGTGGTAAGGCAACTAAATCAGCATTTTTAATGCTATCAAAATTGATCCAACCTAGTGCCAGTGCGACGACATAACCAACCATAATACCGATAACGATCGCTGCTGCAGAGAAAATTCCTTTCCCCCATTGCACTAATACCACAACAAGAATTAGTACAAAGCTTGCCATTGCAAGGTTGGCTGGGTCTGCATAATGCGCATCGCCACGTTGACCGCCCGCGAACCAGTCAACAGCCACTGGCACAAGGCTTAAGCCTATCATCATCACTACGACACCGGTTACTACTGGTGGGAATAGTTTACGCACATAAGGCATAAAGAAACTGCCGACAATCATCACGAGCGATCCCACGAGTGAAGAACCTAAAATGCCTGCCACACCATGTTCGCTAAAGCCGATCGCCAGAGCTGCTGCAACGAAGGTAAAGCTTGTTCCCATTACGCTTGGTAAACGTAAGCCAATAGGACCGATACCTTGGCATTGGATAATAGTCACAATTCCTGAAACCAGTAATGCTGCGTTCACTAATACAATAGTATCTTCTGTTGGAAGGCCAAGCACATTACCGAGGACAAGTGGAACCGCAATGATACCGCCGAGGGCAGCAAGAAGATGTTGGGAAGCGAGAAGAAGTGATAAACCGAAAGGGGGTTTAGAATCTACAGGGTAGAGTAGTTTTTGCATAATGCAGTTAGACCTCAAATAAAAAATTGGGCGCATTATACTGCTTTTTTTATTTTGCGCAATCGTTTGCCATAGGTGTGAGTGTAAAAGTATGCAAGTTGAGTAAAGGTTGATGGAAATTTGAAAGGATAGATATTATTTTGACGGCATTTTTGTGTAAACAACAGTGCATGATTACAGGCTATGTTTCTTGTTGAATGTAAATTTATAAGTGAATCAATAGTATCTATCAATAGATTAATAATATGTTAAATTATTTACATATAATGCCTAGTCAAAAGCTATCTAAATCGGTACAATCCTATGCTTGCGTAATCGCGCTTAATCGCGGTGCAAATAGATTTTTACTTTGGAGAAAGTTATGTCGTGGAATGAATCAGGCAACCAACAAGATCCTTGGGGCAAACCAGGGCAGAAAAAGCCTGAACAAGAGCAAGGTTCTGGTCAGCAACAAGAGCCACAACCAAATAAACAAGCCGAGCAAGGTCCGCCAGATATTGAGGATGTATTCAATAATCTGATGAAAAAAATGGGCGGAGGTAATAAAGGTGGTAATGGTCAAAATTCAAATCGACCAAGTCCATCTTTAGGTAAGTTACTGCCTATTGCACTTGGTCTTGGTGCTATCGTATGGGCTGCTTCAGGCTTCTATACTATCCAAGAGGCTGAGCGTGGTGTTGTAACTCGTTTTGGCGAATTAAATAGTATCCAATTACCCGGTTTAAACTGGAAACCAACTTTTATTGATAGTGTAACGCCAGTGAATATCGAGCGAGTACAAGAACTTCGTACTAGTGGCTCAATGCTAACACAAGATGAAAATATGGTGTTGGTTGAGATGACTGTACAGTATCGTGTTGAAGATCCTGCTAAATATTTATTTAGTGTAACTCGTCCTGATGACAGCTTAAAACAAGCAACAGACAGTGCATTACGTTATGTGATTGGTCATATGACTATGGATGATATTTTAACGACGGGACGTGCCGTTGTGCGTGAGCGTACTTGGAATACTTTGCGTGATATTATCAA
Organism: Pasteurellaceae bacterium 15-036681; assembly: GCA_002002485.1. GTDB lineage: Bacteria > Pseudomonadota > Gammaproteobacteria > Enterobacterales > Pasteurellaceae. Next base: position 13,436 of record MQVI01000017.1, read on the forward strand.
AAATTACGATATGGGCTTAGTCGTTACCGACGTAAACTTCCAATATGCTCGTCCACCTGAGGAAGTGAAAGCTGCATTTGATGATGCTATTAAAGCGCAAGAAGATGAACAGCGTTTAATCCGTGAAGCAGAAGCTTATGCACGTGGTCAAGAGCCAATTGCTCGAGGCCAAGCACAGCGTGTTGTTGAGCAAGCGAATGCTTACAAAGAGCAAGTGGTACTGAATGCACAAGGTGAGGTAGAACGTTTTACTAAGTTATTACCTGAATACCAATCAGCACCTCAAATTACACGTGAGCGTCTTTACATCCAATCAATGGAAAAGGTGATGAAAAATACGCCTAAACTTATGATGGATAGTGCTAATGGCAACAATTTAGCGGTATTACCGATTGATAAATTAATGGGTAATAAATCAACACAAGCGGTAAGTTCAGGGCAAAATTTTGCAACACCGGTACAATCTCAAATTCAGCCACAAACTCAAGTTCAGCAACCAATAGTTACTGAAGAACAAGTGCAAGAGCCAGTACGTAAAGGGAGATTTTAATAATGCGTAAATTATTATTACCAGTATTAGCTGTTGTAGCATTTGTGTTATTTCAGTCATTGATTATTGTTCAAGAAGGTCAGCGTGGCATTATGTTACGCTTTAACAAAGTACATAGAGATGCCGATCACAAAGTAGTTGTGTATGAGCCTGGCCTACACTTTAAAGTGCCCATGATCGATCAACTTCGTGTTCTGGATGCGCGCATTCAGACTCTAGACGGCCAAGAAGATCGCTTTGTTACCGTTGAGAAAAAAGACTTATTAGTTGATTCTTATGTGAAATGGCGCATCAGTGATTTTGGCCAATTCTATACTTCAACAGGCGGAGATTATCAGAAAGCGGCAGATCTTCTACGTCGTAAGGTAAGTGACCGTTTGCGTTCAGAGATTGGTTCTCGTACTATCAAAGATATTGTTTCAGGTTCACGTGGTGAATTGATGGTAGGTGCGCAAAAAGCGTTAAATGATGGGGAAGATGGTGCAGAGCGTTTAGGTATTAAAGTGGTTGATGTTCGTGTAAAACAGATCAACTTACCAAACGAAGTTTCATCATCAATTTATCAACGTATGCAAGCTGAACGTGCGGCAGTTGCTCGTGAACACCGTTCAAAAGGTGAGGAACAAGCAGAAATAATTCGTGCAGAAACGGATAAAAAAGTGGTATTGATTTTAGCAAATGCGAATAAAACTGCTGAAGAATTAAAAGGTCAAGGTGATGCGCAAGCTGCAAAAATTTATGCAGATGCATTTAATCAAGCTCCTGAATTTTATAGTTTTGTTCGTAGCTTAAAAGCATACGAAGAAAGTTTTGCAGAGGGTAGCAACAATATGATGCTACTTAAACCAGATAGCGAATTTTTCCGCTTTATGCAAGCACCTACAAAATAGTTGTATCCAAAGGCCCGATATATCGGGTCTTTTTTATGCGTTTTCACTCTCTCCCTTTGGGAGAGAGACCGCTTTGAGCAAAACAACGTTTTTGCGAAAAGCAGAGAGAGGGAATATCTCTTTATAAACAAAAAATTTTGCCCTCTCTCCGAAAATTCTAACGAATTTTCTCCTCTCTCTCCCGCTTGCGGGAGAGAGGAAAGTTAGAGGAAATCAGATTTACTAACCAAACCAAGAGGCATTTTATTATGGGTAAAAGTGTTGCAATCCTTGGCGCACAATGGGGCGACGAAGGTAAAGGCAAAATTGTTGATTTACTAACAGACCGCGTAAAATATGTGGTTCGTTATCAAGGTGGCCACAATGCAGGTCATACTTTAATTATCAACGGTGAGAAAACGGTTTTACGTTTAATTCCATCTGGTATCTTACGCGATAACGTAACTTGCTTAATCGGTAACGGCGTGGTGCTTTCACCAGCTGCGTTAATGCAAGAAATGGGCGAATTAGAGTCTCGTGGGATTAAAGTGCGTGAGCGTTTAAAAATCTCTGGCGCTTGTCCATTAATTTTACCTTACCATGTAGCTATGGATCATGCTCGTGAAGCTGCATTAGGTAAAAACAAAATTGGTACAACAGGCCGTGGTATCGGTCCTGCGTATGAAGATAAAGTGGCTCGCCGTGGTTTACGTGTAAGCGATTTATTTAATCGTGAAGTATTCGCAGAAAAATTAAAAACAATCCTTGAATACTACAATTTCCAACTTGTTCACTACTATAAAGTTGAGCCAGTAGATTACCAAAAAACTTTAGATGAAGTATTTGCAGTTGCAGACATCATCACTGGAATGGTGGCAGATGTAACAACCTTATTACACAAAGCACGTGAAAATGGCGACAATATTCTATTCGAAGGTGCGCAAGGTACAATGTTGGACATCGACCACGGTACTTATCCGTTTGTAACTAGCTCAAATACCACCGCAGGTGGTGTCGCAAGTGGTTCTGGCTTTGGTCCACGTAACTTAGACTATGTGTTAGGTATTATCAAAGCATACTGTACTCGCGTTGGTTCAGGTCCATTCACTACGGAATTATTTGATGAAGTAGGTGCGGAAATTGCACGTAAGGGTAATGAATTTGGTGCGGTAACAGGCCGTCCACGTCGTTGTGGTTGGTTTGATGCGGTGGCAGTACGTCGTGCAATTCAAATCAACTCAATCTCTGGTTTCTGTATGACTAAACTAGATGTATTAGATGGTTTTGATGAGTTAAAAATCTGTGTGGCATACAAAATGCCAAACGGTGAAATCGTTGAACATTCACCAATGGCAGCAGCAGATTGGGAAGGTGTTGAGCCAATTTATGAAACATTACCAGGCTGGTCAGAAAATACATTCCGTGTCACTAAATTAGAAGATTTACCACAAAATGCAATCAACTACATTAAACGTGTAGAAGAAGTATTAGGCGTACCAGTTGATATTCTTTCAACCGGTCCAGACCGTGTGGAAACAATGATTTTACGCGATCCATTTGCTGCATAATATCAGTATATAGCTAGGGGCGGAAAATATCCGCCCCAATTTTTATGCCTTTACGCAGGTTGCTCTGCAGATGGTTTACGACGCTTACCGATATTCTTGGTATCTTTATGGCGTGTTTTTACCTTCTTCTTAGCGGCTTCTTTCTTCTCTTCTTTTTTCTTCTTAATACGCGCTTTTTCTTTCTTACTTACAGAAATCACTTCACCATCTTTTGGTGCTTTAGTGCGTGGCTCTAAACCTTCGATAATGCGTGGTTTTAGCGCTTCTTCTGTATAGCGTTTGATTTTGCCGAGAAGTTTATAATCGTGGGCTTCCACTAGCGAAATCGCTGAACCTTTTTTACCTGCTCGTGCAGTACGGCCGATGCGGTGCAAGTAAGTATCAGCACTATATGGCAAGTCAAAGTTAATCACAAAATCAACATCATCAATATCAATACCACGTGCAGAAACATCAGTAGAGACTAATACATTTACCACACCTTCTTTTAAACGTGTAATTGCTTGGTTACGCTGAGTCTGAGCCATTTCACCTTCGATATAAGTTGAACGAATACCGCGTTTACGTAAGGTATCACTTAACTCACGCACTGCTTCACGACGACGCACAAATACAATAGAACGCTCAATATCAAATTCAGAAATTAAACGAGCAAGTAATTTGGTTTTGTGATCAAGATTATCTGCATGGTAGTACCATTGTTGGATTTTTTTGCGTTCGCGACGGCTTGGTTCCGCATCCACTTGCACAGGATCGTTTAATAAACGCTCTGCGAAATCAACAAGTAGTTCACCTTCAAGAGTTGCTGAGAATAACCAGCAATGCTTACGCCAACGAGTTTCAGCCGCAATTTTTTCAGCGTCTTGACCAAAGCCCATCTGTAACATACGGTCAGCTTCATCAAAGATCAGTACTTCAACTGAGCGGCAGTCAAAATTTTCTTCTTTGATATATTGCAGTAAACGCCCAGGGGTTGCGACCACTAAATCTTGGTTAGAGTTAAATACTTCACCATGATTTTGGTAAGCAACGCCACCTGTAATGGTTGCAATGTTTAAGTTGGTAAACTGCGCAATTTCTTCCGCTTGCTCTGCGACTTGCATGGCTAATTCACGAGTTGGTGTTAATACTAAAATACGTGGCGGGCCGGGTTTACGACGAGGATAGTCAAGTAAATGCTGAATTGCAGGTAATAAGAATGCAGCGGTTTTACCTGTACCTGTTGGTGCTGAGCCGAGAACGTCACGCCCTTCTAATGCAGCAGGGATCATCGCAGCTTGGATTGCTGTTGGGCGTTTATAGCCTTTTTTGTCTAATGCCTTGAGAAGCTCAGGGCTAAGATCGAATTCTTGGAAAGTTTGGGTTGTCATCTTATTTTCTCTTAAAATCTCCCCCTACCTCCCTCTTTGTTAAAGAGGGGGAACTAAACATTAGGAAAATAAAGCTATGAGCGTTAAGTATCCTATGAACCTAGCTCCCCTCTTTAGTAAAGAGGGGTTGGGGGAGATTTGTTAAATGTTATTTATAAATACAATGCCATCACCACGGCATTTTCACGTTTGCCATCGATGGTTGGATAATAATTTTTACGAATATCAACTTCATTAAAGCCGAGTGAATTATATAAATTAATAGCGGTGCTATTTGATTGACGCACTTCAAGCCAAAGAGTGAGGATATCTTGTCGCTTGAGCTGTTCAATTAATTCCGCTAAAAGTTGTTTACCATAGCCTTTGCCTTGCGCTTTAGGAGCTACGGCAATATTAAATAAGGTTGCCTCATCTAATACGGTTTGGCAGATCGCAAATGCCACAATTTGATTATCAACAGATAATTTTAAATTGAGGTAGCGTTCGCCTTGATTATTCAACAAAGTACCTTTGGTCCAAGGGACTAAATGGGCCTGTTGTTCAATTTCAAATAGGCTTTTGAAATCATTTTCTTGAACTTGTTCAATCATTGATTATCCTCAAAATGTTGGCAGAAAGGTTGTATCTGCTGCCAAAGTTGGCGTTTTTGTGGTGATTTAGCTAAATCTTGCCAAGTAGAATAGTGCCAAGTGGTCTGTTTTGGGTAACGTTTTACTAAACGTTCCATCGGCTCTTTTTCTTGCAAAATCCATAGGATAGGATCTTGCTCAAATTGCAAACGCATTGCTTGTTCAGCGGTGAACCATTGGTATTCTTCTTTTTGCAGTTGCAAAGTACGCAAAATATCCTGAAACAGCTGCGATTGTTGATGATCTTCATCACAAATCACAATAAGTTTCACGTTTTTTGCTAAATGAATTTGCGCTTCCCCTTTCAAAACTTGTGGCTTTTTTAGTACCCATTGGGGAATATTCATCTCTTGTAATAGCAAATCTCGCCGATTCATCATTTTTCCTCACAAAATAGTGGGGAATATTAGCAAAAATCGGTAGAATACCGAAATTATTTCGTACAAAAACAGGAAATTTATGTTATCTCTTGAAAGTGAAGTTCTGGAACGTCACCTAGGATTGTTCCAAAACAAAACAGTTTTATTATTTGGTGATGTGCGCGATCGCTTTGCTGAGCTCATTAAACCAAAGGCACAAAGCGTAACAGTTTTCAGTAGCTACTATGACTATGCACGCTTATATAGTCATGTTGAATTCGGCTTAGAGTGCCATAATCAAGCGGAATTAGCCGTGTTCTACTGGACTAAGAACAAGCAAGAATGCCAATTCCAACTTCAACAATGGTTATCGCAAGCACCAATGGGTCAAGCTATGTTAATCATTGGTGAAAATCGTGCCGGCGTGCGTTCAGTGGAAAAAATGCTTGAGCCATTTGGTGATGTTCACAAAATTGACTCAGCACGCCGTTGTGGTTTATATCAGTTTGAACTGAAAACTCAACCAAGCTTTGATTGCAAAAAATTCTGGAAATCTTACCGCTTGAATGAACTCAATATCTTTGCATTACCTGCGGTATTTAGTTCTGCAGAACTAGACAATGGCTCTAAATTGCTCCTTTCAACCTTTGATAAGGCGGATCGTTTAAAAGGTAAGGTGTTGGATTTAGGCTGTGGCGCAGGGGTAATCGGGGCATGCTTAAAGCAGCAATTTCCGAAAATTAAGCTTACCATGTCAGATATCCATGCTATGGCGGTGGAATCTAGCCGTCGTACGTTGGTTGAAAATCAGCTTGAGGGTGAAGTGGTTGTGAGTGATGTATTCTCGGATATTTATGATCGTTTTGATCTGATCGTTTCAAATCCACCGTTCCATGATGGGATCGATACGGCTTATCGTGCGGTACAAGATCTGATTGCGCAAGCGAAAAATCACTTAACTAAGGGGGGGGAGTTAAGAATTGTGGCAAATGCATTCTTGCCATATCCTGATTTGCTTGATCAAGCATTTGGTAGACATCAGCTCCTAGCTAAATCGAATAAGTTTAAGGTTTATTCAGTGAGATATTAATGTATGAGGTGCGTGTTAGCGCACCTTTTTTAATTCTTCCTTGTTAAATCCCCCCTTTTTGCTACAATATCGCCTTTTATTTATAGGGCAAAAATTGTGTCGCAAATCAAATTAATTGTTGGGCTTGCAAACCCGGGCGCAAAGTATGAAGACACTCGCCACAATGCAGGCGAATGGTTGATCAATGAAATTGCTCGCCAATTTAATGTAAGTCTCAAAGAAGAGAGTAAATATTTCGGTAAAGTGGCAAAAATTAATACGCCCCAAGGCGAAGTGCGTTTACTTGTACCAACTACTTTTATGAACTTAAGTGGTAAATCGGTAGGGGCATTAGCGAATTTTTTCTGTATTAAACCTGAAGAAATTTTAGTGGCTCACGATGAGTTAGATTTACCGCCGGGTGTGGCGAAAATCAAGCAAGGCGGTGGTCACGGTGGTCACAATGGTTTAAAAGATATTATTAGTGCATTAGGCAATAGCAATAATTTCTACCGTGTGCGTATTGGGATCGGTCACCCAGGGCATAAAGATATGGTGGCAGGTTATGTACTTGGAAAACCATCACCAACGGATCAACCGTTAATTAATGCCGCTGTTGACGAAGCAGGGCGTTGTATGGACGTGTTATTTAAAGAAGGCATTGTTAAAGCGACCAATCGCTTAAATGCGTTTAAGGCATAAAGTTTTACTTTTGCCCTCTCTCTGATTTTCGCAAAGACGTTACTTTGCTCAAATCTGTCTCTCCCTCGTAAACGGGGGAGAGTTTAACTATTTTAATAGCACAAGCTTAATCAACTCTCTCCTATAAATGGGAGGGAGACAGCTAAAAATTACGTTCAGTAATTTTTAGCAGAGAGAGGGCTTGCGATGTTTAAATTACATAAATTTATTAAAAATTAGGAAAACAAAAATGGGATTCAAATGTGGTATCGTTGGTTTACCAAACGTAGGTAAATCAACTCTTTTCAATGCATTAACTAAAGCGGGTATCGAAGCGGCTAACTATCCGTTCTGTACTATCGAACCAAACACAGGTGTGGTACCAATGCCAGATCCACGTTTAGATGCATTAGCTGAAATCGTAAAACCTGAACGTGTATTACCAACGACTATGGAGTTTGTGGACATCGCAGGTTTAGTGGCGGGTGCGAGTAAAGGCGAAGGTTTAGGCAATAAATTCTTAGCAAATATCCGTGAAACTGACGCTATCGGCCACGTGGTTCGTTGTTTTGAAAATGACGATATTGTTCACGTTGCAGGTAAAATCGATCCACTTGATGATATTGAAACCATCAACACCGAATTAGCATTAGCAGACTTAGATAGCTGTGAGCGTGCAATTCAACGTTTACAAAAACGTGCAAAAGGCGGCGATAAAGATGCGAAATTTGAACTTTCAATTATGGAAAAAATCCTACCTGTATTAGAAAACGCAGGTATGATTCGCTCTGTTGAGTTAGACAAAGAAGAGCTTCACGCAATCAAAGGTTATAACTTCTTAACTTTAAAACCAACGATGTATATCGCAAACGTAAACGAAGATGGTTTTGAAAATAACCCATATCTTGAAAAAGTACGCGAGTTTGCAGCAAAAGAAGGTTCTGTAGTAGTGCCTGTGTGTGCAGCTATCGAAGCGGAAATCGCAGAACTTGAAGATGACGAAAAAGTAGAATTCTTACAAGATTTAGGTATCGAAGAACCGGGTCTAAACCGTGTGATTCGTGCAGGTTATGCGTTATTAAACTTACAAACTTACTTCACAGCAGGTGTGAAAGAAGTGCGTGCTTGGACAGTTTCTGTAGGCGCAACAGCACCAAAAGCGGCTGCGGTAATTCACACTGACTTTGAAAAAGGCTTTATCCGTGCTGAAGTGATTGCTTATGAAGATTTCATTCAATTCAAAGGCGAAAACGGCGCGAAAGAAGCAGGTAAATGGCGTTTAGAAGGTAAAGATTATATCGTTCAAGACGGCGATGTAATGCACTTCCGTTTTAACGTGTAATCAGAGATTTTAAGATCCCCCTTTATAGGGGGATTTTTTATGCGCGTAATTTACTGATTGCAAAACTTCCCATAAAACAGACCGCTTGTATCAACACAATGCAAGGTCCTGTTGCGGCGTTAAAGTGAAAGCTAAGAAATACGCCCCAAAATGCACTAAAAATTGCACTAGCAACCGCAATCATCATCATTCTGTCAAAACGCTTGGCAAGCATATGGCCTGTAATCCCAGGGGTAATTAACATTGCCACGACGAGAATAACGCCGACGACTTGCATTGCACTAATAATCACTAACGCCAGTAACACTAGCAAGCTGTAATGTAACACTTTGGTATTTAGTCCCACTGTACGTGCGTGGCTTGGGTCAAAACAGTAGAGCAATAAATCTTTGCGTTTCAGTAAGATATAGCTCAAAGCAACAGCGGAAATAATCAGTGATTGAATAAACTCATCACCGGTAATCCCAAGGATATTGCCAAATAGAATATGCAACAGATGTTGGTTGGTATCGACTTTGGTGAACATCACCAAACCTACCGCAAACATACCTGAAAAGACAATCCCCATTACTGTATCTTCTTTAATTCGGCTATTTTCCTTGAGGTAGCCTACCGCTACTGTGCAGAAAATTCCTGATACAAAAGCCCCTATTGCGAGAGGGATTGCGAGTAAATGAGCAATGACAATGCCCGGCAATACTGCGTGCGAAATCGCATCGCCCATCAGTGACCAGCCTTTCAGCACTAAATAACAAGAGAGTGTGGCACAGACAATGCCGACGATAATCCCAACGATTAGTGCATTTTGCATAAAAGGGTAGGAGAGTGGTTCGATAAACCAATTGAAGAGGCTATCCACGATATTGCTCCTTACAAGGGGTTACTTTTAGCGGAAGTTTTGCAAATTTACGCACAATTAGCCCGTGTTTCGGAGCAAATAGAAACACAATAAGGAAAATTAAAGCTTGTAGAGAGACAATAAATCCCCCCGTGGCACCATCTGCAAAGTAGCTTAAATAGGCTCCGATTGAGCTTGTTAATCCTCCAAAAAGCCCTGACATCAACAATAAATGCCCGAATTTATCGGTCAGCAGATAAGCGGTTGCTCCAGGAATTATCACCATTGCTACCACAAGTACCGCACCCACACTTTGTAAGGCTGTCACAATACAGCCACTTAACAATGAAAAGAACAGAATTTTGAGTTTTAATGGCGAGATACCGACAGATTTTGCTTGGATCTCATCAAAAAACACCAATAGCAGATCTTTCCAATAAATCAGTAAGAAAAGTAGCGAGATGCCTAGAATAATCCAAACTTGCAATAAATCTTCATCGGCAATACCAAGAATATTGCCTAGAATAATCGATTGCACATTGATTGAAGTTGGGTTGAGGGAAATAATCAACAAACCAAACGCAAAAAAAGTGGTAAAGATAAAGCCTATCACTGCATCTTCTTTGAGTTTTGTCGTGGATTTCACTGCAAGAATTGCGAGTGTGGCGAGTACACCTGAAAAAAAGGCACCGACAGCATAAGGCAATGAGAGTGCGTAGGCGATTGCGACTCCCGGCACAACGGCGTGGGAGAGGGCATCGCCAATTAGCGACCAGCCTTTGAGAATAAGGTACGCCGATAAAAAAGCACAGACCATTCCGATTGCACCGCTCACCGCAATTGCTTTAAACATATAGTCGTAACTAAATGGCTCGAATAGATAATCTAACATCTTGCCACCTAGTTTTGTTCTGTTTGAGCAAAGTTTTGATAACGCAATACGCCACCAAATACACGTTCAAGATTTTCTGGAGTAAAGGTTGAGTGAATCGAACCGCTTGCTAATACCGTGCGATTTATCATCACTGCTTGATCGCAAAAACTCGGCACAGAACCGAGGTTATGGGTCGAAACCAAAATCAAATGCCCTTCATCACGCAACTGCTTGAGCAGATCCATAATGGCATTTTCGGTTTTTACATCTACACCAGTAAAAGGCTCATCAAGCAGAATGACGCGACTTTCTTGGGCAAGAGCTCTTGCCAAAAATACACGTTTTTTCTGCCCACCAGAAAGTTCGCCAATTTGCCGATCTTTTAAATGGCTAATATTGACTCGTTCCATCGCCTGTAAAACCTTTTGTTTATCAATAGCTTTTGGAATGCGGAGAAAATTCATATAACCGTAACGCCCTTGCATAACCACATCATAGACAGAAACAGGAAATTGCCAGTCCACTTCTTCACTTTGTGGCACATAGGCAATTAAATTCTGTTTAAGGGCTTGATTCACCGACAATCCGCACAATTCGATAGTGCCTTGTTGCGTTGAAACTAGCCCCATAATGCTTTTAAACAAAGTGGACTTACCGCTTCCATTTATGCCAAGCAAGGCACAGATTGTTCCACCTTTGAGGGAAAATGAAACATTATGGATAGCGGTATGTCCATTGTTGTAGCGAACGGTTATATCCCTAACGATTAACGAATTTTGGGATGTGTTCACAGCTGTATCCTATTGTTATTAAAGCGTTATTGGTTAAAACCTTTCACAATAGTGCTTACAGTGACATTGAGTAGATCGATATAGGTTGGTACTGCCCCGTCTTTTGTTGAAAGTGAATCGACATACAGTACGCCGCCATAGTTTGCTTTAGTTTCTTTTGCAACCTGTTTTGCGGGTTTATCTGAAATCGTACTTTCACTAAATACAACAGGGATATTATGTTTACGCACTTGGTCGATCACTTTGCGAATCTGTTGTGGCGTGCCTTGTTCATCTTCATTGATTGCCCAAAGGTATAATTCTTTGAGATTGTAATCTTTCGCAAGGTAGCTAAATGCCCCTTCGCTCGTCACCAACCAACGTTGATTTTCAGGAATATTGGCTAAACGTGCACGTAGTGGCTCGTCTAATGCGGTGATTTTATCTGAATATGCTTTGGCATTTTGATTATAACTGTCAGCATTTTTAGGATCATATTTCACTAATGCTTGGCGGATATTTTCGATATAGATCAACGCATTTTTAGTGGACATCCACGCGTGTGGATTTGGGTTATCTTTATATGGGCCTTCTGCAATCGGAAGTGGAGTAATGCCTTCAGTAACGACAACTGCTGGTTTATCTTTGAGTTGTTGGAAGAAACGTTCGAACCACAGTTCTAAGTTCATGCCGTTCCAAAGCACTAAATCTGCCGATTGTGCTTTAACAATATCTTGTGGGGTTGGTTGATAGTCATGGATTTCAGCCCCAGGCTTAGTAATTGATTCAACGATAGCTTTATCGCCCGCCACATTTTGGGCGATATCTTGAATCACAGTAAAGGTGGTCACCACTTTGAATGGTTTAGCAGTTACTGCAGTTGCTAATAAAATGGATGATAAAAGCGCGACAAGTTTTTTCATATTAGTCTCCTTAAAAAAGTTATGGTCTTTCGCGCGGGCAATTCTACTCCTTTTTTTATTTAAGTAAATAAGAATTATTATCAATTATTGCTTTGCTAAGTAAGATAAATCACTATCTTGAAATCTGAATCCATAACTCATTAATTTTTTAGGGATAATTGGTTGATTATCTAGTAATAGCTGGGAGCGCTCTCCAAGAATTATTTTTAATATAAAGGCAGGCACAGCCAAAATTGCCGGGCGTTTTAGGCTTTTGGCTAATAATTTATTGAATTCTTTATTGGTAATGGGCTGCGGTGCTACTAAGTTAAATGCTCCTTGAACTTGCTGATTTTCCAATAAAAATAGAATTGCTTTTATTTCATCTCGTAAGGAAATCCATGCCCAATGTTGCTTTCCTGAACCTAATTTACCAGCTAATCCCAAACGATAAAGTGGTAGCATGCGTTTTAATGCGCCGCCAGCTTTATCTAATACAATTCCTGTTCTGGCTAGACATACTCGAGTATTTTCACTTTGTGCTTGAAGAGCTGCATCTTCCCACTGCTGGCAAAGTTGAGCTGTAAATTTATTGCCACAAGCGGTTTGTTCATCACAATTTTTTGCAGAATATGGTAGATCACCATAGTAGCCTGTTGCAGAAGCAGAAATAAATGTATGTGGTGGGATATCACTTTTTTGAATGAGTTCAACAAGTTGTTGAGTAATTCGAATGCGACTATCAATTAATATGCGTTTTTGCTGTGGTGACCATGCCTTATCAAAAATCGGTTCCCCTGAAAGATTGATTACGGCATCGAATTGATTTAAATTGGCAAAATCTGTAAGATTTTGGCAATAACTGACCGCTTGTGTATTCGAGATCTTTTGACGGGTAAGAATAGTTAATTGATGATTTTGGTCAAGAAGTGCTTGGGATAGGGCTTTGCCAACAAAGCCCGTTCCACCAGTGATGAGAATATTCATTAGAGAGAAGTCTCGAAAAGATCTGTGATGTTTTCAATAAGCTCACTGATTTTGGTCTGTTTAGTTGGCGTGATAAAAATAGTATCATCACCTGCAATCGTACCTAAAATACCTTCCCCTTTCCCCATTGAATCAAGTAAGCGAGCAATTAATTGCGCTGCTCCAGGACTGGTACGCACCACAATAATCATATCATTATGATCAATATCTACGACCAAATTTTTTAGGGGGCTAGAGGTTGTCGGTACACTTAATTCAGCAGGAAGTTGATAAACCATTTCCATCTTGGTATTGCGAGTACGAACAGCACCAAACTTAGATAGCATACGTGACACTTTAGATTGGTTAATATGCTCAAACCCCATTTCTTGTAACGCTGTTACAATTTCACTCTGTGAACTAAATTTTTCTTCTTTTAGTAGCGCTTTAAATGCTTCAGTTAATTCCACAGACTTTCCTTTATTGAATAAACACAAATAAAATATGCAAAATTTTTGCATTTTTATGCAAACAAATCAATCTTAATCAATTATTTTTTTTAAAAATTTGCGCTAGGTCGCAAAATTTAACATTGCTGTTTGAATACCTAGTTTATTTTTACTAAACTTCGCATTAGTTTTATTTTTTAACCCTATAAGGAGAACTTTATGAAAGTTGCAGTATTAGGTGCAGCAGGTGGTATTGGTCAAGCGTTGGCATTGTTATTAAAATTACAATTACCAGCAGGTACAAATCTTGCGTTATATGACATTGCACCAGTAACTCCAGGCGTGGCAGTCGATGTAAGCCACATTCCAACAGCTGTAAAAGCGGTGGGTTATGGTGGTGAGGATCCTACTCCAGCTTTAGAGGGCGCAAATGTAGTATTAATTTCTGCAGGGGTAGCTCGTAAACCTGGTATGGATCGTTCAGATTTATTCAATATCAATGCGGGTATTGTGCGTAACTTAATGGAAAAAGTTGCACAAGTGTGTCCAACAGCTTGTGTCGGTATCATCACTAACCCTGTAAATACGACGGTTGCAATCGCAGCAGAAGTATTGAAAAAAGCAGGTGTGTACGATAAACGTAAATTATTTGGTGTGACTTCATTAGATGTTTTACGCTCAGAAACTTTTGTCGCTGAATTAAAAGGCGCTGATGTGAATAATGTAAAAGTACCAGTAATTGGCGGTCACTCAGGTGTGACAATTTTACCATTATTATCTCAAGCGTCTGATGAAGATAAATTAGAATTCACAGCAGAAGAAGTAGAAGCGTTAACTAAACGTATTCAAAATGCAGGTACTGAAGTTGTTGAAGCAAAAGCTGGTGGCGGATCTGCTACATTGTCTATGGCACAAGCTGCAGCACGTTTTGCTCGCTCAGTGCTTAAAGGCTTAACAGGTGATGAAGTGGTTGAATACGCTTATGTGGAAGGTAATGGTGAGTACGCTCGTTTCTTCGCTCAACCGGTGCGTTTAGGTCGTAACGGTGTGGAAGAATTATTACCAATTGGTGTATTAAGCGCTTATGAAGAAGCTGCTGTACAAGCAATGATTCCAACCTTAAAAGCAGATATTGAGTTGGGTGAAAAGTTCATTAATGGTTAATTTTCAGTAAGGTGGTGGAATAATCTTGTGATCTGACCGCTACCATTCGGAATAGTGCTATAATAGGTGAGACTAAGTTCTCACCTTTTTTATGCTAAGGACTATTATGGATTATATTATTAACGTCACTGAAACGAATTTGAGTGAAGTGGTAAAAGCAACCGCAGAAGTTCCTGTGGTTTTTCATTTTATGTCGCCGAGAGAGCCTCGTTCAATCGAATCAGAAGCGTTATTACGCCGCTTATATGATGAATTTCCTAAACAATTTCTACTTGCGTTAGTCAATTGTGATGAGCAAATGGGCGTTGCTCAACAATTCCGTATTCAAGAAGTGCCAACAACCTATTTCTTTGCGAATGGACAACCTGTTGATGCAATTGCAGGGGTAATTGATGAGCAAGAAATGCGTATTCGATTAAGCCATATTTTGCCAAAAGAAGAAGAGTTAAAATATGCTCAAGCTATCGAATTTTTAGAAGCTGAGCAATACGATATGGCTTTACCATTATTGCAATCTGCTTGGCAAATCACCAATAAGAAAAACAGTGATATTGGCTTATTGTATGCTGAAACGCATATTGTGATGAAAAATATTGAACCAGCAAAGGATATCCTGAGTCAGATCCCTCTTGAAGATCGTGATAGTCGTTGGCAAGGGCTACAAGATCAAATTAAATTACTGGAAGAAGCTGCTGATTCTCCAGAAATTCAGCATTTACAAGCAGATTATGGATGTAATCCAACACCTGAAATTGCAGTAAAACTCGCAAATCAGCTACATCAAGTAAAGCGTAATGAAGAAGCGCTCACTTTATTGTTTGAGTGGCTGCGTAAAGATATGACAGCAGGTAATGGAGAAGTGAAAATGCAATTTTTAGCGATACTTTCCGCTATGGGAAATACTGATCCACTAGTGGCAAAATTCCGCCGCCAGCTATATTCCCTATTATATTAATTGCTTTACAAGCGGTTTAATTCAGAGAACAATTTACAAAAATTTTTGGAGAAAAAAGAATAATGGCAACTAAACACGCAAAACTTTTAATTTTAGGTTCAGGCCCTGCAGGCTACACGGCTGCTGTTTATGCAGCGCGTGCAAATTTAAACCCTGTGCTAGTGACAGGTATGCAACAGGGTGGTCAATTGACGACGACGACTGAAATTGAAAACTGGCCGGGTGAGTTTGAAGATATGACTGGTCCAGCATTAATGGATAAAATGCAGAAACATGCAGAGAAATTTGAGACAGAAATTATCTTCGATCATATTCACTCGGTTGATCTTTCTAAACGCCCATTTACATTAATGGGTGATTTCAATACTTTTACTTGTGATGCATTAATTATTGCAACAGGGGCTTCTGCAAAATACTTAGGCTTAGAATCAGAAGAAAACTTTAAAGGGCGTGGTGTGTCAGCTTGTGCAACTTGTGATGGGTTCTTCTATCGCAATAAACCTGTGGCGGTGATTGGAGGTGGTAATACTGCTGTTGAGGAAGCATTATATTTATCTAATGTAGCTTCAGAAGTACACTTAGTACATCGTCGTGATACTTTCCGTAGCGAGAAAATCTTAATTAATCGTTTAATGAAGAAAGTCGAAGAAGGTAAAATTATTTTGCATACTAACCACGTATTAGATGAAGTATTGGGCGATAATATGGGGGTTACAGGTGTACGTCTAAAATCAACAGATAGTGAAAGCTCAAAAGAGTTAACCTTAGATGGTGTGTTTGTCGCAATTGGTCATTCACCAAATACCGATATTTTTAAAGAGCAACTTGAATTAAATAATGGTTATATTGTAGTTAAATCTGGTTTAGAAGGTAATGCGACAGCAACGAGTGTGGAAGGTGTATTCGCTGCAGGTGATGTGATGGATCATAACTATCGTCAAGCGATTACCTCTGCGGGAACGGGTTGTATGGCTGCACTTGATGCAGAGCGTTTCTTAGAAAGCCAGGTGGCGTAAAAAATAAAAAAGCCATTAAAAAATAATTAATGGCTTTTAATATCTCTAACAAAACGACTGATTAGACAACTTTCACATTGAGGGCAGATGCGCCACGGTCAGATTGTTGAAGTTCAAATTCTACGGAATCTCCATCTTTCAAATTGCGATATGATTTTTCACTCACAATTGAAGAGAAGTGGACGAAAACATCATCACCGCCTTGTGATGGTTGAATGAAACCAAAGCCTTTAATGGGATTAAACCACTTGACTGTACCAATTAATTTCGACATAGCTTATCCTTAAACAATTAAATATAAAATGCGATAATTTATCACAACGAAATTAGAACATCTTTTATTTAAGTAAGCAAACAAAATTTAGATAACTTTACAAATGTTCTAGTAATATTGTGGTCTAACTACGAGTTAACTAGGCAAATAAGTTATGGACGAGATCTATTAAATAAAATATAGTAGGCAACATTTTTACGGTATTATGTAGCAGTACACCCTCTCCCCTTGGGGGAGATGGGTGAATTCAAATATTTAATTTGTGCAAGAGCTACATAATTTCGCATCTTTATATATTCATATAACTCATTCTATGGAAATCACTATGTCTGAACAACAAGTAAAACAGAATCAAAAAACAGCATTAACAACTAAAGAAGCTATTGCTTATTTAGTTGAGAAATTCCCACTTTGTTTTTCATTAGAAGGTGAGGCAAAGCCCCTTAAAATTGGTTTATTCCAAGATTTAGCGGAAGCCTTAGCAGATGATGACAAGATCAGTAAAACCGTGATTCGTCAAGCGCTACGAACTTATACAATGGGATGGCGTTATTTACATGCTTGTAAAGAAGGTGCTGTACGTATTGGCTTGCAAGGTGAGGAGGCTGGCGTGATCGATGCTCAACAGGCAGAGCACGCAGCTCAAACTCTTGCAGCTGCAAAAGCAGCTTATTCTGAACGTCGTGCTGAACAAATGAAAGAACAACGCAAAGCACAACGCAAAGAATTTTTTAAACAAAAAGCTCGTGAAGAAAACGCTAAAAAGCGCGCTGAATCTAAAAAATCTGAAGCACCTAAAGCTTCACTAGAGAGTTTAGCTGCTTTAGAAAGCAAATTTAGTAAAGGTAAAAAATAATTAGTGGGATAAATAAAGTGTGGGGTGAAAACTCTACCCTTACTCACAGATTTATTTTTATGATTGGTGGGATAAGTACCGCCTACGATATCTGAGCATAGGTATGCTAGGAACTTTATGAAATTAAATAAATTAACTTATTTATTAGGTTTATGCGTGGGATTAGTTTCATTGAATAGTTTTGCTGTAGAGCCAACTATCAAAGAAAGCGAGCTTGTTACACCTAAACCAACAGAACAACATAGTCTTTCGACTAAACGTGTGACAGCACGTTTAACTCAATCGCATTATCATAAATTTAAGCTAGATGATGATTTTGCAGCTAAAATTTTTAATCGTTATATTGATTGGATGGATGGTTCTCATAATACATTTTTACAATCTGATATTGATGAAATGCGAGCAAAATATGCATTGAAATTAGATGATGAACTATATGAAGGCAAGTTGGATAGTGCTTTTGAAATGTATGACTTAATGACCAAGCGTCGTTATGAACGTTACAAATATGCCCTTTCATTATTAAATAAAGAACCTGATTTAACAGGCTCAGATACGATTGAAAATGATCGTGCTAAGGCTGATTTCCCAAAAACTGCATCGGAAGCAGATATGCTTTGGGAGCAAAGAGTTAAGAACGACATTATTAATCTTTATTTGAAAGATAAAAAATGGCCGGAGATCAAAAAGACCTTAACTAAACGTTATAACTTAGCAATTCGTCGTTTAACACAGGTTAAAGCTGATGATATTCTACAAACGTATTTAAATGCGTTTTCTCGTGAAATCGATCCTCATACCAGTTATTTATCACCAAGAGCAGCTAAAGCCTTCCAAGAAAGTATGAATCTTTCTCTTGAAGGTATTGGGGCAACGTTGCAAATGGAAGATGATATCACTTCAATAAAATCGTTAGTACCAGGAGCACCTGCCGCGCGTAGTAAAAAAATTGAAGTTAATGACAAGATCGTAGGTGTTGGTCAGTCAGCAGATAAAATCGAAGATGTTGTAGGCTGGCGTTTAGATGACGTTGTTGACAAGATTAAAGGCAAAAAAGGCACAAAAGTATTCTTAGAAATTGAGCCTGCAAAAGGTGGTAAAACGAAAATTGTCACTTTAACTCGCGATAAAATTCGTTTAGAAGATAGCGCAGCGAAGCTGACAGTAAGCAAAGTTGACGGTAAAAATGTTGGAGTAATTAAAATTCCAGGTTTTTATATTGGACTTACCAAGGATGTGCGTAAACTATTAGCCCAAACTCAAAGTAAGAAAGTCGATGGCTTGATTATTGATTTACGTGAAAATGGTGGTGGCTCATTAACAGAAGTAGTTGAATTAACAGGGTTATTTATTAATGATGGTCCTGTTGTTCAAGTGCGTGATGCTTTCAATCGCATTAAAGTACACGAAGATCCAGAAGCTGGTACCAAATATGATGGCAAAGTAATGGTGATGATCAATCGTCATAGTGCTTCAGCCTCAGAAATTTTTGCAGCTGCAATGCAAGATTACAACCGTGCGATTATTGTTGGTCAACAGACTTTTGGTAAAGGTACGGTTCAACAAAGTCGTTCATTGAATTTTGTATATGACTTAGATCAAGAACCACTTGGCTTCATTCAATACACGATTCAAAAATTCTACCGTATTGATGGTGGAAGCACTCAGTTGAAAGGTGTTGACGCGGATATTAAATTCCCTGAAATCATTAATGCGGAGAAAACTGGCGAAAGTTTTGAAGATAATGCGTTGCCTTGGGATAAAATTCCAGCGGCAAATTATAAAGAAGTTGCTAATGCACGTCAGTTTGTTGCAGATTTGACCTCAAAACATGAAGCTCGTATTGCAAAAGAGCCTGAGTTTATTACCTTAAATGAAGATATTGCGATCCGTAAGGAGCGTGATGCACGTAAAACAACATCACTTAATTTGGTTGAACGCCAAAAAGAGAACAATGTAGATGATGCAAAACGTTTAAATGATCTAAATGCACGTTTTAAACGTGAAGGTAAGAAAATACTAAAAAATATTGAACAGCTACCAAAAGACTATGAAGCCCCTGATTTCTTCTTGAAAGAGACAGAGAAAATGATGGTTGATTGGTTAGAATTTGATAAAAAATAGAAAAATCGCTTATAATAGCGAATGCTTTTAGACCGCATTTCATTTCATCATATAGTGAAATGCGGTTATTTTATTAAAAATTAAATAGTTGGATTTTAAATTATAATGAAAAACCATAAATTTCTTTCTTTGATTATGCTTTCTAGTGTTGCAGTTGCCGAAACGGCTGTAAACACAGCTGTTCAACAGCAAGCAACAGTGATTGAAGCTCAGCCTTCTGTTATTACTGCACCAGCTACTTCAGCTTCTACAACAGAAGAAGTTGTATTACCTCAATTAAGTTTCGAAGCTCAACAGGCTCGTGCTGCAGCATTAGCAAAACAAGCGGAAAATATCTTCCAACAAGAGGAAGAAAAGCGTCAAGCTGCACAAAAATTGACTGAGGCACAAACTCGTATTAACCAAGAGATTGGTGCAAATAAATTATTATTAAGTTCTGCTGTTGCACAAGTATATGCTAATAATGATTTCACTCCTATGTGGCAGGACAAAACAGCACAAAAAACATTCTTAAAAGAGTATGCGGTTTTTGCTGCAAGTGGAGTATCTGCTCGCTCTGCAGCCGCATTAAACCAAATTTTACATAGTAATGGCTTTGTACAAGATATTTTATTAACAGATGCATTTTTAGACTATTTGTACTACAACAAAAATGTGAGCAAAAATGCTAATGAATGGCTATACAATTTAGGGTCTTATAAAACAAGAGCGCCAGCAGATAAAGATATTAATGCTTGGGTTGCTTCGACAAAGAATGGTTCTGTAGGTCAATTTGTATCAAACTTAGTACCTCGTAATCATATTTACCAAGAAACATTAGAGCGCCTATTTTCTATGTCCTCAACAGGGAGTTCTACTGGAGGCTCTAAAATAGCAAAAACTGGAAAAGGTAAATCAGATGCTACAGTATCTCCTGCATCAAGCTCAAGTTTTACCAAATTAGCTCTAAATGCACAACGTTTACGTTTAATTCCAAGTTTTAATAATGGTATCTTTGTTAATATTCCAAGTTACCAGTTGTATTATGTTCGTGATGGTAAATTGACTCTTCAATCAAATGTGATTGTTGGGCGCAATGATCGTCGTACACCAGTAATGTATAGTAAATTAAGTAATATTGTGGTAAATCCACCTTGGAATGTACCACCAACAATTAAAAATAAAGATTTAGTACCAAGAATGGCTAAAGATCCTAGCTATGCAGATCGTGCTGGCTATGAGATTCTTGATGGCAAAGGAAATAAAGTAAATCCACATAGCATAAATTGGTCTGCTTATGTTGGTAAGAATAATTTCCCTTACCATATTCGTCAGAAAGCGGGTGATGACAGTGCGCTAGGTCGTTATAAATTTAACATGCCAAGTTCAGATGCTATTTTCTTACATGACACACCTAACCGTGGCTTATTTGGTAAGAAAGATCGCGCTTTAAGTTCAGGTTGTGTTCGTGTTGCGAAGTCAGATGAGTTAGCAACGCTATTACTTAAAGAAGCGGGCTGGTCAGAGAGTAAAAAGCAGAGCGTATTAGCAAGTAAAAAAACAACATCAGCGCCAATTCGATCTGATAATCCGGTTTACCTTTACTACGTAACATCATGGGTTGAAGGTGGAAAAGTGCATAACTTGCCAGATGTATATGGTTTTGATAAAAACTTACCAAAATCATCATTAGACTGGACTAAGGTTAAAAATGTGATTTAATTCACATAATCGATTATTCCGAGAAGTTTTTAGTTGCTTCTCGGAACTTTCTTTTTTATTTTATAGACTAAAGGCAACTAAACAATGATTTATCATCAGTAATAAGGAGAATATTGACGATAGATCATTATTATTCAGTAATGAGGAAAAAATGAATAAAACAAATTTAGAACGTCGTAGATGGTTATCTTTGGGAGGGATTATGCTTGGAGCAAGCATGTTACCCAATTTTGCATCAGCTATTGTTTCAACAGCTAAACCAATGACTTTACGTATTCGCAGTGTGAATACAGGTGAAACACTTTCAGCGCCTTATACAACAGGTGGTTTTGGTTTGCCGACTTTAGCTAAATTAAACTATATCATGCGCGATCGTCGCACAGACCAAGTTCGTCGGATTGATCCACGCTTATTCCTAAAAATGACTCAGATCTTATCTAGACTTGGTATGCGTAATTCAGAAATTCAATTGTTAAGCGGTTATCGTTCTGCTCAGACAAATGCAAGACTACGTAGTCGTAGTCGTGGTGTTGCAAGCAATAGTTATCATATTCAAGGTATGGCGATGGATTTCTACATTGAAGGTGTACCTTTGGCTAGAATTAAAAATGTAGCTGAAAGTTTGAGTAATGGTGGTGTTGGTTACTACCCTCGTAGTAATTTCGTACACGTTGATACTGGGCCTGTTCGCACATGGCGCGGTTAAACAAGCGGTCTTTTTCTATGTTTAATTTACATATTATTCCTGTTAGTGCATTTCAGCAGAACTGCACAATTATTTGGGATAACGATAAAAATGCTGCAGTGATTGATGCTGGTGGCGATGCTCAGAAAATCATTGAATTTGTTGAGAATAATGAATTAAAAGTTGAAAAGCTTCTGGTTACTCATGGACATCTTGATCATATTATGGCTGTAGATGAACTCAGAAATTACTTCAAAGTAGAGGTTTTTGGTTCTCATCAAGCAGATCAACCGCTATTTGAGAATCTTGCAGACATTTGCCGTAATTATGGATTACCGGAAGTTAGTGGCTTTCTACCTGACCATTGGTTGAATGAGGGTGATGCAGTCACTGTTGGTAATTTAAAATTTGATATTCGCCATTTACCAGGTCATGCACCAGGCCATATTGGATTTTTTAGTTTTGAGAATAAAATTGCTTTTACTGGAGACGTGTTGTTTAAAGATAGCATTGGTCGAACGGATCTTTATATGGGCAATTTTGATCAACTAATTGACACGATTCGTTCAAAATTATTTGATTTAGATAATGATTTTATCATTGTTGCTGGACATGGAATGCATACAACGATTGGCCGTGAAAAACAGCATAACCCTTTTTTAAAATAAGAATTTATTATGATTAAGCTAAAACAATTATCTGCAGTAGCAGTTGTGGCATTACTTACTGCATGTTCTTCAAGTATTGATCCAGAAACTGGAGTGCGTAAAGATCCTCTGGAAGGATTTAACCGTGCAATGTGGAAAGTAAATTATGAATATCTTGACCCCTATGTTCTTGAACCTGTGGCAAAAGGTTGGAAGGAATATGTACCAAGCCCTGTAAAAACAGGTTTAGTGAACTTCACTAACAACCTTGATGAACCTGCTAGCTTTGTGAATCGCTTATTAGAGGGCGAAGGCGAGAAAGCAATGATTCACTTTACTCGCTTCTGGTTTAATACAGTATTTGGTCTTGGTGGGTTGATTGACTTTGCAAGCTTAACGAATGATCTTAAACTGGATAATGGTCGTCGTGAGTTTGGTCATACATTAGGTACATATGGAATGCCTACAGGTCCTTATGTGATGTTGCCTGCTTACGGAGCAGCAACACCACGTCAAGATATTGGTGGCTTAGTTGATACGGCTTATCCAGTACTTTCTTATTTAGCAACGCCTTGGTCCTTAGCAAAAGGAGCGATACAAGGTATCGATAAGCGTTCAGCTTTAATTGGTAAAGATGAATTGCTTAAACAATCTCATGATCCTTATATTATGTTCCGCGAAGTTTATTTCCAGAACTTAGATTATAAGGTGAAAGATGGTAACGTTGAGCTTGAGCAAGAAACTTTATCAGAAGAAGATCTGAAAAGTATTGATTAATTGCAAGTTATTGGGGCGGATAACATCCGCCCTTTTTATGCTTATCCTAAAATCTTACGTACTCTCTCCAAATCTTCCGCGGTATCCACACCCACTTCTGGTGCTTGTTTCGCTAACTCTAAATGGATTTTTTCGCCATACCATAGCGCACGAAGTTGCTCTAGCGACTCTAATTGTTCCAACTGTGTTGGTTCCCAAGCCACATATTGTTTCACAAAGCCCGCACGGTAAGCGTAGATACCGATATGGCGCAGGTAATTTTGGCTTGCCACAAAGTTATCATCACAATTGGCGAAATAATCACGTCCATAAGGAATTGGCGCACGAGAGAAGTAGAGGGCAATACCATTTTTATCCGTTAAGGTTTTTACCACATTAGGATTAAATAGCTCTTCTTTAGTTTCCAATTTCACCGCAAGGGTTGCCATATTCACTTGATGACGATCTAAATTTTCAGCCACCTGTGCCACAATTACTGGCGGGATTAACGGTTCATCACCTTGAATATTGACGATAATCTCATTATCGGCAATCGCCATTTTTTCAATTACTTCCGCTAAACGTTCTGTACCAGAGTTATGTTTATCTGAAGTTAAGCAAACTTCTCCCCCAAAGCCTTTAACCACCGCCTCGATTTCAGGGTGATCCGTTGCAACAATCACACGAGAAGCACCCGCTTGTTGTGCTTTTTCCCAAACGTGTTGGATCATAGGTTTACCTACGATATCTAACAAAGGCTTACGGGGTAAGCGGGTTGATGCGTAGCGTGCAGGAATAATAACTGTAAAGCTCATAAGCCGATCCTTAAATTCTAGAAATGTTAAATTGGGCTAAATCGATTTTATCGGGTGTACCGTAGAAAGCGCATAATGCTTTGCGTAGCTGTTCAGCACGTTTTGGCAGATAGCCACGATCAGCATAAACTTTGACTTGATCATATACCGCTTGTTTAAATGCTGAATTATCACCCGCATTGCCTGTTAAGTTATCCGCACTTGCAAAGTAGCGGAAGTTAGCGGCCGTTGCTAAAACCCACTCAATTGCTTGTGGTTTTACTTCTACACTTTCAAATTCACGTTGGCGTTCTGCTGATCTGCCATCAGGCTCATACCAATAGCCAAAATCTTCTAACTTGCGGCGTTCTGTACCTGCTACTAACCAGTGTGAAATCTCGTGTAAGGCACTACTATAAAAGCCGTGCGCAAATAAAATCACATTGTAAGGGCGTTCACTTGGCACGCCGTCTTCATCTAAAAATTCGGGTAAGTAGATTGGGTAGTCTTCGCCTTTTTCTAAACGGGTATTGTATTCTTCCGCAAAGCATTCATCAAAAATACGGATAATATCTTCAATTTTATGTTGATCTTGGTTCATCATTTTTCCTTATTCGATATAAGACACAAAATCACCGATCTCTTCGGTTTGGCTTGCAGTAGTAATTTCATCACTGTCTAGTGGAGAGCCTACAAGAACCAATGCCACAACTTTATCAAATTCACGACAGCCAAATGCCTCACGTAATGCAGAACCATTTATCCATTTATTAGTAATCCAACAGGTTTCAAAACCTTGTGCATTAGCGGCTAATTGCATTGCATAAGTTGCACAGCCCGCAGTCAGCATTTGTTCCCAAGCGGGTACTTTTGGAATATCTTTTTCAATTTTTGCCACAACTCCAATCACCATTGGCGCGCGTTGGCTTAACTTAGTTGCTTTAGCAATACCATCTTCACCTAAACCTAACTCTTGAGCAGCTTGGGTAAGATAATTGTGGAACTTTTCCATTCCATTTTGTCCAATCACCACAAAATGATAAGGCTTTAAACGTCCGTGATCGGGTGCACGTAAGCCTGCTTTTAGGATCACATCGAGTTGTTGTTGGTTTGGCGCAATGTTGCCGAATTTTTTACTTGAACGACGGTGTTGTAGTAAATCTAGAGCGTCCGCTAAAGTATTCATAGAAATCCTTTGAATAAAATCAGAAATAAAACGGGGCAAGAATAGCATATTTTGTTAATTTCTGCCCTGTTTTATGGTAGCTTAGTCGTCAAATTTTACCTATTAGAGAAATCTTTATGATGAATGTATTAAAAGGGATTTACCGCTTATTTCGCTGTGTGCGAGAGTTTGTGGTAAGTCTATTTTTTATTTTATTTGTGATGATCTGCTTTGCGATCGTTTCACTATCCACTTCAGATAGCAAAAGCAAAAAAGCCATTGATAAATTTGAGAATGGTGCTTTAGTGCTTGAATTAGATGGCTATCTAGCGGATAACAGTGATGATTTAGGTGATCTACGCCGTATCTTACAATCAGAATTAAGTGGTAGTGAAGATCCTATGAAGATCTCTACCTTTGATGTGGTGCGTGGACTTAAAAAAGCACAATTTGATGATCGTATTAAAGGTTTAGTACTGGATCTTGGCAAATTTAGAGGGGCGGATCTACCGTCACTACAATTTGTTGGTCAAGCGATTAAAGACTTTAAGCAATCGGGCAAAGAGGTTGTGGCGATTGGTAGTTACTATTCGCAATCACAATATTACTTAGCGAGTTTTGCGGATCAGATCTATCTTAATAATTCAGGTTTTGTTGAATTAAAAGGGTTGAACTACTCAAATCTCTACTTTAAAGCAATGTTTGATAAGATCGAGGCAGTGCCACATATTTTCCGTGTGGGTACTTACAAATCTGCTGTTGAGCCATTTATTCGCAACGATATGTCGCCAGAAGCAAAAGAGAATGCGCAGTTATGGTTAGGGCAGATGTGGCAGAGTTTTAGCCAAGATATTGCTGATAACCGCAAGGTCGATGCAAAAACCTTAGTACCAGAATTTAGTCGCTACATTGAGCAATATAAAGCCTTAAAAGGTGATGATGCCCAGTATGCGTTACACAAAAAATTGGCAACACACGTGGTAACTCAACAACAAATTGAGCAAGCCTTAGCAATGAAGTTTGGCGGTAATAAAGAGCGTTTTAATCAGATCGATTTCCTAGATTATATGGATACGCTTTCTGATCGCTTTAATGTGTCGGCAAAAAGTAAAATTGCGGTAGTCAATGTAGAAGGCTCAATTGTGATGGGCGAAGGTGATGAAAGCAGCGCCGGCAGTGAGCCGATTGTGAAAGCGTTACGTAAAGCCAAAAGGGATGCTGCGGTTAAAGGCGTTATTTTACGTGTAAATAGCCCAGGGGGCAGTGCTATGGCGTCTGAGCTTATTCGCCAAGAAGTAGAGGCTATCCAAAAATTAGGTAAGCCTGTGGTCACTTCAATGGGCGGTATGGCAGCCTCTGGTGGTTATTGGATTGCAGCAACAAGTGATAAAATTGTGGCAAGCCCAACAACTTTAACTGGTTCTATTGGTATCTTTGGTTTAGCCGTAACCTTTGAAAAAACGGCAAAAAATCTAGGCTTTAGTGAAGATGGCGTTTCAACTTCACCTTTAGCGAAAAGCTACGGTTTTAAAACGATTTCAAAAGAGCAGAGTGAGCTAATTCAAATCGGTATTGAAAATGGCTATGAGCGTTTCTTAGATTTAGTTGCTCGTGGACGTAAAATGACGAAAGCTGAAGTGAATAAAGTTGCTCAAGGACAAGTTTGGACGGGTGAAAGTGCTTACCAAAAAGGGCTTGTTGATCAGCTCGGTGATTTTAATAGCGCTTATGATAGTTTAGTCGAATTGATTAACCAAAAACGCCAAGCAGATAATCAAAGCAAATTAGAGAGCTTTGAAACACAATGGTTTGCTGATCAGAAAGATGATTTCTTAAGCCAATTAATGCGTGATTTTAAAACGCAATTAAAAGTGAATCTTTCGATTTTCCTTGATTTACCCTTTAGCAATAAGCTAGCTCAACCTATTGGGTTATTAAGTCAATTTAATGATCCGAAACAGAGTTATTTATATTGTTTAAATTGTGGAACAATAAAATAAATATTGGCAAAACCATTATTGATGGCACGAACGTCCACGTTCGTGCCTAAATTTCAATAAATAAGGATTGCAAAATCCTCCATTCATCTTTAAACTTTCACACTATTTTTTACTAACTTTGTAATATTATGACTGAAACAACAGAAATCCTCTCTCTAGGACAGCAGCTAAAACAAGCTCGTGAAGCATTAAATCTTTCAATCGCTGATGTAGCTCAAAAAACGAATCTAAAAAAAGCACACCTTGAATCATTAGAAAATGATATTTTCATTCTACAAAGTGTACCACCTGCGTTTGTTCGTGGTTATGTACGTAACTATGTGCGTTTTTTACGTTTACCAGAAGAATTAGTGAATTCAGTAAACTACGGTGAAGTAACTATTCCGAATGATGTGAAAAAAGTAACACCATCAGCGCCTATCAAAGTATCTAATACTAAATCTCAAACACGTTGGGTAAAAGGCTTAACCTGGGTGATTTTACTTGGCGCTGTAGGTATGACTTTAGCTTGGTGGTGGCAAGAACACAAAAAAGAACAAGCTAGTTTAGATAATTTAGTTGTAACTAACACTGAAGTTGCAACACCTACAACAACGTTAAATAATGAAATTACGGTGACTCCAGTTGTAGCTGAAACAGCTCAAACTGCACCAACGCCAGCGGTAGCAACAGAAACTGCAACTACAACTACAACAGTAGCTGAACAACCAGCGCCAGTAGCACAAGATACAGGTATTGTTGTAAACAATACGCCAGTAACAACAGAAGTTGCGCCTACAACTGATATAGCTGTTCAACCAGCAGTAGAGCAAACTGTAGCACCGGAGCAACCGGTAAATGTATTACAGCAATTAGATCAGCCACAGCAAGAAACAGCGACAACTGAACAACCACAAATTGCAGATAACAGCGAATTACGTATTGAGATTTCTGGTCGTGAAAGCTGGATCACTGTACGAGGTGCTAAGAATAAACGTTTAGCTGAAAAACTATATACACAAGGTGAAGTATTAACCTTTAACGATAATGAACAATATCGTTTAACAGTTGGCGCACCAGCAAACGTAAAAATTTATTACAAAGGTCAGCAAGTTCCATTAAAAGTAGATGGTCGTGTTGCTCGTTTTAAATTACCTTTAGCGAACTAATAAAATGTTAAAAGAACCACCTATTAAACGTCGTGAATCGACTCGAATTTATGTAGGCAATGTGCCAGTGGGCGACGGTGCGCCGATTGCAGTGCAGTCGATGACCAATACTCGTACTACTGATGTGGATGCAACGGTTGCACAAATTAAAGCCCTTGAGCGTGTTGGTGCGGATATCGTACGTGTTTCTGTACCAACGATGGATGCAGCAGAGGCCTTTAAAGTCATTAAACAACAAGTGAATGTGCCACTAGTAGCAGATATTCACTTTGACTACCGTATTGCGCTGAAAGTGGCGGAATATGGGGTAGATTGTTTACGTATCAACCCAGGTAATATCGGTAAGGAAGAGCGTATTCGTGCCGTAGTTGATTGTGCTAGAGATAAAAATATTCCAATTCGTATTGGGGTGAATGCGGGTTCTCTTGAAAAAGATATTCAAGAGAAGTTTGGGGAACCAACACCAGAAGCATTATTAGAATCAGCAATGCGCCACGTGGATATTTTAGATCGTCTTAACTTTGATCAATTTAAAGTGAGCGTAAAAGCCTCTGATGTTTTTTTAGCAGTGGAATCTTACCGCTTGTTAGCAAAACAGATTAAGCAACCTCTTCACTTAGGAATTACCGAAGCGGGTGGGGCGCGCGCAGGTGCAGTGAAATCAGCAATCGGTTTAGGCTTGCTACTTTCAGAAGGTATCGGCGATACGTTACGTATTTCCCTTGCAGCAGATCCTGTTGAAGAGATCAAAGTCGGTTTTGATATTTTAAAATCACTGCGTATTCGCTCTCGTGGCATTAACTTTATCGCTTGTCCAACCTGTTCTCGTCAAGAATTTGACGTAATTGGTACGGTAAATGCTTTAGAACAACGCTTAGAAGATATTATTACCCCAATGGACGTGTCAATTATCGGTTGTGTGGTAAATGGCCCAGGGGAAGCGTTAGTGTCTGATTTAGGTGTAACGGGTAGTAACAAAATGAGTGGTTATTACCTTGATGGTGTTCGCCAAAAAGAGCGTTTTGATAACGATAATTTAATCGATCAACTTGAAGCAAAAATTCGTGCGAGAGTAGCTCAGCAGACTCAGCGTATTGATATTGAGCAAATTTAATTTTTAATTGTGCGGACACGCGCAACGTGTCCCTACAAATGAACATTATTCGAAGAAAGAATGTAGGGACACGGTGCCCGTGTCCGTTTATATTCATAAAAATTTTACAAATTAGGAAAAAAACGTGTCAAAAACAATTCAAGCTCTACGTGGTATGAATGACCTATCACCAAGCGAAACGCCATTATGGCAATGGGTGGAAGGCCAAATCCGCGATACATTTGCAAGCTATGGTTATAGCGAAATGCGTAGCCCAATTATGGAATCTACTAATCTATTTAAACGTGGTGTTGGCGAAGCGACAGACATCGTAGAAAAAGAGATGTTTACTTTCACTCGTAGTGAAGAAGCAAATGAAAGTTTCACATTACGTCCAGAGGGTACCGCAGGTTGTGTACGTGCAGCGATTGAACACGGTTGGATCTACAATAACGAACAACGTTTATGGTATATCGGCCCAATGTTCCGTTATGAACGTCCACAAAAAGGTCGTTACCGTCAATTCCACCAAGCTGGCGTGGAAATTTTTGGTATTGCAAATCCAGAAGCTGATGCAGAATTAATCCTATTAACCGCACGTTTATGGGAAAAATTAGGCATTCGTGAACACGTAACACTTCAATTAAATTCAATTGGTGGTTTGGAAGTTCGTACCAAATACCGTGAAGCATTAGTGGCATTCTTGCAAAATCACTTAGATGTATTAAAACAAGATCCAGATAGTGAACGCCGTTTAGAAACGAACCCTTTACGTATTTTGGATACCAAAAATGCGGCATTACAAAAAGTATTAGATAATGCACCTAAGTTACACGATTTCTTAGACGAAGAGTCAAAAGCACACTTTGAGCAACTTTGTGCAATTTTGGACGAAATGGGCATTAAATACGAAGTAAATCAAAAACTTGTACGTGGTTTAGATTACTACAACAAAACCGTATTTGAATGGGTAACAACTGCATTAGGTGCACAAGGTACCGTATGTGGTGGTGGTCGTTATGATGGCTTAGTCGCTCAATTAGGTGGACACGCAACAGAAGGTGTTGGTTTTGCAATGGGCTTAGAGCGTTTAGTGCTATTAGTGCAAGAAGTAAATCCAGAAGTAGCATTACCACGCACCGTTGATATTTATCTTGTTCACACAGGTGAAGGTACCACGACAGCGGCATTCCGTTTAGCAGAAACACTACGTACTGAACTTCCACAATTACGTACAATGCTACATTGCAGTGGCGGTGGCTTTAAGAAGCAGTTCAAACGTGCGGATAAAGTGGGGGCGAAGATCGCTTTAACGTTAGGCGAAAGCGAAGTAGAAAATAGTACTGTTGTAGTGAAAGATTTATTTGGCGAAGTTGAGCAAATCACTATTCCACAAGTAGATCTTATCAATGAATTACGTGCTCGTTTTGCATAAGGAACGAAAATGAACGATTATTTAAATAAAACAGAAGAACAGCAATTTGAAGAAGCAAAAAGCTGGTTTAAAGAAAATGGCACACCGATTTTAGTGATTATTTGTGTGATTGCATTAGCCACTTTCGGTTGGAACTTCTGGCAGAAGCACCAATTAGAAACTGCGCAACAAACATCGGCAAACTACCAACAAGTTATGGAAAGCTATGTGCAAAATCCAGAGAAAAACGTACCGCTTGTTGAGAAATTTATCGCGGATAATAAAGGTTCGAACTATGCAGTATTCGCACAGTTAGAACAAGCTAAAGCAAGTGCTGAAAAAGGTGATTTTGCAGCAGCAAAAGCAACTTTAGAACAGGCATTAGCAGCAAGTGATGATGCGACGTTAAACAATGTTGTTTCATTCCGTTTAGGCTTGGTTCAATATCAATTAAAAGAGTTTGATGCAGCATTAGCAAGCCTTGCTAAAGTACAAGATAAAGCGTGGGATTTCCGTAAACAAACTTTAGTAGGCGATATTCTTGTGGCTAAAGGTGATATTGCAGCAGCGAAGTCAGCTTATGAACAAGCAAAAGCAAATGCGACAGAACAAGATCAAATGCTTATTGATATTCGTTTAAATAATTTATAATTATAGGGTGCGTGTAAACGCACCTTTTGTTTATCTAACAAAAATAGCCCCCTCTTTAGCAAAGAGGGGGGTGGGGGAGATTTGGTAGAGGTGATTTTACACTCATAATTAACCGTTTAGATGAAATATGTTTATATGTGAACCATAAGTCTCTCACTCCGTTTTATCTACTGTCAAATCTCCCCTAGCCCCTCTTTTCTAAAGAGGGGGATTATATCGGGTAAAGAAACTATTTTTAAACTACTAGAATAACAAACACTGGAGGATGTATGAACTACAATCAAATCGCCACTCAAATTAAAAAGGAACTTTTTGATGGCTGGAAACCTTTTGAGGCTGCTTGGCTATTGCTTTTTATTGCAGTGCAAATCGGGGTTTATATCTACGAACCTGATTCCGCATTGGGGATGATTGCAGGGATTTCAGGGATCATTTGTAACGTTTTTATCAGTAAAGGTAAAATCAGTAATTATTTCTTTGGTTTAATCTTTGCTTATAGCTATTTCTATGTATCACTTGGTGCGAATTACCTTGGTGAAATGAATACGACGCTTTATGTTTATATTCCAGCGCAATTTATCGGCTATTTCTTATGGAAAGAGAATATGCAGAAAGACCAAGGGGCAGACGCTGTTGTCGCTAAAGCATTAAGTGTAAAAGGTTGGATTGGTTTAGCGATCTTCCTTGTTGTTGGTACCTTGTTATTTGTTCAAGTGTTGAATCACTTCGGTGGTAGCTCAACAGGCTTAGATGGTTTAACAACTATTATCGTTATTGCTGCACAGGCATTGATGGTATTACGCTTCCGTGAGCAGTGGTTGCTATGGATTCTATTAAACATCATCTCTATTGCTCTTTGGGCTGAAAATACCTCAATGTATGTAATGTATGGTGCTTACTTATTAAACTCACTATACGGTTACTATAACTGGACGAAACTTCAAAAATAGAAAGAGTGGACAGTGGATAACGGAAAGTGGAGAATACTCTCCACTCTCCACTCTCCACTCTCCACTCTCCACTCTCCACTCTCCACTCTCCACTCTCCACTCTCCACTTTTTTCACTTCTCAAATCCCTCTTTTTCCGTTATCCTTTGCACTCTATTTTTAAATGGACAGATAGCCTTTGCAATTACCACTACCAATTCATCAAATTGATGATGATACTTTCGATAACTTTTATGCTGAAAATAGCTTACTGCTATTGGACTCGTTGCGTCAAAATTTTGCTGACGTACAGCAGCCCTTTTTCTATATTTGGGGCGGTAAAAGTAGTGGTAAGAGCCATATTCTCAAAGCAGTCAGTAATCACTTTCTGTTAAATAATCAATCAGCAAGCTATATTCCATTGGAAAAATCGCAATATTTCGCACCAACGGTATTAGATAATGCGGAACAGCTTGATGTGATTTGTTTAGATGATTTGCAAACTGTTGCGGGTAATGAAGAGTGGGAGCTGGCGATCTTTAATTTGTTCAACCAAATTAGAGAGCAACAAGGATTATTCTCTAATGGGCATAAAACCTTATTGTTAATTAGTGCAGATCAACCCCCTACGGAGTTAGCGATTAAATTACCCGATCTGAGATCTCGCTTAACGTGGGGCGAAGTTTACCGTTTAGAAGATCTTAATGATGAACAAAAACAGACAATCTTAAAGCGCAATGCTTATAATAAAGGTTTAGAACTATCTGATGATGTTGCAAGTTTCTTACTTAAACGTTTAGGACGAGATTTGCATATTCTGACCAATAAATTAGATATACTTGATCGTGCCTCATTACAAGCACAACGCAAGCTAACAGTTCCTTTTGTCAAAGAAATTTTAGGATTATAAGAATAATATGAATACCCTTGAATTAGTCAATATTGCGTGTGAACGTGGCGAAACTCGCCTTTTCGAAGGTTGTAGCCTAAAAATGTCTAGTGGCGAGTGGTGGCAGATCGAAGGGCATAATGGCATTGGTAAAACCAGTCTATTACGTATTTTAGCAGGGCTTGCATTAGCTGCCGAAGGTGAGGTTTTATGGAATGGCACCGCTATTCAAAAACAGCGTGATGAATACTATTCTGAGCTATTCTATCTAGGGCACCACGCAGGCATTAAACCCGAACTCACCGCTTGGGAAAATCTTCGTTTCTATCAAAAAATTCAAGGGCTTGAACTTTCTGATGAGGCATTATGGAATGCCCTTGCAAAAGTGTCTTTGATTGGGCGTGAAGATCTACCTTGTTCTCATCTTTCCGCAGGGCAACAACGCCGTGTTGCGTTAGCTAAACTTTGGCTTACCCAAGCAAAATTATGGATTTTAGATGAACCCTTTACCGCTATTGATAAGAAAGGCGTATCAGAACTAATTAGCCATATCGAGCAACATTGTGAAAATGACGGTATTGTTATTTTTACAAGTCACCAAA
This sequence comes from Pasteurellaceae bacterium 15-036681, assembly GCA_002002485.1. Classification (GTDB taxonomy): domain Bacteria; phylum Pseudomonadota; class Gammaproteobacteria; order Enterobacterales; family Pasteurellaceae. The sequence continues at coordinate 47,534 of MQVI01000017.1, forward strand.
CTGCTGAAAGCCGAAAAGTCCAAATTCTATCCTTAGATCCTTTTAAGGCATAATAACAATGATATTGACGATTATCCAACGTGAATTAACAATCGCATTTCGTAAACCTGCAGAGATTTTAAACCCTCTGTGGTTTTTCTTAATCATCATTACAATGTTCCCACTATTAATGGGGCCAAACCCAGAATTACTGAGTAAAATTGCCTCAGGTACAGCTTGGGTAGCAGCCGTGCTATCTGCATTACTCTCTTTCGAACGATTATTTCGAGATGACTATTTAGATGGTTCGTTAGAACAGTTAATGTTATTGCCAACAGGTTTACCTCAAGTCGCACTTGCGAAAGTGATTGCTCATTGGTTATTAACTGGCTTACCATTGATTTTACTTTCTCCAATTGCGGCAATTTTATTGTCATTAGAAACCAATGTTTGGTTTGCTTTGGTACTTACTTTATTATTAGGAACGCCAATTTTAAGCTGTTTAGGTGCGATTGGGGTGGCATTAACCGTCGGATTGCGTAAAGGTGGGACTTTATTAAGCCTCTTAATTTTGCCGTTATTTTTACCTGTTTTAATTTTTGCGGCTTCAGTACTCGAAGCTTCAACACTAAACTTAGGCTACAGCGGCCAGCTTGCAATTATGGGGGCAATGTTGGCACTTGCAGTTACTTTTGCGCCTTTTGCGATAGCAGGGGCATTGAGAGTGAGTTTGCAGTAAATATATTTTTCGTAGATACTATAAGCCCCCTTCAAAAGCAATAGCAACTTAAACTAAATTTGCATAGCGTTTTTCATCAAAGGGTTGTTGGTATTTTAAGACTGATTGAGCAATGGTAACGAGTTTTCTCATCAATGC
>MQVI01000018.1 GCA_002002485.1 Pasteurellaceae bacterium 15-036681
TCTTAATCTGTCACGCCTCCATCCGAGCAAAACCAGTATGCGCGGTAAATTGAAATCGGCAGGTTGGTCAGATAGTTTTAGAGAAGAATTATTGTTTGGGGCTAAGTAAAAGTATGCGGTTGCCCTGTGTGTTAGAATAGAACTGCTTAGATTTTATTCATCAACAAAAAGGGGACTTTAGTATGTGTGATTTTATTCTCAACGAGATTTCAGCAGAATATAGAGCATTTTTTAAGATTGAAACAAATCTTGCCGCAACGAGTGAAGTTGTTCATTCTATTCAAGCTTTTAGTCAAGCTGTTGATTTATTGTTTGCTCGTATTCAACCAGAGAAGGTAGTGAGCTGTATCTTTGGTTTTAGAGAGTTGAATATCAATTTTAGCGGCTTAGAATTGAATTACGCTTTGATACAGCCTACGTTACATTTCACTTTAGCCCACAATATCATTTTCTTTGATGTGATTAATTCTATTGATAAACCTTTTGATGTACAAGTCGCCAATTATTTGGAAGAACTTATTCACGCTTTTATGAATACGAGTGATGAAATTTTTACCCATCAGATTGTTGAGCTTGTTTTACCTTCTGTGAGTTACCTTGATGGATGTTTTCAGCTACGATAGTACTTGCGACAATCATATTTTTGATTAGTTGAAATTCAGGCTTATCGCATTGTTTAGCGTAGTTATTCATTTCATCAAGCAGGTAAGTTATTAATTCATGAAGTTTTGTATAACGCCCTAAGGCTTCGTATTTGTTCATAAGGATTTCCTTTTTTCAGATACAAAAAAAGCCGTTGGTGGACGGCTTGATTGTTTGGATATTAATCCGAGGGGGCGGTTTTTGTCAATTAGATTGTATAGGTTTTTATAACCAACTGCTTGTAGGCTTCAATCACTTGCGCAAATTTGCTTTGTTCGTCATCATCTGCATTGACATTAAATGTTGGTGTGTTTTCAATATTTGGGAAGATAAACTGGAATGCGTTTTCTGACACATACTGTGCTGTGATGTTGAGTCTAACAGGCTTTTTCGGGTAAGTTGTCGGTGAATCTTCTAGAGCAACGATTAAGCCAAACTGAATATAAGGATTGTGATTTTGGTTAAATTCAGCTTTGAGTTGGTGGAAATCGCAAGGATTGCCGTCAATATCACTAGTTCTTACATAAGGTTCGGTAGGGGCTGGGTCGTTGAGTTGTTTTTTGTAGGTTTTGCCTTGTAGATTTAAGTCGTGGGCGAGAGCATTAACTAATTGGCGAATTTGTTCTCTTAGCGTGGCTCGTCTTTCGACTAGCTCGTGGTTGTATCGTTGTTGCTGTTTGCATAAATCTTCGTATGTGATACTCATAATGTGTCCTTTTGTTGTGAAATGGTGTAGATAGGGTAATTTGAGTTGTCGGTGGTTGTCAAATAAAAAACACTATTCGGTAGCTTTGATTAGTTCTAATATTTGTTCTGGTGTCTCTAAGACATCAATTGGACGAGTAGGTGGTTTGAAAGCAAGTCTTGTTTCTAAAAACTCGTCATAACGGTACATATATATAATTTGATGAACATTGATAAATATCGGAAAGTTATCTTTATCGGTTAATTTTATAAATTGGTTCATTATTCCTCCTAAATAAGCCACACGTTTGTGTGGCTATTCTATGGTTAATTTAAATTCCCTTCATAAAAATCAACATCAGGAATATTCGCTTTTAGAGTTTCAATTGTTGTATTGAACGCATCTTCAATCACTTTTTCAGGATTGATTAGCTCATACCAAAGCACTAACTGACCGTCTTTAATACGGTAACGAATACGTGCTTTAACTTGGTAATGATCGCCATTATGGAAGGGCTGTAGGCCTAGCACAATTTCTTCTGGTAAACGAGTTTTACCGCCACCGCTTTTTTCATCAGTGAATGCAAATGCCATTGTACCGTCTTGTAGGCGTTGCACCGATTTGAATTCAGATTTACGAGTTTCTTCAAAGGCAAGCACCATTGCCAGCAATTCCGCACCTGTTACCGCATTACCTTCACTTGCTACGCAATGAATGTTATTTTCAATAAACTGCCCGAACTCAATTTGGCTCATTGGCGTTTTATTTTTCTTATCCCACGCTTGCCAGTCTTTTGAATGTGGGCAAGTGTAGCTCACGGTATGATCGCCCCAACGAGCTTCTTCTGGGTTGGGATGATAGTCGAAAATACCTTTTACAGTAAGTTCGTCTAAGTTACAGAAAAGAGCGGTGCCAGCAACTTTGAATTTGTTCGTGTAATCAATTAATGATTTGGCGGTTGATACGGTAACGGCTTGGCGAATACGATTTGGGTGCTTTTGTAGATGTTCGAGCGATTCAACACTAAAATCATTACGTGCAAGAATTGCCGGCGCATCAACTAATGCACCGACATTTAAACCGTTAGTTGCTAAACTTGCGATTTGTTGAATAATTTTTTCCATACATTGTCCTCATATAAATTAATAGAAAAGTGAATTGTTAAGCAGCTGCAGAAGCTAATACTTTCAAACTGCCTTTTGGTTTTTCTTCAACGGCTTTTAAGTCCATTTTGAGCTGATTCGGATCATCAAATAGCACATCACCGCTTGCCGTTGAGAAAACAATACTTTCTTCGCGATCAAGCTCAGGAATTTTACTGCTCACTTTTGGTGTGATTTTGATTGAGTCCTCTGTACGAGTATTCAACATCGCAACGTTTAGGGTGAGGGTAATTGAGCCTTGTTTGCGTGTCGAGCGGACGGCTTTGACGACTTCAGCAAGAGCTTCGGTTAGTTCATCATTTAATTCTCCACGGTTGAGTTTTGATAAAGTTTGGTCGAATGAGGTTAAGTTGCTCATTTTGGTTCTCCTGTTGGGATGGTTGAGTTGATTTTAGGTAATAAAAAAGCCACTGGATTAGTGGCTATGTTATGAAATCACCTTCGGCATTGGGTTTGGCGGTTGTTTGAATGGCAACCATGCATAAATCTTTTCATCTTCGGGCATTCGAGGCTTTTCTGAGCGTTGGATGTCGTAGGTGAATGATTGCAGGTCATTATCCCACTCATTTAAAAACACAAAATTCATTTTGCCTTTCGCTTTATAGGGAATTCTTGCTACTACCAAATATTCGCCACTTTTTGGTGGCTTAGATAAGCTTATGTACTGCCAGTCTGACATTACTAATTTCTCCTTCACATAGTTGATATTTAATCTTCCAGTTAACTCCAAATTTTTGTAATTTTCCTGACCTTTCTGACCGCTTGTTTTCGTGGTTCATTATGGCGGTTTCGCAGAGTTCAACTGCGCAGTGGCTGCAATGCCAACTATCAAAGTTGTTAGTCACTTCATAACCATCTTGATATTGATGACCTTTGCGATCGACAGCATATTTGGGTTTAATTGTGTAAATTCTTGCATTTGCCATTAGTTAATCTCCATTCCACAGGTCTTTTGTCGTTGCTTTGCTTCTTCGCTTAGCTCCCACTGTAATCCGTAATAACACGGATTAGGCGGAGCTACTTGTTCAAAATTTTGCACAACTGGTAGCTCTGGCGTTTGTGCGTTGGTTGTAGGGATTGTGTCGGCTTGGCAGCCATTTAGGCATAAAGCTACAAAAAATGCACAGATAACACCAGATAGGAAAGAGATGGCGTAATATTTGAAGATGTTCATGGAATTCTCCTTTGGAAATGCGGATTATTTAACCACGACCGCCGACGTGGTATATTGATGATTCCACTCAATCAATATAGGTATTTCGATATGGTAAAAGATCCATTTCCGCACTTGAGTTATGTTCAAGCGTTAAAATTAGCGACTGAATTACTTGCATCTCAATCCTTTGAAACGAACAAGGAAAGATCATAATGTCTATTTAATTTGGCTGATCATATTTTTGTTGCGTACTTTGAGCGTCGTTCAAAGTGGAACGAAGACGTTGAAGTTTTAGCTGGTGATGAGCCGAAGTTAAGTCGTTTGAACGTTTTTTCAGAATTTTTAAAAGAGATAAATTCAGCAATATCGAAACGATAAGTAATATGCTCATTTGAGATTTCCTTCAAAAAAGCCCCTATCATTTGTAGCGCATGAATCGGGGCAACTGGAGATTTCAACATTGACAGGACTTTATCCACTGACTGTCGTTGTGGTTTGTTTTGCCATTCAGAACCGCTCTCAGATTGAGAAAACTAGTACAGAAAAACTCAATCGTGGAGGAAAAAGGGCGGTTTTGAATGGTGACCACAGAGAGATTCGAACTCTCAGCTCCCCGATTATTAGTCGGCTGCATTACCATTTGATGCTATGCGGTCATAGTGACTGTGATTTTTGTACTTGCCACAGTCAGCAAGAGATATGTGATCTGATCTGAATTTGGGTCGTCATCCCTATTTAGTACATCATCCTGATGTTGCTCTCGGTGACTAACTCTTTGAGCCATCTTTCACTGCTTGTGAAAGATCATATAAAGCAAGTCGCTGTACTTTGATTCAATCGTTTCCTTGCGCCTGCTTGTCGTCTTAGTGGTTCCGTTGCCGAGACATCCTCACGATGTATCATCACGTAAGACTAAACGTTTACTGAGCTAACAGGGCTTTTCATCTGTTAATTAAGGTCGCTCACTCAGTAACCGCCTAAGACGTTTTTGCCAAATTGTCGAATTCAAAACAGGTTGATGATGAGTGCCTGATTTGTTTAGTCTCGCTCAGGCTACGAGTCCTGTTGCGTGCGACCACAACGAGGAATATAATGTTTTCCGCGACCACAATTTGAACAGAGGAAAACACTATGGAAGAGTATGCCAAGTTACTTAACACCATTCTGACCAAGGTTGTTTTTAATCATATGACTATGTTCTTCGTTTTCTTATTTAGCAGTTTTTACTTTATGCCGCCTGAATTAGTGGCGGATATGAATGCTAAAACCCCACCCTTTTTCCCAGATTGGTTCCCACTTTCTGCTTTAGGTAGTCTTGTTATCACTCTTCTTTCAACTGCTGTTTGGATTTTGCTGTGTAATGGCATAAAAGCTATTTATGGCTACTGTCGCAAGTCCGTTAAAGCGGTTTCCGAAGAGAATACACTGATTGCCCTTATTTCTACGTTGTCTGAAACGGAAAAACAAATCCTAGTTTCAGCCTGTTTGGGTGAACGTATTTGGAATGACGATTTCAAAACCAAAGTGGCTATTGAAAAGTTAGTCAGTTTGAACCTTATAACGCCTTCTTGGGTTTATAACAGCTATCATATAAATGAGCTTATTCGACCTTATATGATTAGTGAACTTGATAAGATTGCTAAAACCCATCATTAACCTGTTTCAAATTTTTAAAGAGCATTTACGCTGTATTGCGTTTTGATGGGTGAATATTACAAAATGTTTTTAAATAAGTAAACAAAAAATAATAAATAAATATAACGAAATGTTTTGATTGCTTGAAATTTAATCAGTTTAATAAAAAAGCCTCTTGCGAGGCTTTAGCATTAATCCGCGAGTAGCGAGAGCAAATAGCGCTGAGTGTGTGGGTCTGAGATTTGATCGAGCTGTTTTAATAGCGTTCCTTTAGTTCGGCGGAGCAGGGTATCTTGTAGCTTAATTTGCTCTGCTTGGGTGAGAAGAGGGCTATTGAGTTGCGCAAGGCTAGGGTATAAGGCGTGGGCGAACTGCTGTTGCTGTTTGGCAAGGGCATATAGATGCACCCAGAGTTCGAGATCTTGCTCAGTGAGCGAAGTTGAGTTGGTAAGAAAGCGTTGTTTGATGTGTTTTAGTTTTAATAAACTTGACATAGTGTCGTCTCCTGTTTTTTATTGCGCTGAGATCAATTCAGCGTTGGGCGATTGCCCAGTATGCTTTTAACAGAAGAGAGGGAAAGAAAAAAGCCCGCAGGGTGCGGGCTTGGGGTTAGTCATTTAGGGGAAGTGACTCATTATTTAGAATACGAATGTTTGTTAAATCTGACATCTCTCCTTTTCCTTTTTTAATAAAGAGTTTACCTACAAGTTGCAATAAATTACCATCATTAGTTGCCTTATTTGCCAGCTTGTATTCTTCAGGATTTAAGTTGATACTGATATTACGCAATTTACCATAAATTTCCATCTTAACTGTGATTTTTCCACCTTCCTCGATATTTCCACTTAAACTATGGCGATCGATAACTTTACCAATAACTTCGTATTTTTCAAAAAAGTATTCGTCTTTCGCGAGTTGTTTTGCGATATGTTTTAGTTTCTCAATTTTTGCATTTTGTAGTCTAAAGATCTGATTTGAACCGTTATTTTCCAATGTGTGAAGCGTTATTTCGAGGTCTCGATGTTGTCGTTTTCCAGAGAAACTCACAAGCGTATGGCATAAATTTGTGCTAATACCTCTTTGAATAAAATCTCCAGCATTTTGTGGTGCATCAGCTTGTTCAGATAAATAGCTAGCTAAAGCAGAGAGACCTGATGAAATATTTTGGTTCACGGCTTCAGAAAAGCTTGTTTTAGACAAATCGTCCTCTACTGATACTTGTTCAATTGGGTAGTAAATATTAACGGTATAGCTACCGTGTTCAGTTTGTCCCAGCCTTACATTATTGATAAAATCGGCAACGTTTTCTGGTTTGTAGGTAGTGAGTATTGCACTTTTTTTCCAAGCAGATTTTGCAAAGTTTTCGATAAAACGCTTTGTTGATTTGAATAGTTCTATACCGTCTTGGAAAGATATTTGCCCATTTTCAACATCATCGGCAATGATCCGAAAACTAATTTGCCCCAGTTTTGGTGGAAACTTAGAATCTAAAATAGCTTGTAGTACTAGCTCTGTCGATGAATTGAGATATCTTGCTAGCTTAGATAGTGCAATTTCCGTAAACTCGGCATCATCTTCTGCAAGGCTAGCTGGGTTTGGTAATCGAATAGAGAGTTGTTTATCAGGTGATCCCCAAATAGACACAATGCCATTATCCTTCAATAAAAGCCAGTGCTGTGATATTAGATATTGACTAAACTTGGGAATAAGCGTTTGAATATCGCTTTTTTCTAAGAGGCTATTCATAAACTTTTCCTTCTTCTGAACATTGTAATAATTTGATCAGCGTGTCTATTGTCAATGTTTAGGATAGGGGAATGTCTACCGTAACACTTTGCTCTGTATTATTAAGAGGTGGTAATTTACTGAGGTTTACCCAATAACAACAGCCAGCTGTGAAAATACCATTGTGGAACTCTTGTATCCATTGTTCTTTAAACGCAGGAAGAACCATAACCACCAAATATCTTGGTATCTTTCGTTTACTTATTAGATCACGATAATTGTTACTTGGCAATCGATATTTGAGAACAGTATTATCTTTATTGTATTTAGGCACAATAGTTGTCTTAAGTTGCAACTGAATTTCGCTATCAATGCCTATGTTTATATCATAATCAACTCGGTTAGAACAAATGCTAAAATCTATGCTTCCTCTATCTGGTCCAGGTCCTTCTTTTGTCATAAAGTGGCATGCAGATGCAATGGCTTTTAAGTAAGCCTTTTGATACTGTTCAGCATAATCAAAATCAATATTTTGATCTGCCATATTTCAACCTCCCATGATGTTTTATAAATATTTGTTACTTCACCGCCCGATGTCGTTTCACTATCCCTGCAATATAGTGAATCTCGTCAATATCATCTTTATCTAAAGCTAATTCTTTGGTTTCGGTCATCGTATTTGGGTCTAGATAGCGGTATTCATCATTGCGTCCTGTTAGCAAAATACGGATAAGGTAGTCACCATTTTTCTTTTTAATTAGCACTTCATCATAATTTTGGAAAGGCGTAGAAGGCTCAACCACAATAATCTCACCACTAACGATACGTGGCTCAAGAATAGATCCGTCCACTTGCAACGCATAGGCTTTAAAATCAGGTGAAAAGTAGTGAATATAATTCTCCTCCAAAGGCTTAAAAATGCCCTCTGGCTGACTTCTGAACTCGATAATGCCTCGAACATTTAACTTGGGTTTCGATAAAATTTCTTCATCTAGCGATACTGTGCCGTCTGGGTGCAACATAAAATCTCTTATGCCTAATCTATCGAGGATTTTGGCGATCAACTCTATGCCTGGCTCTCGTCTATTGTTGAGCCAGTTACCAACAGTAGCTTGAGTTACATCGAACTCATCAGCTAATTCTACTTGCGACAAACCTAGCGTTTTTCGACGCTGTTCTGCCAATTCATACCATTTCATTCTTTTCATAATTCAATTCTACCGCATAGTACAAAAAATCATAAAAACGAAAAGTTTTATTTTTCTTGTGTAATTTAATTACAAATAGTAATATTATAAAAATAAGTTTTGTTTTGAGGTTATATGAAAAATCACATTAGAAAGTACCGAGAACAGCTCAAGCTTACTCAACACGAATTAGGTAAACAATTAGGAGTTACTCAAGCAACCATCGGCTTATACGAACGCGGTTTACGTGAGCCTAATTTCGAGATGACCAAGAAATTAGCCACGGCGTTGCAATGTAGCCCTGCCGATCTCTTTCCTGTGCTTGCTGAGTAGTGTAGCGAGCTTGAGTGAAAAGAAAACCATAAAAACCATAAGGAAATTATGACAATGAAACAGATTATCAGAGAAATGATAGAGCAGTGCAGTGGCGGTAAGTCAGCCGTGGCAGGCTTTTTAGGTTTGACTGAGGCGCAGTTGAACAATCGCTTGTATCAAACCAAAGGCCAACGCTTTACTGATGATGAGCTGATTGCGATTGAACTTGAGTACGGTGTAAGTCATTGGAGTGATGAAGTAAATCGTCGCTTGGGTAAAGTGAGCTTTGTTGTACCGAATGCGGAAGTGATGGATAACGTTGAGCTTTCCATTTTGCAGTTACACGAACGCGCTGCAAGCGGTCAGTTTTTTGCAAAATTAGACGAATATATCGCAGACGGTGTGCTCACTGATGATGAATTGGCGGATTTGCGTCGTTTACTGCACAAAGCCCAGACGGCAAAAGCAGAGATGTTTGAAGGCGCGGTAGTGATTTATAAGCAATAAAAAAGCCACAGGTGATATCAATCTTTGTTAAAGAATTTCCCTAATACAACAGGCAGCAGTAATAAGCTCCAAAAGAAGAATGATGCTTTAAGGAAAAAATATGCCCACATAGGTTCGGTGAGTAAAAAGCGAAAGCCAAATTCAATGAGTTCATCTTTACTGAACGACCCAAAGGTGGTTAAGACCGTGATGCACATAATGGCAGGAAGGTAAGCGGAATGGTCGAAATCTGTTTTAGTGTAACAGTGAATAAGGATAAGTAGTAATGGAACACCATTCACCAATGTAGCAGTTATTCCGTAGGAAAGATTACCTGAATGGAAAATTCGTGGTAGTGCAAGAAACGCTAAAAAACATAAGCCAAAGAATAATTTTCGTAATTCTAAAGAGGACATAAAAATGATGAGTTGGTTAAAAAAAGGATTATCTATTATCGCACAAGGATGGAAAGAAAATAAGGATATGCAATTAATTTGTTATGCAGCTTTAGCAATGTTTTTAGGTTGGTTTTATTGCTAATAAAAAACCACCGCGCTAACGGTGGTAGAGAACATTATCAAATTAAAAAAGGAAATAGTAATGCAAACAGGATTATTATCTACTAATCAGAAACAAAATGCAACACTTACGATGAGTAGTCGTGAAATTGCTCGTATCGTAGAGAGTCGTCATGCTGATGTATGCTTATCTATTGATCGCCTCATGGCAAAAGGTGTTATTGGGGGGTATACGGCAATGCCGTACACCCATCAGCAGAATGGGCAAGTCTATTACGAATACCATATCAATAAACGTGATACTTATGTGATTGTTGCACAGTTATCTCCAGAATTTACCGCACGCTTGGTGGACCGTTGGCAAGAGCTAGAGAATCAGCAAGCGGTGCGTTTACCACAAACTTTTTCAGAAGCGTTGCGCTTGGCGGCTGAACAGGCTGAAACGATTGAAAGCCAAACACAGCAATTAGCAGAACAAGCACCTAAAGTCGCTTTTGTAAATCACTATGTAGAGGTTGGCACAAGCAAATCTCTACGCGAGACAGCCAAGATCTTAAATTTCTCAGAAAAGCGAATGATTGAATGTTTAGAGCGTGATCGTGTGCTGTATCGTCAATCGGGCAATCTGTTGCCGTATTCGACTAAACAATCACAGCAATTATTTACAGTAAAAACAGGCACGGCAGAACACGGGCATAATTTTACCCAAACTCGTGTAACTGGTCGTGGTATTGAGTGGATCGCACAACGTTATGCGTCGGAGTTAGGGCTATGAGATATTCGGTACATATTAATCACTTGCGTTGCGTAGAGTGGGATATTCGCATTGAGATTGGTGGAATTGTCGATTTAATCAATCAAGCATCGTCTTGGGCGACTGCGGTTGTCATTAATGGCGTAACTTACTATTGGGTTGAGCCAAGCAAGGTGGCAGAAGAATTAGCCGCTGCAAAGTGGAAAACTGATACAGTGCGCCGTCATTTCAATGCACTGAAAGACAAAGAGATTATCGACTTCTTAAAAATGGACGGTAAATACTATGTTCGCTTGACTGAAAAAGGTGCAACTTGGAACCAAGTTACCCCAATTCGCGACGCGGAAAAAAATTCGCGCCCCGAAAATGATTCCAAGCAAACGCGAAAAAATTTCCGTGAAAGCGCGGAAAAAAATTCGGCAGATAAATATATACAAGATATTAATAATAACCAAGATCACTCGTCGCCGCCAAACGCGCCGACGGGAAAGGCGTTTAAATTTTCTGATGATGATTTCAAAACGGCGCAGTGGATTTTGAACGTGCTGTTGAAATTCAAACCGAACATTAAAAAACCGAACCTCGAAAGTTGGGCGAACGATGTGCGCTTGATGCGAGAGCAGGATAAACGCACTCACCGCGAGATTTGCGAATTGTTCAAGTGGGCGCATAACGATAATTTCTGGAGGGCGAATATTTTGAGTGTGGGCAAATTGCGTGAGCAGTGGGACCAACTTGAAATCCGTCGTGATAGCTCGGCTCAAACTAGCCAAGTTCCGAGCGTGGAAGAAGTGCGAAGCTTGTATCAACGTTCACTGGGGTTCGGTAATCCATTCAAGGACTTCGATTTTAACCAACCCCGCAACAAGATTTTATATTACGCCACAATTGGCACGAAGAACCGTAAACCACTTGAACGTGATTTGATGGCAGTGATTGCGGGTGAGATTAAGAGTGCTGCAGAGCGTGTGGATACGCTTACAGCGCCAGTGTTTAACTAGGAAACAGACAATGACAGAACTTACAAAACAACAACGCGATAGCTATCGCACCCCGTTATATGTGTTTGAATGGCTAAACCAACGTTTTAACTTTACGGTTGATGGTTGTGCTGATGAGCAAAATTCATTGATGTGTTGCTATATCGGTAAAGAGGGGATGGCGGAAAATTTCCTAGACTTCGATCATATGGATTTAATTAGCGAGATGTGCGATAGCAACCTGCGCTTTTTTGTTAATCCGCCTTACAGTGATGTAACGCCATTCTTACAACGTGCTAAGGCACTGCGTGATTTAGGTTTCCTCGTGGTGGTGTTGCTGAATAACGATAAATCAACGCAATGGTATCAAAACCACGTTCACAATGTAGCGAATGAAGTGATTGATATTATCGGTGGTCGCATTAGCTTTTTACACCCAGTGACCAAAGAAGAAGTAAAAGGCAATAGCAAAGGGCAAATGGTTGTGGTGTTTGATCCTGCTATGAATGACTTTGTACAACGTTCGGTTTCATTTGATTTTATTAAAACATTTGCGCATTAGCTCGGTTTTATTCCAAACGTTCTTTGGAGAACAGCAGGTAAACAACAGACAGTAATAGCATTAAACATCATTTTAAGTTGCAAATATTCCATTGATGCTTCTTTAGGATCAGCAGAAAAATTAAATCCAAATTGACTTAGTTCTTCCTGACTGAATCCTCCTAAAGAAAGTGATGCAACAATAGATAGTAACAAGTAGATGTAGTACTGATTACCGATTGGTTTTTTAAAATGCTTATGTGCATAGATGTAAATCCAACCAAGTGACAATACACAGATACCAACAACAATACGTTGATACGTCATATCAACAAAATAGTTTCTAATAAGCCATCCAGCAACAAATGGCAGGGTGCATTGAATAGAGGTTAGTATGAGAAAGAAAAGTTCGTCTTTTTGGTATTCTTCCATAAGAAAAGCCCTTAGAGATACAAAGTCAGATAAGAGAAAACACGAATTATTACGGCATTATATTCGCTATGGCAAACATTACTATACATTTGTATTTGGTCTTTGGTTTTTTTATATGATTGTTCTTTATTCACCGTAGGAATAGTGATGACTTTACTTTTAACCCCCTATTTCCAAACCGAAGTCGGTATAGCTTTTTTCCGTATTCCGCCTAACGTATCGCCCAGCGATTTCGGGGAGCGGACTTTGTTACAACCTGCGCCTGAAACGCTATTAACCGAAAAATCGGGGAAGGTAGCAAAACTTTTGGGAAATCCGACCGGTTGTAGTGAGTTGGTGGCATTTGCGAAGTCGGAAAAGGTGCGAGCGGTGGCGAATACGTCAAATAAAGCCTATGGCGATAAGCCTTATAAAGCGTTTGTTAAGGCTATTCAGACTTGTCAGTGTCGAGATGGTGAATATTGCCATAAAGAAAAGACGTTAGTCGAAACGGAAAAAGGGTTGGTTAATCTCTGTTGGCACCACGATAAATTGCGTATGGACGGTGAGATTGCTCAAGAGCAGATTGATGAGTTGGCGGATCAGAACTGGCAAGCCTTTATTGCAAAGACTATCCGCAATGACCTACGCAAAAGCAAGCATAGCCCGATTGAGTTTGCGGATCTTGTCTTTTGGGCGGTGTTAAGGGGCTGTTTATCAGAGCTACAAGAGAGCGATTTGCGCAAGTTTATGGGGGTAGCCCCACAGGTCGATCTTAACAAAGAAAGCACGATTGGCTTTGAAGTGGCAATGCCGAATTTGGCGGAAAAGGTTAAGCCGTTATTAACGCTTAATGTGGACTCCGAACCGCCTGCAAGCTTTATGGCGATACCGAAACAAAAGCGGTTTGAGTGTCGCAAGTGGTTGCAGTTTGTGAAAGCGCAAAAGTGCGTGTGCTGTGGTGCAAGGGCTGACGACCCACATCATGTTATCGGCTACGGTGGCAAAATGGGCAGTAAGGAACACGATTTATTCACTATCCCACTTTGCCGTATTCATCATAACGAACTACATCGCAACGTGGCGGAATTTGAGCAAACGTACGGTTCACAGATTGAGTTATTGCATAAGTTTTTGGATTGGAGCATTGGAATAGGAGCATTAGAAATTGGTTGAGTTTGAATTACCTTATCCGCCAACGGTGAACCATTATTGGAAACATACCAAAAGCGGCGTGCATTACGTTACAGCACAGGGCAAAGCCTATCAACAAGCGGTCGGTTGGTTGCTTAAAAATGCAAAAAAGTTTGAGTGCAAGGTGCAGTTATTCGTTGATATTTATCCTCCCGATAAGCGCAAGCGTGATATTGATAACATCTTTAAGGCATTACTGGATAGCCTGACAAAAGCCGGTGTAATCGCTGATGATAGCTTGATTTATAAATTAGTGGCGGTTAAGCACGAGCCTGTGGATAAAGGAATGGTTAGAATTAGAATTGAGGAGCGGAAGAAATGAGATTAAACATCAGCATTGATGCCGTATTAAATGTATGGGTGCGCCGTTGGGCGAGTAAGCGAGAATGTCGAGGTTATCCGTCTCTAGTGGGGTTTAGTCGTGAATCGCCTCGTATCATCTCTCACTACTCAATTGACGAATTAGACGAAGATAGCTATCTTAAAATCGACTATGCGGTTGATATGCTCCGCCAAACTGATTTAGAAGCCTATCAAGTGCTGATGGCGTTGATGCTACAAGGACACGATAAGCGAGAGATTTGTACTGTAATGCGGATTGCGCCACGTACTTTCGATAACCGCTTAAAAACTGCAAGGGATTTTATGACAGGTGCTGTTTTTGGCGGTGGCGTGTTTAGGGTGTGGTTGTAATTGAATAAAAGCTCTGCTAATAAGTAGAGCTTTTTTATTGCTTATAAATCAAATAATACACATTATACATATAAAATGCTTGATTATGATATAAAATATAAGTATAATACACACATCGAAAGGCAACAGAGGGAAGATTATGTGGATAGCAAAACATTAATTAAGATGATAGAGGCAGATGGTTGGGTTCATCGTAATACAACAGGTAGTCATCGCCACTATACTCACCCAACGAAGAAAGGCATTGTAACCATTCCACACCCTAAGAAAGATTTAAAAAAGGGAACGGAAAATTCAATATTAAAACAAGCAGGGTTGAAATAGCCCTGCTATTCTAAGAGGACAAATTATGTTATATCCAATTGCGATTGAACTAGGTGATGAAGAACATGCTTACGGTGTGATTGTGCCTGATATTCCGGGTTGCTTTTCAGCTGGCGACACATTAGATGAAGCCTATGCGAATGTGAAAGAGGCGATTATGGGACATCTCGAATTATTAGTTGAAGATGGCGGTGAAATTCCACAGCCGACTTCGATCGAAAATCATCGTAATAACCCTGATTTTACTGAATACGGAATGTTTTTTGGTGTGGTTGATGTGGATATTACGCATCTGTTAGGTAAAGCTGAGCGCATTAATATTACATTACCTGCGCATTTGATTAAGCGTATTGATGATTTTGTGGCGGTGCATAAAGAATTTAAGAACCGCAGTAATTTTATTGCAAGAGTAACAAGCGATCGCCTTTTTTCAGTCTGATAAATTAAGCTCTACAGTCGTAGGGCTTTTTTATTGGCTGTGATTTATATTTGCGAGCAAGATCACAGAAATTGTTTTGAAAATCGGGTAAGGTTTAGACTTTTAATAAAAGAGGATCTTACTATGAAAAAACTTCTATCTTTATCTGTAGTCGCTACACTTTTAATGGGTTGTTCTGCAGCCATGCAACCAGCAAAGGAAGTGTCTATTCCGCATCAATTTGATTTAGCACAAGTGCAGAAACAACTAGAATCAGGAAAAGAAACTTTGAAAGGTAATGCGTTTTTACGTCAGAAAGGTGGTGGTACAGTTAATTGTGCAGGTGCTACAGTTGATTTGTATCCATATACACCATATTCAATGGCAAGAATTGAAGCCCAATATCCATTTGATATGTGGATTGGCGGAAGATTCAAATCAAAAGATACATTTGTTCCTGTTGTTCCACAATTTGAAACATTGAAAAAGACTACAACCTGCGATTCTGAGGGTAACTTTGAATTTGATTCGCTGAAAGATGGTAGTTATATTGTTGTTACCGAAGTTGTTTGGCATGTTCCGGGTAAATATGGAATGGAAAGACAAGGTGGGTATCTATTTAAAAATGTTTCTGTAAACAAAGGGAATAAATCAAAAGTAATTATCACTCAATAATTTACACAAGCCCTATTGCATTCAGTAGGGCTTTTGTATTAGTATTCTTCTCAAGGTGTCGAAACCTAACAGCGGTCAGTACCGCAAGACCTAAAATCCATTGCGGTTTTTTTGTATCTAAAATTCAGTGAGTTTTCCTGCCATTATAAAATTCATTGAAAGCAAAAACGGTATATCTATATATATGATCGAGTGGGCGACTAATACAATACCTTCGGGGAATACGTCCAGCCTGCTGTAGGCTTTCGAACCACTCGATCACCCTAATATTAGGGATAGCACAATTTCGAAAATCACAGAGGCTATTATGTCAAATCAATTAACTTTCCAAAACGTCGCTTTAACAGCTATTCAACGTAATAATCAAATTTACATTTCTGCAAAAGATCTAGCTAGCGCATTACAATATAAATGTGTCCAGTCAATCGCCAATATATACAATTCAAATTCAGATGAATTTACCACTGAAATGTCATTCGTAATCGATTCAGTGACGAATGGTATCAATGGTTCAGAGCGAAAAATTCGCCAACGTATTTTCAGCCTCAGAGGTTGCCATTTAATCGCCATGTTCGCACGTACTGCCGTAGCGAAAGAATTTCGTAAATGGGTGTTAGATATTCTCGACAAAGAGATTGCGCAAAATAATGGTACGATCGTACCGCTTGTAGAAAATAAAACCAGACAGATTTCACAATTACCAGAGATCGAAAAAAATCTATCACAACTGTTAGCTTATGCACGAAAATCACGAGACATTATGTGGGAGTTTGAAAGAGTGATTAAAACATTCCTCGATATACTTGGTATTCAAGCAGGCGATAGCTCTCGTTTAATCAATAAAATTAAGTTACTCAACGAAACGGATTTTATTATGGAAGATGCCGATGCGTTGGTGTACAAATTGCGCTGTTTGATGTAGCGATTGATTGCTTAAAAAGTGATTGACTGCGTGCGTAAAAAGTGTAGTATATATGTAATCCTTGCGATTAAAGCAAGCGAAAAACGCAGATTTATTTTACAGCCCTGATGGTTATACCGTCGGGGCTTTTTTGTAGACAAAATTCAGATAAAACAAAGCCCGAGCGACTGCAATCGTTCGGGCTTTTTTATTCCAACTTAAATCGACTAAGCAGGAACAAATTTATGGTTAAGTATACACCAAAACATCAGGTAAAGGTAGGTGGGAAAATGAGTGAATTAGATGCAGGAATTGTAGGTAAACGATTAGCAACATCGGCATTAATTATTGCGGTATGTTGGGGGATTAGTGCATTGACTTTTGCCTATGCTTATTTGATTAAATAATCAATGGAGCGTAAAAATGTTTAAGGATATGGGAAACCAAAGCTATGCGTGGTCCGCTTTTGGCGGTGTGATTGCTTGGTTGAGTGATCAACAGAATCTGATGTTACTGAGTTTGGCAATAGGTATCGTTACAGCTTGCGTGAATATGTATCAAAAATGCCAAGAGGGCAAGATTCGCAAGCGTGAGAACGAGCGTGCGGAAGAAATTCATAATTTGAAAGTACGGCGATTAAAACAGGGGTTGAAAGTAGATGAAGATGACTAAAGCAAAAATTGGCGGTTGTTCTGTTTTGGTGATTATTGGTCTGATGTTAGCTCAATATGGTAATGAAATACGCACTACTGAACGTGGTTTAGAAATTATCGGTAATGCAGAAGGATGTAAGCGTGAGCCATATTATTGCCCTGCAGGTGTGCTAACGGTTGGTATTGGTTCAACTGCTGCAGGTGGTGAGCCAATTATTCGCAATAAGATCTACTCAGATCAAGAGATTGCAGGAAGGTGGAAAGATGATATTAAGTTAGCTGAACAGTGCGTAAATAAATTTGGTGCCGGTGCCGCGTTGCCGTTATCAACATTCGAGGCGACGACTTCGATTGTATTTAATGTTGGCTGTAGCAAGATGCGTTATTCAACCATGTTTAAATATTTGCGAGCAGGGCAGTATTCATTGGCTTGTAACGAATTTAGCAAGTGGGTTTATTCGGGTGGCAAGAAGTTGCGTGGACTTGAAATTCGTCGTGATAAAGAGAAAGCATTATGTTTAATGGACTTAGTAAAATCTTAATCGTCGTGATTTTGGGCTTGTGTGCGTGGTTGTGGGGTCAGTATCAGATAATGTCTAGCTTGAAAGCCGAGAACCTCACTCAAGCCCAAACTATCGCACAGCAACAAGCTGCAAACAAAGAGTTAGCCTATCAGTTGGAAGTTGAGAAGCAAGCGGTTGAAATTCAGCAAAAGATTGCAAATGAGTTGCGTAAACAGACGGAGACAAAACGTGAGCAGATTAAAACTATTTTGGTTAAAGAGCCGTGTGCTCACACTACTATGCCTGGTGATGTGCGCAGTGGTATTGAGCAGTTGCACGAGCGAGGTCGTAACAAAGACTGAGTATATTTATCCGCCACAAGCCTATTTGGTGCAATGTGAGCGGACAAAGTTTAGTGGCACAACCTATGGTGATGCGATTGATTATCTCATTGTGGTAATGAGTGAGCGTGATTTATGTGCAGGTCAGGTTGATCGCATTAGAAATTGGCAAGCACAAACAAAAGCAGGGTTTAAATAGCGGATAGCGATTAACCACTATCTATACACGGGAGCGTAATGCTCCCTTTTGTTTTTGTGTAATGTGTATGCTACATATTTTAATTATGATTTTGTGAAAGTGGGATAAATTCCCGAGATTATACTTAAACTATGTAAACCATAAGATCCAAAAGGAGTAAATTAAATGATTGTTAAACAATTTATTGCAGGTGCGTTGGCGGTAGTGAATGGTAAGCCGAATTCCTAAGGCTTGCCGTAAGCAAGGTTGTCCGCATACGACAATAGATCGTAGTGGCTATTGTGAACAACATCGTGGCTGTGGTTGGCAACGATACCAAAAAGGTAAGACCTCAAGCCAACGTGGTTATGGTGCAGAATGGCGTAAGCTACGTGCTTTTGTGCTTGAGCGTGATCGTTATCTTTGCCAAAACTGTTTGCGTAGTGGGTTGTATGTATCTGCGACAACAGTCGATCATATCGTAGCAAAAGCACACGGTGGTACAGACTCGTTATCAAATCTTCAAAGTTTGTGTGAAGCTTGCCATAAAGCCAAAACTGCGCGCGAACGAATGAAATAGTTTACAAATGGTTGGGTTTTGAGCGTTTTTTGTGCAAAAGGGAGGGGGGAGGAAAATCCCTACCACCTTTTGCCTCGAAAACCGCCCCTGGAACTCAATTTTTACGACCGCGAAATTAAACATTTAGGGTAACGCCAATGACAGGAAAATCCACCGTACCGGGTAGAGGGCGTAAGCCGACACCGACGAAGGTGAAAGAACGTCGTGGTAACCCCGGCAAACGTAAACTTAATACCAACGAACCCGAATTTAGCCAGTTCGACATTAACCGCCCACCACCTCCCCAACTCAACGAAGATGGTCAGCGAATGTGGGCATTTCTTTTGAAAGAGCTTTTACCACAGGGCGTACTTTTTCAGACCGACCTTGAAACTGTCGCAAACTACTGTATCGCTTATCAAAACCGCAACATAGCCTGCAAAGATGTTGAGAAATACGGCACCTTTGTTGAAAACGGCAATGGCGGATTATCTAAAAACCCTGCGTTTACTGTACTCAACGAAGCAATGAAACAGATGTCCACCTTTGGTGCATTGCTCGGGCTAGATCCAAGCAGTCGCCAACGCTTAATCGGTAAAGCAGACGAACAACACGCCAATCCATTTGCGGAGCTTTTACAATGACCGACAACGTAAAAAAAGCCAATCAGTATGCGAAAGATGTCGCCAGTGGCAAAATCCCAGCGTGTCGCTTTGTGAAAAAAGCGTGCCAACGCCACGTTGAAGATATCAAACAACAGAAAGACGTTGCATTTCCTTACTACTTCGACAGCGACCGAGCCGAAAAAGCCTGTAAGTTCATTCAATATCTGCCACATACCAAAGGCGAATGGGCAATGCGACGTCAAAGTATCACCCTTGAACCGTGGCAATTATTCATAGTATCCAATGTTTTTGGGTGGTTAAAAAAATCCAACAACCTACGCAGATACAGAGAAGCCTATATCGAAGTACCCCGTAAAAATGGCAAATCAGCAATTTCAGCAGGCGTTGGCTTGTATATGTTCTGTATGGACAACGAATTTGGTGCCGAAGTCTATTCAGGTGCAACCTCTGAAAAGCAAGCGTGGGAAGTATTCCGTCCTGCGCGCCTAATGTGTAAAAACACCGACTTACTCCGTAGCACATTTGGTATTGAAGTCAATGCGTCAAACCTTAATCGCCCGAGCGACAACTCACGCTTTGAACCATTGATTGGTACACCGGGTGATGGAGCATCGCCAAGCTGTGCCATTGTGGACGAATACCACGAACATAAAAACGACGAACTTTACACCACGATGCTCACTGGTATGGGTGCAAGAAAACAACCTCTGATGTTCATCATCACAACGGCGGGGTACAACATTGAGGGCCCTTGCTACGACAAGCGTCGTGAAGTGATTGAAATGCTCAATGAGGCTGTTCCCAATGATGAAATTTTTGGGATGATCTACACCATAGATGAAGATGATGATTGGACAGACCCTGATATTCTCAAAAAAGCTAACCCGAATTTTGACATCTCGGTCTATGGCGATTACCTCATTAGCCAACAAAAGCAAGCGATGAATAACCCACGCTTTACCAATACATTCAAAACCAAGCATCTGAATGTGTGGGTATCAGCGAAAGAAGCCTTTTTCAATATGGTGAGTTGGGAAAATTGTAAAGATGAAACCCTAAGCCTTGATAATTTCACTGGTGAAGATGTGGTATTGGGGCTAGATATGGCTCGTAAGCTTGATATGAACAGCTTGGTTCGCGTATTTAGTCGAATTATCGATGGAAAGCGACATTATTACTGTATTTCGCCACTGTTTTTCGTTCCTGAGGATACTGTATTCAATACTGATACCGCCTTAAAACGTGTAGTCGATAAGTATCAAAAATGGGTCGTCAGCGGACATCTTACTGCAACGGATGGTGCAGAAGTTGACTACCGCGAAATCCTAGAGTGTATCAAAGATACCAATAAAGAGCATAAAGTGATTAGTTGCCCGATAGATCCACACGGAGCAATCGCAATCAGCCACGATTTGGCAGACGAAGGACTAAATCCACTAACGATTACTCAAAACTACACCAATTTATCTGACCCAATGAAAGAGCTAGAGGCAGCAATAGAGGCGGGCAGATTTCACCACGACGGTAACCCAATTATGACGTGGTGTATTGGCAACGTAGTTGGCAAATCAGCCGTAGGTAATGATGACATTGTCCGCCCAATTAAAGAAATCCCCGAAAACAAAATCGACGGAGCCGTTGCACTGATGATGGCTATCGGGAGATTAATGTTAAACACCGACGACGGCTATATTCCTGATGAGATATTGACCTTATGAAAACCCTAATCACAGATCTAATTGGCATTACAGGTATATCCACCCTTTGCTATGGCACCTATTTACAATATGGGCAAGCCGTCACTTGTATGGTGGCAGGTGGGTTATTACTGCTTTATGCCATTTTAACCGCACGAGGTAACAAATGATTTTCGACAAATTATTTCAAACTCGTTCCCTAGAAAATCCGCAAATACCACTCTCTGCAGACAATGCCCTTGATGATCTCTTTGGCGGCAATGGTGTTCGAACAATGAGTGCTGAGATGGCAATGAAAAGCGGTGCTGTTTATGCTTGCGTCAACGTATTGGCGAGTTCACTTGCACAATTACCATTGCACGTTTTACGCAAAGATGGGAACAAAATCGAAAGTGCAAGAGATCACCCGCTTTACTATCTGCTACACGACAGCCCGAACTTTTGGCAAACGTCCTACAAAATGCGTGAATATAACCAAAGTGCCGTCTTATTACACGGTAATGCTTATCTTCATATTGAGCGTAATAAAAAAGGTGAAGTGTTAAGCCTTGAAACGAGAGAGCCGGAGCGAACCACCTTACTTAAAAAGGGTGACCGATACACCTACGGCTACTACGATGATGACGGTCCATTAGCAATTCACCCCGATGATATGGTGCATATTAAAGCATTGGGTACGTCGCTCAAAATGGGCAAATCCGTTATTCAACAACACGCAGAAACAATCGGCTTAGGCTTAGACGCGAAAGAATTTGCCACAGGCTTTTTCAACGGCAACGCACGCCCAGCCGGTATTGTCACGGTTAAACAGCAAATTAACCAAAACTCGTGGGAAAACTTCAAAAAAATGTGGGAAAAGGCGCAGTTAGAGCTACGCAAAAAGGAAAACAAAACAATCCTACTGCCTGCGGATCTTGACTATAAAGCCTTGACCATTTCCCCAGTGGATACCGAACTGCTTTCAATGATGAAACTCAACCGCTCGGAAATCGCAGGTATTTTTAATGTGCCTGCCCATATGATTAACGACCTAGAAAAAGCGACGTTCTCCAATATCTCTGAGCAAACCATTCAATTTATCCGCTACAGCTTAATGCCGTGGATAGTGAACTGGGAGCAGGAAATCAACCGAAAAGCCTTTAGCACAGCGGAAAGAAAAGCAGGTTACTTCGTTAAATTCAACCTATCGGGCATTATGCGTGGCACACCCTCCGAACGGGCTACTTTCTACCATAACGCCATTACCGACGGTTGGATGAGTCGCAACGAAGCGCGGATCTTCGAAGATATGAACCCTGTGGACGGCTTAGATGAATTTTTGGTAAGCGTAAACGCTTCACAGCAAATCGACAACTCAAATAAACAGGAGGAACAGCCAAATGAGTGAGATTGAAAAACGCTCGTATATTGGCGAAGTACGAGCAGAACATCGCGAAAATGAACCCACTCACATTATTGGCTACGGTTCAGTCTTTAACAGTAAGTCGGAAATAATGTGGGGCTTTCGGGAAATTATTATGCCAGGGGCATTTGATGATGTGCTTGATGATGACGTGCGAGGGTTATTCAACCACGATCCGAATTTTATCTTAGGACGTAGCAAAGCTGGTACATTGAGCCTAAGTGTTGATGAGCGAGGCTTAAAATACGACATTATCGCCCCTGATAATCAGACTATTCGTGATCTTGTACTTGCCCCTTTACAGCGTGGCGACATTACTCAATCGTCCTTTGCGTTCCAAATTGCCCGAAATGGTGATGATTGGTTTGAAAATGAAGATGGTATTGTCATTCGCGAAATCCATAAAATTTCCCGACTCTATGATGTCAGCCCTGTGACATATCCTGCTTATCAAGAGGCAAGCAGTACTGCTCGTTCATTTGAAGCGTGGAAAGAAGCACGCGACTCGGGGACAATTCAACAAGCCGTCAATCAAAAACAGGCACGTGAACGCTTTTTACAGTTGTTACGCGCCTAATCAACTCCGTCTTACAACCGGTCAGATCCTTGCAAAATTTTGCAAATCTGGCCGTTTTTTATTTTAAAACAACCTTACGAGGAAAAAACTATGTCATTAAAAGACCTACAACAGCAACGTAATAATATTGCTCAACAAATGCGTCAGTTACACGAAAAAATCGGTGATACCACTTGGACAGGCGACCAACGCACCCAGTGGGAAAATATGAAAACCGAGTTGGACAATTTAGACGTAAAAATCCAACGTGAAGAAGACTTACGCAATCTCGACCAAATCGAAGTCGAAAAGAGCGAACAACCAAAAGAAGAACGCCAAGCAAACCCTGAATTAGAACATCGTTTTGTATTTGATCAATTCTTACGTCGTGGTGCAGCAGATATTACCGCTGAACAGCGCAAAGTATTATCTGAAATGCGTGCCCAGTCTGTTGGCGTAAATGAAGCTGGCGGTTACACCGTACCAAAAGAGTTCCAAGCACGCATTGTGGAACAGATGAAAGCCTATGGCGGTATTTCAAGTGTGAGCCAAATCTTAAATACATCAGACGGCCGTGTTATTGAGTGGATCACCGCTGACAGTACCGCAGAAATCGGTGAACTTATCGGTGAAAACCAAGCGGCAGGCGAAGCAGACACCAGTTTTGGTACTGCGAATTTAGGTGCGAAAAAACTCACATCAAAAATCATTCGTGTTTCAAACGAATTATTACAAGACTCTGCTATCGACATTGAAGGCTATCTTGCTGCACGTATTGCCGAGCGTATCGGCCGTGCGGAAGCCAAATACCTTATTGCAGGCACAGGCTTAGGCACACCAGCGCAACCAAAAGGCTTAGAAGCAAGTGTAACAGGTACAACTACCGCAACCACCGCAGGTAAAGTGGATTGGAAAGACATCAATGCCTTATTACACTCAATCGACCCTGCTTATCGTGGCGCAGGCACATCTCGTCTTGCCTTTAACGACAACACATTCCGAGTGTTAAAAGAAATGGAAGACGCACAAAAACGCCCACTTTGGTTACCTGATATTCGTGGCGTAGCCCCTGCAACCATTCTTGGTCAGCAATATGTGATTGATCAAGGCATTGCCGATATTGGCACAGGTAAAAAATTCATCTACGCAGGTGATTTCAACCGTTTCATTATCCGTCGCGTGTCGTATATGACCTTAAAACGCCTTGTTGAACGTTACGCAGAGTTCGACCAAACAGGTTTCTTAGCATTCCACCGTTTCGACTGTGTGTTAGAAGACACATCAGCAATCAAAGCGTTAGTGGGTAAATAGCCCATAAATGACAAGCCCCGAGCGCGCTAACACTCGGGGCTTTTTTATTCCAATTAACTTAGCCTTAAAAGGAACAAAATTCGGATGGATTTTAACATATTTAATGAGGTTCGCAAAATGTTAGAGGTAATAGATAGATCAGATAAAGCACGAAAATTTGCTTATTGTGTAGTCATTCTTGCATTTATCTTTGGAATGATTTGGGTATTACCCGATTTTATCAATGCAGTTAAGTGGTGGTAACAATGCAAATTTTCCTTGATGAAGTGAAACAGCAGTGCCGAGTTGATCATGATGATGAGGATGAATTATTACAAATTCAGCTCGAATCAGCGAAATCAACCATTGCGGAGCTCACTAATCGCATTCTGTTTGAAACAATGCCAGAAAATCCCCCAGATAATGCGTTGGAAATTACGGCAGATCTGAAATTAGCGGTGTTAATGCTCACGGCGTATTTGTATGAAAACCGCAGTGGCTGGAATGAAGCGAATAATTCACCAAATTTTGCGATACCACCCACAGTTGAAGCCATCATTATGCGTTACCGCTACATCACACTTTAGGGGGAGTAATGAACATTGGCAGACTACGCCATCGCATAAAAATCCAAACGTTATCAAACCGCCCAAACGATTATGGTGCAACGATTGCCGAATGGCGCGACAAGTATCACGTTTGGGCGGAAGTCAAACCACTATCAGGGCGCGAGTTCTTTGGATCGAACCAAATCCACAGTGAAGCAACCACACAGATTTGGTTACGCTATATTCCCAATATTGACCGCACAATGCGAGTTAAATTTAATCAACGATTATTTGAAATCGTCGCAGTGATTAACTACAAAGAACAGAACCGCACCCTGTTATTACAGTGTAAGGAGCTAGACAATGGCGAGCGTTAGCGTAAAAGTATCAGGCTTAAAAGAGCTAGGCAAAGCAATGCAAGATCTTGGCAGAAAAGCCAGTAACCGCATAGCCGTTAAAGCAATGCGTAAAGGCGGTGCAATCGTACGCGATAAAGCACGAGCTAACGCCCCAGTATTGCAAGAGCAAGTACCACACCGTAAGGCAGGTACACTCAAAAAAGCCATTACTTCACGCACTAAAATCAAACGTGGTGGGAAGACCGAAACGATTATTTGGGTCAAAGGCTTAACAGGAAAGCAAATCAGCAAATTCAAAGGTAAAACAGGGAAAAGTGGTAAAGATAACCCCAACGATCCATATTACTGGCGATTTGTCGAATTTGGCACAAGCAAAATGCCGGCAAAGCCGTTTCTTCGTCCTGCGTTTGAACAGAGCAAGCAACAAGCTAGCGATGCGATTATCAGCACCTTACGAGAAGAAATTCTCAAGGAGGCGAATAAATGATCCAACAAACGCTATATAACGCCCTGAAACCACTCGTTTCGGGGCGTTGTTTTTACGAGGTTATTCCAGAAACACATCGGGAATTCCCTGTTATTGTTTACCAATTTCCGAATATTTCCCCAAATCTTGCCTTGGAAGAGGCAGATTTAGACGATTTTACGGTGCAAATTGATGTTTACAGCCCTGATGCTGATGACATTTTTAATTTACGTAAACAAATCTTTAAAGCGGTCAGTTCTGCTTTTGAATTTGCGACACGTGAAATTGACTTCAGTGATTATGAGCCTGAAACCAAATTACACCGCAGAATGATTCAATATCACATTAGCTATGAGGATTAAATTATGGCAAAAACAACTCCCTTTCAGGGTACGAAATTCTATATCGGCACAGGCGTAGAAACCGCAAAAAATATCACCGCTTGTGCAGTAGCCGCAACTGCAACCATTACCGTTGCAACCAGTGGCTTAAAAGCAGGTGACTGTGTACAGATTACTGGCTTAGGTCCATTGGACGGTTACTATCCTGTGAAATCTGTTTCAGGTGATGTGGTTACATTAGCTGATGAAGTTGATTGGAGTGATAAAGACAAACCAACCGATTTCAGCCAAGCAAAAGCCGCTAAGGTACAATGGTCAAATAACTTCTGTGCGATTAAGAATATCGAACGCTCAGAAGATACCTTAGGCGAAGAAGACGTTACCACAATGTGCGATGAGGGTACTGTTACCGAAGCAGGTGAAATTGAATTTGGTTCAACCAAACTCACATTCTTCACAGCCCCTGACACCACAATGCAGAAGTTACTACGTAAAAAATTCTTCGGCAAAGAAACATTCCCATACTTACTGATCTTCAAACAAGGTCAAGGCTCAATGTATGGCACAGGCTTTATCCAGTCAGGCAACAACTATTCAGGCGAAGTCAAAGGCAAGTTTGAAAGCGGTGCAACCATCAAGCACACCAAACGTGATTATCATTTGCCAGCATAATAACTGACAACGGACAGTGAATAGTGCATAACGCACTGTCCGTTTTCCATTATCCACTTTCCACTAGATACAGGAACCAATCAATGAAAACCCTACGCGAAACATTACTCTCTCAAACCCCACAACTTAAACCCATTGAAATCAAAGGCACAACCTACTACGTGCGAGAGCTTACAGTGGGTGATATGAATAACCAAATTTTCAAAACAAACAAATGGCTAAAAGAACAAGCTGAATTGGAAGGCTACGAATTACCGCCTGAAGATGACAAAAACTTTGAACAAACCCTTAACGAATTTGGCTCAAAATATCACTTAGCTCGCAATATTGCTCACTGCCTATGCGATGAAAATGGCGAATTACTGTTTGACCCATTCAATGTTGAAGATCTTAACGCTATCAGTAAGTTAGATAGCAGTATCTTAGCTGAATTTAACGCAGGCTTAGGTGAGCCAAAAAACTCACAGACCGCCGACGATTCCAACTAAACTTATCGTTGGCTCTCGGCAAAACCCTAGCCGAAATCGAACAAATGCCCGAAACGCACTATAAAGAGTATGAATTATTCTATGCGGAACAACCTTTCGGGCTATGGCGAGATGACTACCGCACCGCACAAATTTCTCATCTGCTTGCAATGGTAAACCGCAATCCAAAAGGCCCTGACCCACAATTAATGGACTTTATGCCGTTTCACAGCACAGGGAAGGGTGAAGAACAAATAGAAGATGACGGTGTGGCGGAGTATTTGGCGAAAAGGTAAAAATAGCGAACCCCTGACTATTGGCGTAGTCAGGGGTTCAAATTATGAACATAACACTGAAAAACGATTGATCACGTTGAAATATGATAGGTTACGAACAATGAGCATTTTAAAGTCAAATCTTGAACTAATCAAGGAGATATTACAAATGAGTAAAACATTATCAAACTGGCGGTTTATTGCAATTCTAATAACAATTTTACTATCTTTTGCAGTATGGAAATCACCCGAGATTTTAGCAGTATTACTGCAATAAATATTTACAAAAAAATCCTTGAAAATCACCGCTAGAGAGGTTATTTTCTGGTCATAGATTAGGGAGGTGGAAGATGATGACAATTATTAAAGATGTAATTTGGGCAGGTGCATTTGGTATTAAGTTATTTTTTGCTTGTGTCATGATTCTAGGTGTTATACTCACAATAGTTTTATTTGATAAAACTTATCCCTATATATTAATTGCTCTCGGTGTAGGATTCTCTTTCGCTATTTATGAGAGTTTCTTTAAAAAGCAATAAATAAATTCAATTTGATAAAAACCGCTTAGGTATGATTTTTACCAAGCGGTTTTTTTATTTTCTAAATTATAAGGTAGTTAATATGTCTGGTTCATTAGGTCGAATGAGTATTCAATTGGATTTAAACTCAATTAAATTTCAACAAGGTTTAAATGAAGCTCAAAATCAAGCAAAGAAATTTGTCAATAATACACAAAGAGATCTATCAAGTTTAGAGAAAGCTGTTCGTAATATATCTAATTCTGTAGCATATTCTAAATGGGATATTCTTGCTAAATATGGTGCGTCTATCGGTAAATCAGCTCTTGAAGCAGCAGAAAGCTACACCTCTCTCAAAAACAAAATCTCATTAGTAACACCAGAGCAAGAGAAACAAGCTCTTGCAATGGCAACTATTTTTGATATTTCACAACGCACAAATCAAGTGCTAGGGGCAACTTCTGATGTTTATTCACGCTTTGCATCTAATGCCGATAGATTAGGACTAAGTCAGAAGCAAGTCGCGTCATTAACAGAAACGGTTTCTAAAGCTGTTGCAATGTCAGGGGCGAGTGCGGATGAAGCTCAACGTGGTCTAACGCAATTTGGACAAGCTCTAGCAACAGGTTCACTAAAAGGTCAAGATCTAAACTCCATTATGCAACAAATTCCTGGTCTTGCTGATGCAATAGCGAAAGGTTTAGGCGTTACAACAGGCGAGTTAAAGGAATTGGGAGCAAAGGGCGAATTAAGCATTCCTAAAGTCGTTACGGCACTAGAGAACGTGAAAAATCAGGTGGATGCAGATTTTAATAAGCGTATCAAAACTATTTCAGCATCTTTTACTAACCTACAGAATGCTTTTACTAAATTTGTTGGTGAAACTGATCAAGCATTAGGAGCAACACATAAATTAGCAGAGAGAGTTGAATTTTTCGCAGATAATTTAGATTCAGTTATTAAATATGTTTCTGCTTTCGCAGCTGCGTTAGCTATAGGTCAATTTGGGAAATATGCGACTAAAATCTACGATATAGGCATTAAAAGTGCCCAAAATGTACTTTTCCATAAACAAGAAACTGTTGCTATTTATGCTAAAGCGAAAGCAATGCGGGAAGAAGCAGAAAGTCGTCTGAAAGCATTACAACGCTCTGAACTGTTAGCTAAAACAGAGCAAAGCCGCATTCGTTTACAACAAGAAATTGCATCACAGACTGCATTAGTTACTAGCCTAACCCAAGCTGAAGCAACAGCAAAAACCAACCTAGCTACCGCAAATACCTTAGCGGCAAACGCAGCTAAAGGATTACAAAAGGTGATGTCGTTGCTTGGTGGACCAGCAGGGATTGTGACGATTGCAGGTGGGGCGTTATTCTATTTTAGCCAACAAGCAGAACAAGCTCGCCAAAAAGCGTTAGATACCGCAGGGGCAAATGATCGCTTAAAAGAGAGTTATGAGGGGTTAAGTGCAGCTGCGCTTTCGCTCAAAATTAATCAGCAGATGGACGATCTTGCCAATTACGATAAACAAATTCGACAGCTCCAGTCCGATATCGTTTCACTCGAAGCTAACTGGCATATTTCAGGCTCACCTATTCCTGATAGTGTGAAGAAAGAGGTAGCAGAGCTAAACGATAAAATCTCATTATTAAAAGAAAATTCTGCGATTGATTTTTCAGTACTCGAACGACAGCTTGAAGCCCTTGCAACAGCAATGCTTTCAAGCGGTAAGAATATCGATGATGTTCGCCAAAAGTTTAAAACGCTAGGTGTTGATGCAGGTGAAACCGAATGGATTTTGGCAGGTATTCCTAAAGTTCTAGAAGATGTAAAGAATGGGGCGAAAAAGGCGGAAGAACACACTCTTGATTTTGCATCAGCATTGAAAAAACTGAATGAGAAATCACAGACAATGCAACAGCGTTTGGAAGTGCTAACCCTAAAAAATAAAGGACACGCCAAAGCATCTTATGTGTTAGCAGGACTCTACGAAATGTTAGGGGTTGCAGGTGCAGAATATTCCCAAGTGTTGAACGCTATTGCAAATGGTGATGTTGCAGCAGCAGAGTCAGCAGCCAAAGCGATTAATTTATCCGCTGAACAGCTGAATACAATGCTTGAAATGGGTAAGAAAATCGAAGGACTGTTTGATGTTGACCAAAAAACTCAAACAATTGAGCGTGAAATTAAGCTAAAAGAAAGTAGAACCAAACCATCAAAAACGAAATCTGGAACGAAATCTAAAGCTGACTACCGCAAGGAGTTTGATAGTTACTTTGACGATCTCAAGAAAACCAATGCAGATACCTTGCAAAATATTGACACTACTCGTGCTAACTCATTACAAAAGCTTAATGATCTAATCAAAGCAGGCGTAGTATCGCATCAAGAAGCGGAGCAAGCTAAAACGCTGATTACCCAACGTTATTTACGTGAACGAGAAGAACTGGCGGAGCGTTATGCGCCACATCTTTCTGCGAAAAATAAAATGCAACGTGATTTGTACAACATTCAGCAACTGCAATCAGGGGGCGATTTATCGAATATTGAAGCGATGAATGCCAGTGATCGTGCCAAAATGGAGTATGCACAACAGATTAGCCAAAATGCTGTTTCAGTACAAAACCAAATTAAAGGTATGTATGACCCAACTCAAGAGCTACAAAACAGACAAGCACAAGAGTTAGCATTGCTCACTGCATTTAACGACCAAAAATTGATAACGGAAGAAGATTTCCAAAAACGCAAACAGGAACTTATCAACCGTTTCAATAATGAGCAGACTCAAAAAGATTTGGAGTATTACGCAACCTTTAGCGCAACGATGGGCTCTGCCTTTGATTCAATGGCAAATGTGATGGCGAATGCAGCAGGCAAACAGTCGGGGATTTACAAGGCAATGTTTGCAGCAAGTAAAGCCTTTGCAGTGGCTGAATCGCTTATTAAAATTAAGCTAGGAATTGCGAATGCAGCATCGTTGCCTTATCCAGCTAATTTAGCTGCAATGGCTAGTGTTGCAACATCAACAGCGAATATCATTTCAACGATTCAAAGTGTACAAATGGGGTATTCATCAGGTGGCTATACTGGCGACGGTGGCAAATTTACCCCAGCAGGTATTGTTCACCGTGGTGAATATGTTATTACCAAGGAAGCCACATCTCGTTTAGGCTTGGATTACCTTAACTATCTCAACTACGGCAAGCGTGGTTTTGCTCAAGGTGGTGGAATTGCGGTGCCGAGAGTGCCAACACTGAAAGGAGAGTATGCTAGCAACCAAGCAGAACAAAATAATGAGGTCAATATCACCATTAATATTGATAAAAGTGGCAACACGGATACGGATGAACAACAAACCGCACAACAGGGCAAACAGCTCAGTAATTTAATTCGTACTGAAGTCATTGCTGTATTAACGCGCGAAAAACGTGTTGGCGGATTGTTGCATTAAACGTTAAAAAACAAAACCCTAGAAACTGGTAATTTCTAGGGTTTTTTCATTCCAATTAAGAGAGATTTAAAAGGAACAAAATCTATGCAAGATTATAACAGTCTTCATAACGTAATCAAACTTATTTTAGGTTTCTTCATCGGGGGAAATATGAGTGAACAAGGTGCTGATAAAGCAGGAAAAGATATTGCAACAGGGCTACGATTTTTATTTCAGAGCTTGGGAATGGCTATCTTTTTAGGTGTAATTTTATGGCTTTTACCTGATTTAATTAATTCAATTCGTTGGTGGTAATATGACATTACAAACTCTCCCATTCTGCCCACAACCGAATTACTCGGTTGAAAGCGAACCACGCAGAAAAGTAAATCAGTTCGGTGATGGTTATCAACAGCGGATTGTGGATGGACTTAATCCATTGCAACGCAAATTTAGCCTTAACTTTAATCTCAAGCATACAAAAGCGGTCATTTTAGACCGCTTTTTTGCTAATCACGGAGGAGTAAAAGCTTTTTATTTTCGCCACGGTACGGAGCAAGTCAAAGTCGTT
This sequence comes from Pasteurellaceae bacterium 15-036681, assembly GCA_002002485.1. GTDB lineage: Bacteria > Pseudomonadota > Gammaproteobacteria > Enterobacterales > Pasteurellaceae. The sequence continues at coordinate 31,855 of MQVI01000018.1, forward strand.
TGCCCGAAATGGTCGCAGACTACAGGCAAAACTCACACGCAATTTAACTGCGAATTTGAAGAGGTGATCTGATGCCTAAACTTATCCCACAAAAAATGGCAAATGAGCTACCGAAACTGGAACAAGGGGCATTAGTAGAGTTATGGGAAATTGACCTACATCAAATTAGCTCAACACGTGATGGCGACCAAAAGGGCGAATGTCTACGATTCCACAATGGCTTAACACAAGGCGGACGTAACTTAATCTGGAAAGGAGAAGAGTATCAAGCTTATGCAATTAAAGCAGATGGCTTCGACCTATCTGGGCAAGGACCAAGTGCGCGTCCTACTCTTACCGTCTCGAATTTATATGGTATTGTGACTGCATTAGTAGCGGAATTTGGGCAAGGCATTGGTGCAAAAGTGGTTCGTAGGCTTGTCTATGCGCAATATCTGGACGCCGTCAATTTCCCAGAAGGCAATCCGAAAGCTGATCCAATTCAAGAGGCGGTTAGCTTTTTTATTATCGAGCAACTCAAACAGCTTGACGACACCGTAGCAGTATTCGAACTTGCATCACCGGCTGAAACCGATTCGGCACGTATACCGCTATTAATGATTACCTCAGACGTGTGTATTTGGCAATACCGCTCCGCACAATGTGGCTACACAGGCCCTGCGGTGGCAGATGAATACGACAACCCCACCAGTGATCGTAAAAAAGATAAATGTTCTCACTGCTTGCGAGGTTGTAAATTACGGTGGGGCAACACAGCCATTTTACCTTTTGGCGGATTTCCAAGTACCACCCAATATGGAGCTTAAATGACAATCTCAGCACAACTTAAAAGCGACATTATTGCACATGCAAAACAGTCAGAACCGCAGGAATCCTGCGGTTTTGTTATTTTGGGCTATTTAGATGACCAACCTTTTTATTTACCCTGTGAAAATCAATCGGCAGATCCATGCCATTATTTTGAAATCGGTGCGGATGATTGGGTGAAAGCCGACCAACTAGGTGAAGTGATAGCTGTAGTACATTCTCACCCTGATTCAGACACTGAAAAAGGCCTGCCGTATTTATCCACCGCAGATCGAGAGTGCCAAGTACAGCTTAATTTACCATTTTGGTTGGTGTGTGGTGATGATGTGCGAATTTTCCGCCCAATTCCACCGCTTGTCGGACGTAGCTTTATCAATCAGCAACAAGATTGCCGAGTGTTATGCCTTGATGCCTATATGCTCGCAGGGTTAGACATTGAACAGTCCGAATTACGCTATGATTTTGAATGGTTCGAACAAGGCGAAAATCTGTATGAACAGTATTTGCTAAAAGGTGGATTTGTAAAATTATCCCCCGAAGAGAGCGCTTGCTTGGGCGATGTTGTGTTATTGCAAGTGGGCAGTCCTGTACCGAATCATGCAGGGATTTATCTTGGCAATCAACAAATGTTACACCATAGCCTCAACCGTCTTTCGGCACGAGTGCCCTACGATGGATTTTGGTTGGAGCAAACACACTCAATTTGGAGACACAAAACGTGGTTACAGTTAAATTTTACGGCAATCTTAAACGATTTAATGATCCGCAAGGGATAAGTTTTGAGGCTGAAAGTTTCCGTGAATTGATGAGCGGATTACTTTCACAATTGCCAGATTTATCGCAGATCTTACGCAAAGGCTATTACAAAGTACGCATTGGTAAATGCTACTTAAACAGCGAGCAAATACAAGCAAACCCACAATTTGACCGCGATTGCACAGTGCATATTACGCCTGTTGTCGCTGGAGCAGGAAAAGCTGGAGGGGTACTTTCAGCAGTGGCTGGTATTGTCTTAATTGTAGTGGGAGTGGTGACTCAACAATATTACTTAGCAGGTTATGGCGCAGGATTACTGTTTGGTGGTGCCGTAATGCTGATGACAAAAGTGCCGAAAATACAAAATGGGGTGAGTGAAGGTGAGAAAAAGCAGAGCACCTCGTTCTCAAACATTCGTAACCTAAGCCCACAAGGGCGCGCGATCCCCTTGCTTTACGGCAAAATGATGACAAGCCTTGTGCTGATTTCACAAGGTGTAACCGCATTTGATGATATTGATGAAATAGGAGGCTAACAATGGGTGGCAGTAGTGATGGTGGCGGTGGTCGCACGCCTTATGAGGCACCAGATTCATTGAGATCAGCTCAATGTTTACGTGCAATCGGATTAATCTCGTTAGGACCGATAAAAGGTTCGGTGGATAAATGGAAATCGACCTATTTTGATAATACCCCAATTCAAAATGAAGATGGTAGCTACAATTTTAAAAATACCGATATTCAATTTACCCTTGGTACACAAGACCAGCTACCGTTAAAAGGGTTCGAAAAATCCGAGCGCGAAGTACCAGTAAGTACCGAAATTAAGCATGCACACCCTTTGACACGTAGTGTTATCGATCCTGATGTTGACAGCATTCGCTTAACACTTGGTGTGAATGCGCTGTTTGAACAGAACGATCAGGGCGATACAAATGGCACATCAGTCAGTTTTGAGGTGTTAATTAATGGACAATCCCGAAAAATTTACAGTATCAATGGTAAATCTTCTTCGCGTTTTTACCGTAGTTATTTAATTAATAATTTACCACCTAAACCTTTTACCATTACTGTTAAACGTACGACACCAGACAGTAAAAGCCAACGTCTTCAGAATGGTACGACGTGGGTCAGTTACACAGAGATTATCAATACTCGACTCTCTTACCCAAATATGGCGATTGTGGGGATTAAAACCGATTCACGTTATAACCCGAACTTTCCAAATATTAATTTTCTGCTCTATGGACGTATTGTCAAAGTGCCAAGTAACTATAATCCTGAGGATCGCACTTACACAGGTGGACTTTGGAAAGGAGACTTCAAAAATGCGTGGACAAATAACCCTGCGTGGGTTTTTTACGACTTAGTCACAAACCGTCTAGCAGGACTAGGGCAACGTATTTCGGATTATGGGCTGGATAAATTTCAGCTCTATCAAATTGCACAATATTGCGATCAACTTGTTCCGGACGGTTATGGTGGCGAAGAACCACGAATGGTAGCAAATCTTTGGTTGACAGAGCAACGTAATGCTTATGATGTTATTGCTGATATGGCATCTGTATTCCGTGCGATTGTGGTATGGAATGGCACGCAACTCTCTGCGGTGCAAGATCGCCCAACAGATCCTGTTTATAGCTACAACACAAGTAACGTCATTGACGGTAAATTTACTCGTCAATATGCACCTCTTAAATCAATTTATACCGCTGTGGAGGTCGAATATGCCGATGAACGCAATATGTATCAAAAAGCAATTGAATACGTTGCAGATGATGCAATGATTGCGCGCTACGGCTACAACGTGAAAAAAATTGTAGCGTTTGCTTGTACATCGCGTGGTCAAGCAAAACGTTATGGCAAATGGGTGTTAGAAACATCTCGTCTTGAGCAATGCACCATTACCTTTAATGTGGGGCGCGAAGGTTTGCGTCATTTACCAGGGGATATTATCGAAGTAGCGGACAACTATTTTGCAGGCACAAATTTAGCAGGAAGAGTGCTTGCCGTTGATGGACGTAAAATTACTCTAGATCGTCCGATTGAATTACAGGCAAATAGTTATTTCAGCTACATAGATAGCAATCAACAGCAAATTCGCCTGAAAATTCAGAGTGTTGATCCAACGAATTCAGCTATTATCACCTTAGACTCAGTCCCGAAGAATATCTCGGAAGACAGTGCTTGGGCATTGCAAACTCCCATAGTTAGTACACAGCTTTACCGTGCTATTGGAGTGACAGAAAATGAGAAAGACAGCTACACCATCACCGCTTTACAACATGAACCACAAAAGCAGGCGATTGTTGATAATGGCGCAGTGTTCGAACCAGTTGCGGAGAGCTTACATAATTTGCCACAAGTTCAAGATATTCACATTCAATTTAACGAAAACCGAGCTTCGATTTCAGCTTATGTAACAGGCGGAGAGGGTAGTGTTAAATATGACATTCGCATTTATAAAGATGGTAATTTATACCGCATTGAACTTGGCAAAACAAATCCCGAAATTGAGTTAGATGACTTGCCTGATGGTGAATATAGTGTTGTCGTCCTCGTACGTAGTGCCCAAGGCGTATTGCTCAGCGAAAAAACGCAAACCTTTGTGATAAGTCGACCGCCTGTACCGCAAAATGTGAACGTAATTGGCGGTCTATCGGATATTACTATCTCGTGGGATTATGTCGATGATATTACTCAAACGGAAATTTGGGTGAGCGAGCAAGACGATATTAAAACCGCAAAACGTGTAGCGAAAGTGCTTGCCAATATTTATAGCCATAACGTTGGCGCACGTCAGACTCGCTATTACTGGGTACGCCATACACGCGGTCAGAATATTGGTGCGTTTTATCAAGAGACAGGATTGAGCGCAACTACTGGAGCAGATATTGATGCAGAGTTAGCTGTGCTTAACGAAAAACTCTCGAAAAATATCATTGATGAGGTGTTTGATGTTGCAGCACCTGCTCGTAAACTTGAGTTAATCAAGACGGTTGATGAGTTAGATGTTGATAAGTTCTTGGAGGTTAAAAATGTTTATAACCAACAAGACGGAAAACTGTACACTTGGGATGGTACGAAATATACAACCAAAGTACCATTTGGTGATATTGAAGGGGTTATTCCAAAGTCACAACTGGATGAATCATTACTCAATGAGTTAACTAACAACACTCAAGCTATCAAAGATGAGTCATTAGCTCGCACTAATGCAATCCGAGATGAGAGTGTCAATCGTACCAAGGCTATTCAAGCTGAAAGTACTAAGATAACAGCACTTATTCAGGCGGAAGCGTCTACTCGAGGTACTGCGATTACTGCATTGCAAAATGTAGATAAACAGCAAGCTCAACAGATCTCAACAGTTACTGCAAAAGCAGACAATGCGTTATCAGGTTTACAAGCGGAACAAACAGCACGTATTGAGGGTGATAAAGCTGAAGCAACAGCTCGCAATGCGTTAACTGCACGCGTAGCAACTGCGGAAAGTGGAATTACTTCTTTACAGCGTAGTGTCTCAGAACAAGGCTCTGCGTTGACGGAAACCTCTAAAAATCTGACTGCAAAGATTGATGGGATGAGTGTAGGGGGGCGTAATTACTTACTAAATTCTAAAATTGATTACACAGGAAACCGATATAGCTTGTCGTTTAGATTAGCGAAAATACCTGTTCTAAATGAAATTGTGACAGTAACTTTATGGGGGGCTTTAGCGGAAGATAGACAAGCATTTGCTGTATATAACACACATGGTTTTCGTGAATTAGCCAAACTTAGTAAAATACGCGATGGTGTTTATTCTGCTACTTTTGCTTGGAATCAACCTCTAGAGGTGGCTACAGAGAAAGACAATTCAATGTCAATTTCATTGAATTTATATGCTTATCCTCGTTCAGCAACTTCTAACAATACAATTAATTGTATGAAACTTGAAGTTGGTTCTTTATCAACAGATTGGACTCCTGCACCTGAAGATGCTGATGCTAATATTGCGAATGTCCAAGCCAATCTCACCACTTACCAATCAGCACAAGCTGAAATTGATAAAGCTCAATCAACTCAACTTAACGGACTAAATGCGAGAATAGGTTCTGCTGAAAGTAGTATCTCTAATATACAAGCAACGACAGCCAGTAAGACTGAAGTAGCAAGTATTGCTCAAAGTATGTTACAAGCTGAATTTGGGAAAATGAGTGTTGGTGGGCGTAATTACTTATTAAATTCGAAAGATGATGTTGTTGTCACAGCACCATATAGGTATAAAGTTTATCATTCAGCACTGATGGAAATTACTGAACCAGTTGTGTTTAGTGCATTAATAAAAGATATAGTTGGCAACAATGGTAATAAAGTTACGGTCGGGATTTTTGATAAAGTCAATATTAATACAACATTAGAGCAAAGACGTGATGTTCCGATAATTAATGGTAAAATTATTGTTAAATTTTCTCGTCCATCATCGTCAACAAAAACATCTATTGTTGTTTATGCGAACAGCGGATCTTATAGTGGTAGTACAACTGGTTCTGTGACATATTATAACGCTAAACTTGAAATCGGTACCGTAGCTACAGACTGGACTCCTGCTCCTGAAGACATTGAACAATCAATTGCTACAACATCTGCAAAAATTGATACAGTTCAAGAAACCTTAGCTAAGGCCGATAAAGCTAACGCTGACCAAATTACCGCAATTACTGCTCGTGTTGGTAATGCAGAGGGTAATATATCCACAACAAGCCAAACTTTAGCCACTTTAAGTGGAGAAGTTAAAGCAACTCATACCATCAAAACACAAGCCATTGCTGGAGGAAGAACCGCAATTGCAGGTATTGCCATTGGTACAAATGCCGATAACAAAACTGCAGAAAGCTCAGTGATTGTGATGGCTGACAAATTCCAAGTGGTTAAAAATGCCCAAGATGGTTTGCCTAAATCAATGCTCACTGTTGTTAACAATCAAGTGGCTATTAATGGTGATTTAATTGCGAACGGTGCAATTACGGCACGGATGATGGCTACTGATTCTGTCGAAGCAGGGGCAATTAAAGCTGGGGCAATTAAGGCAGACCACTTGGCAGCAGGGCAAGTATCTGCGGAGCATTTTGTGAGTGGCTTAGGTGGGAATTTACTAACTAATCCTATATTTGCCAATGTGGTTAATGGAAAACCTCATTTTTGGGAAGTCGTTCACGGAGAAGATGCTTTTGCTACTGTAAATACAGATAGAAATTATGGTCTACGGTCTATGGGATTACCGAATGAAAACTGTATGTGTATTGCAATGACTCGCACAAATGAGGCAAATCAGATGGCATCTATGATGCAATTTGTGCCAATTAATTGTGGACAATGGTATATCGCATCAGTGTATATCGGCAGTCATAATGCTGAAAAATGTGAGCTAGGGATTGGATATCTAGATGCGGACGGTATAGCTATTGATAGCAAAGCTCAAACAGCTATTTCAGCAGGCAAGGAATTTAATGGACTAGGTGATGCTGAACGTCTATTTATCAAGTTCCAAGCACCTGACAATTGTGAAAGTATAATGTTTTATCTAAGTTTATCGGGAATTACTGCTGGTAAATCTAGTGCGATAATGCTTGTTGCGCGCCCAATGTTAGAAAGATGTACGCAGTATGCTACGCAACCGAGTGAATGGGTTAATGCAGGCATAACATCAATTCATGGTGGTTCAATAGAATCAGAGACTATACTAGCTAAACATATCGGAGCAGGTGAAATAACTACAAATCATATGACCGCTGGTAGCATAGATGCAAAAGTACTGAAAGCAGGGACTGTAAATACTAATCATCTTACAGCTAAGGCTATAACTGCGGATAAGATGAATGTTGCAACTTTGTCTGCAGTAAGTGCGAATTTAGGCACTGTAACAGCTGGAACGATAAAAGGATTGGCTATTTCTGGTAATACTATTACTGGTGGGACAATTTCTGGAACAAATATTACAGGAGGAATAATTAAAGGTTCTAGACTGGAAGGAGCTACTGGTAGTTTTAGTGGGGAACTTGAAGTTAAGACATTAATTGGAGGTGGAATTATTGAAGTTGTAACTGGTCTTTTTAAAAAGACAAACCGCACTAAGAAAATTATTCCCCCTGGATACGGTCCAAGCGTATCATACGAAGTAGATATTTATGAAGCAAATATAACTATCAATCCAGCACCTGTGGATCGGTGGATTATCGGTATACCAGAAAACTCTGGGTTACTTTTACCGAAAAATCAAGGGAAAAATTATAAAATAGAGAGAGATGGAGGAAATACATGGACTAGTTATTCAAGTGATACACCAGGATGGCAAAGACGTGAGGAGAAGCGACCTCCTGCAAATACTGTAATAACTATATTAGCTTACGCAGTATCAACTAATAAATATATTTCAATCAATTAAGTTTAGCCCGATCAGCAATGGTCGGGTTTTCTTTTATCTAAAATCAGCCAAAGGAGGCTACTATGAAATACATTGCAAAAACAATCGAAGACGTAAACACTGGTGCAGAAGTAAAGTACCACGAAATCACAGCAATTACTGTTGATTATAAAAACAAACATTCAACTGCAACAGTTGAAAGCTACATTTCTCTTAAAACTAAGCAAGCAGGCAAACAGCCTGTCGGTAGCCCAGTAACGCTATCAATTAGCAATGCACCAGACATCGGTGAAAATGTCATTGATTGGTTATATGCACAACTTATTCAGCCTGTGCCTGAAGATTATATTGAACCAGAAGATAAATACTACGGCTGGGTAAATCCATATTCGTTTACAGGAGGCACAATCAAAGAAGTAACTATTGATGGCTAAATTACTGCATGGGGCTGAAATATGCCTTGAACAGTATTTAATTTTGTTGTAAACAGTTAGATACCCCCACTGTTGTGGGGTATATTAATAAAAATAGTATGTGATGTGGTATGTAGTGTCAGATATACCATAAATATTATTTTTATAATTCAATGAGTTTTACCCTCGATTTGAATGAGGGACACGCCTCCATTTATCTTAGTCAATCTAAATCCTCCCTGTATAAACTCTAGTAAAATCAATGAATTAGGCTATTTTGCTTGATCTCTTTTGATCATTCTAGATCTCTCTAACGCATAAAAATGGCACGACAAATGGCACGACGCTTTTTTTGTTTGTCATTTTGAGGATACAGTATGGCAATCATTATAAAACCACTGACTGCATTAGACATAAAAAATGCACAAATAGAAGAAGGAAAATTAACATTAAGAGATGGTGAGGGGTTAATTTTAGATGTTACTCCTTCATCTAAAAAATGGCGTTTTGTTTATCGGGCACCAATCACCAAAAAACGCACTTCAATTACTTTTGGGGATTACCCCACACTGTCGCTCAAAGAAGCGAGAGAGAAAAGGGCTGAGTTTAAAGCCTTACTCTTGGAAAATGTTGATCCAATCGAATATCGAGAAAGCATTAAGCGGAAGATTGTAGGTAATTTAGAAAACTCATTGTATAAAGTTGCTTTAAAATGGCGAGATTTTAAGTTACCCAAAATCATGCAAGCAACTATGGATGACGATTGGGCAAGGCTTGAGAATCATATTTTCCCCTATATCAAAGATCATCTGGTGACCCAAATTAATTCTCAGTTATTAGTCAAAGTGATGACCCCAGTTTATAGAAAAGGGCACACATCCGTTATTGAGAAGGTACTGCGAACCCTTAACGAGATTATGGATTATGCAGAAAATACAGGCTTAATTGAAATGCACAATTGCCATAAAACAATCAAGGCGTTTCACATCAAACCAGCAGAAAACAACCCAACGATTGAAGCGGAAGAGCTGCCAGAATTTATATCAAAAATGCTTATGGCGAATATTAAGCCTCAAACTCGCCATTTAGTCTTTTGGAACTTGCTCACTGCGGTTCGACCTGCAGAGGCTGTATCTGTTGAATGGTCGGAAATAGATTGGGAAAAGAAACTATGGACTATCCCAAAACATAAAATGAAGGGACATAAACTCAAAAAGCGTGAGCATATAGTACCACTTTCAACACAGGCGCTAGAAATATTAACCAGAATGAAAGCCTTTTCAGGTACTAGACGTTTTGTGTTTCCACATGCATTAAAGTCAGGTGAGCCAATGTCTAGTGGGACGGTAAATGTCGCAATGCGCCGTCAAGGTTACGCAGGCACATTCACATCGCACGGAATGCGTGCCCTGGTGAGTACCTATATCAATGCAAAAGATGTGAATATGGAAGTGGTTGATGCGGTGTTATCGCATAAAGTGAAAGGCAAGACCCGGAAAGTGTATAACCGTCATAATTACCTTGAGCAACGTATACCGGTGATGCAATTTTGGGGCGATTATGTGGAACAATGTGGGCTAAAATAGTCTACCACTACAGATAAATTTATTTAACAGATACCCCACTTATAATTAAATATAAGTGGGGTATTCTAACTTAATGAGTTAAATTTCTTCAAAGTCACCAATATAAATTAACGTTATCTTAATTTCCCTTCTTCAGCACGAGCTAAGATATTTTGGATTTCCATCATGGTGATTTGATCTTCTTCGAGTGCGACTTTCAGCATATCAGCATTTTGAAAACCTTCTATTTTAGGGTCATAATATTCTGCCATAACTTTGACTCGGTGGCGATCTCTATAGAAATAATGACGACAAATTTCTTCAGCTACTTCTTTATCAATACCTAAGATTCGCAAGGCTTTCTTACTACTGCGTAACGCTGAATCAAATGTTTCACGTACTTGAAGATCTGCGCCAGCTTGAAATAACTGATAGACATGTGTGCGATCATAAGCTCGAGCAATAATTTTTATATTAGGATTCATATGACGAGCCATTTCCACAATGCGTAATGCTGCTTCTTTATCATCGATTGCAACAATCAATAATTCTGCATTTTCAATACCTGCATTACTTAAGATTTCTGCCCGAGTGGCATTCCCATAGTAGCTTTTGACCCCAAGTTTTTTCAGATTGTTTATTATTTTTGAATCCAAGTCTATTACGGTAGGGTGGTAGCCAGACATAGTTAGTACATGGTTTACAATTTGCCCAAAACGCCCAATACCTATTAGCACAATTGAACGTTGTTCTTCAATGTGATCTGCTTCTCTTTCCTGCTCTGTAGTAAAGTGTGGAACTACAAATTTATTATGGATAATAATATTAATGGGGGTTAATACCATCGAGAGTACAACAATTGCAGTCATGTTAGCATTAATTTCATTGCTGATAACACCTTGTGCAGTGGCAGCAGAGTAGAGCACAAATGCAAATTCACCACCTTGTGCCATTAATACAGAACGATCCATAGCTTCAATATGGCTGCTTTTTAATAATCGAGCAATAATGTAAATTGCAATGGATTTTACAGCCATGAGAGCAATAACTCCGGAAAGTATTAATAGCCAATTATTGAAGACAACATTGAGATCTAGCGCCATCCCGACTCCAAGGAAGAAAAGTCCAAGTAATAACCCTCTAAATGGATCAATATCAGCTTCTAATTGATGGCGAAAACTGGATTCAGAAAGGAGAACCCCAGCTAAAAATGCTCCCATTGCCGTAGATAATCCGCCTTTTTGTAGTGGTAGACTAATTCCGCAGTCCTCAATAAGTGGTAAAATAACATCACAAATGAGGAAGCATAATGAGAAAAGCAAGAAGAACGTTCAGTGCTGAATATAAAGCTGAAGCAGTAAAATTGGTGACCGAGCGTGGATATTCTATTCCACAAGCGTGTCGAGAGCTAGATGTGGGCGAAACAGCATTT
>MQVI01000019.1 GCA_002002485.1 Pasteurellaceae bacterium 15-036681
ATTTATGGTTATATATGCTAATTCTATCAGGTTCAGCTTTTATAGGAAATATTTCTTTGTGGAGCTATTTAAGAAAAATCATACAACCAATAACTCAGATAGAATTAGATTATATTAAACATTTCAAGCCTATGTTATATATATTTATTCCTCAGTTAGTATCAGTAGTATTTATAAGTTTAAATAAATTATTTTTAGGTGGTTTATCAACATTTACTCAAGCTGGATTCTTTGATAATGCAGATAAATTGATCAGAATTATTCTTACACTTATAACTTCTCTTGGTACTGTTATTTTTCCTAGGATTTCAAATAGTTTTAAGCATAATAACTTGAAAGCAGTAAATGAATTAACTAGATTGATTTTTCTTGTGTCGGGTGTTTTTTCATTTCCTATTGTTGTTGGTTTTTTCTTTATATCTGACACTTTTTCACTGCTCTTTTTTGGAAGTGATTTCTATGGGATATCTAGTGTTATATCCATTTTAGCAGTTGGGCTTATATTTATGGGGTGGTCTTCTGTTATTGGAAACCAATATCTAATTTCAATTAATCAACCCAAAGGGCTTACGGTATCTCTACTCATTGCAATGTTAATTATTATTCCAATTTCATTCTGTTTAGTGCCAATATATGGTGCAAATGGTGCGGCTATATCTGCGGTAGTTGGAGAATTAATAATATTATTAGTGCAGATGGTTTATATTAATAAACATATAAGAATAACCTATTTACTATCAGATATGTACAAGATTATATTTTCCACTTTTATTATGGGAGTTGGATGTTTCTTAATTGAAAATATTATAATAGATCCTATAGTCGAGATGATAATGCAAGTTGCTGTTGGTGCATTAATTTATGTGCTATGCCTATCACTTGTTAGAATATCAGAAATTGATGATATAAAAAGGAAGTTGTTAGTAAAATTTTCACTAAATAGGAGAGGGGATGAATAGAATTAGTTCGTTAATTTTATTGATGTTGTGTGATATTGTAGCTATATTTTTTTCGATAGTATTAGCAGTATTTGTTCGCCAATTTGTTAATGTTTTTTTTGATGTACCAATAATTGACTACTCATATGTTAGTTTTGGGGCTGTATATATTACTCAAATATTAATTTGGGGATATCTAGGGATTTATACTAAGCGTTTTGATTTCTGGCATGAAAGTCGTTTGATATTTAAAGGTAGTTTTTTAGCTTTTGTTCTACTTTTTGCAGGGTTGGCATTAGGACAAAATGCAGAATTTTATTCTAGAACAACATTATTTTTAATATTTCTAGTTTCAAGTGTTATTGTTCCTATCGGTAAGCTTTTTATAAAAAAAGGCTTATTTCAGTTTGGTATTTGGCAAAAGCCGGCAAAAATAATTAGTGAAAATGAAGAGTTTAAGCATGAAATTCTCGAAAATAAATATCTAGGCTATGTATTAGCTAATGACTCTAATCATAAAACAATTTTTATTGATGGTGCTAATATAGGTAAAGAAAAATTAAATAAAATTATAGAAGGTAATATCAAAGATAGTAGAGAGATTATTTTCACACCTGTACTTAGTGGATATGATTTTTCTAATTCTTATATTTACAATGTATTTAATTCAAGGACAAACATCTTTACCCTAGAAAATGAATTGCTTAAAAAAAGGAATAGGATATTAAAAATAGTTACAGATTACACGCTAACTATAGTTTCATCGATTTTGTGGTTACCATTGCTTGGATTTATAGCCTTTCTTATAAAGAAAGAAGATCCTAAAGGGGCTGTTTTTTTTAAACAAAAGCGACTCGGTATTGATGGAAAAGAATTTACTTGTTATAAATTCCGTTCAATGTACTCAGATCAGTCTTTTATGGATAAGTGGTTGAAGGATAATCCTAGTGAAAAAGAGTACTATGATATCTACCACAAATACATGAATGATCCTAGAGTTACAAAAATAGGTGCATTTCTTAGAAAGACATCGCTTGATGAAATTCCACAGTTAATTAATGTACTAAAAGGTGAAATGAGCCTAGTTGGTCCTCGCCCTTATATGGTAACAGAGAAATCAGATATAGGACAAAAGTCATCTCTAGTGTTAAATGTTAAACCTGGAATTACAGGTCTTTGGCAAGTAAGTGGGAGAAGTGATGTTGATTTTGATACTCGAGTGGATATGGATGTTTGGTATATGAAAAATTGGTCTCTTTGGAATGATATTGTGATATTGCTAAAAACAATTGGTATTGTTTTAAAAAGAGATGGTGCATACTAAAAATAGTTTTAATTAATAGGTCATACAAATGTCAAAAAAAATCTTAGTAACTGGCGGTGCAGGCTTTATTGGTTCAGCAGTAGTTCGTCATATTATTAACGACACTCAAGATTCAGTGGTAAACGTAGATAAACTTACCTATGCAGGTAATTTGGAATCCCTTGAATCTGTGGAAAACAATCCTCGTTATGCTTTTGAGCAAGTCGATATTTGCGATAAAGAAGGTCTAGAACGCATATTTACAACACATCAGCCTGATGCTGTGATGCATTTAGCAGCAGAAAGCCATGTGGACCGTTCTATTGATGGACCTGCAGCATTTATTGAAACCAATATTGTGGGTACTTATACATTATTGGAGGTTGCTCGTACTTATTGGAATGGTCTAGAAGGTGATAAAAAAGCTGGCTTCTGTTTCCATCATATTTCAACTGATGAAGTTTATGGTGATTTGGAAGGAACAGATGATCTCTTTACAGAAACCACCCCTTATGCGCCAAGTAGTCCTTATTCAGCTTCAAAAGCTTCAAGTGACCACTTAGTTCGAGCTTGGTTGCGTACTTATGGTTTACCTACTATTGTAACGAATTGTTCAAACAATTATGGTCCATTCCATTTTCCTGAGAAATTAATTCCATTAATGATCTTAAATGCCTTAGACGGTAAAAAATTGCCGGTTTATGGTAATGGTATGCAGATCCGTGATTGGCTATTCGTAGAAGATCATGCTCGTGCGTTATATAAAGTTGTAACAGAAGGTGAGATTGGTGAAACTTACAATATTGGCGGACATAATGAGAAAGCGAATATCGAGGTAGTACGTACCATTTGTGGTTTATTAGAAGAGTTAGTACCAAATAAACCAGCTGGTGTAGCGAAATATGAAGATTTGATTACCTATGTAACAGATCGCCCGGGACATGATGTTCGTTATGCGATTGATGCTGCAAAAATCGGCCATGAATTAGGTTGGGTTCCGCAAGAAACCTTTGAAAGTGGTATTCGTAAAACGGTTGAATGGTATTTAAATAACAAAAAATGGTGGAGTCGTGTATTAGATGGTTCTTACAATTTTGAACGTTTAGGCACAAAGTAATAGGAGCTATTATGAAAGGTATTATTCTTGCAGGTGGTTCAGGTACTCGCCTTTATCCAATTACCCGTGGTGTGTCAAAACAGTTACTGCCTGTTTACGATAAGCCAATGATTTATTATCCGCTTTCAGTGTTAATGCTAGCAGGTATTCGTGATGTGTTAGTGATTACAACACCGGAAGACAACGAGGGCTTTAAACGCCTATTAGGTAATGGTTCTGATTTTGGAATCAATATCAGCTATGCGATTCAACCAAGTCCAGATGGTTTAGCACAAGCTTTCTTAATTGGCGAAGAATTTATTGGCGATGATTCTGTTTGTTTAGTACTTGGCGATAATATTTTTTATGGCCAGCATTTTACTCAATCTCTTCAAGAAGCGACTAAATTAGCGGATGAGGGTAAAGCAACGGTGTTTGGTTATCAAGTAAAAGATCCAGAACGTTTTGGCGTTGTGGAATTTGATGAAAATTTCAAAGCATTATCAATTGAAGAAAAGCCAGCAAAACCGAAATCAAATTGGGCTGTTACAGGTTTATATTTCTATGATAACCGTGTTGTTGAGCTTGCAAAACAAGTTAAGCCATCTGCGCGTGGTGAATTGGAAATTACGACATTAAATGAAATGTATCTTAACGACGGTAGCTTAAATGTACAATTGCTTGGCCGTGGTTTTGCTTGGTTAGATACAGGGACTCACGATAGTCTTCACGAAGCAGCTTCATTCGTCAAAACGATTGAACACGTGCAGAATCTCCAAGTTGCTTGCTTAGAAGAGATTGCATGGCGCAATGGTTGGTTAAGTTCAGAACAAGTTGAGACTTTAGCGAAGCCTATGTCGAAAAATGATTACGGTCAATATTTATTGCGCTTAGTGAAAGGGGCAAAATAATGGCAAAATTTTTAATTACTGGCGCTAAGGGGCAAGTTGGTCATTGTCTGACTCAGCAGTTAACAGGTAAAGCAGATATTTTGGCTGTTGATCGTGATGAATTAGATATTACTGACCGAGAGGCTGTATTTAAAGCTGTTAAGGCGTTTCAGCCAGATGTGATTATCAATGCAGCAGCTCATACCGCAGTAGATCGTGCAGAAACCGAAGTTGAGCTTTCTGAAGCAATTAATGTGAAAGGCCCCCAGTATCTTGCAGAAGCTGCCAATGAAATGGGTGCAGCCATTTTACATATTTCAACAGACTATGTGTTTGAAGGTACAGGAACTGGCGAATATAAAGAAGATGATCAAACCAATCCGCAAGGCGTATATGGTAGAACAAAATTAGAGGGTGAAATTGCGGTTCAACAAGCAAATCCTCGTTCTATTATTCTACGTACTGCTTGGGTATTTGGCGAACATGGCAATAACTTTGTAAAAACTATGATTCGCTTAGGTAAAGAGCGTGAAGTTTTAGGCGTAGTTGGCGACCAATTTGGTGGACCAACTTATGCAGGTGATATTGTAGCCGCTTTAATTAAGATCGCTAATTTAATTATTGAAGGTAAAACTAATGCCTTTGGTGTTTATCACTTTACAGGCAAACCTTATGTAAGCTGGCATGGTTTTGCTCAAGCGATTTTTGAACAAGCAGAATTGCAAAAAGTTATTGAAAAGCAACCGCTTGTCAACAGCATTGCAACGAGTGACTACCCAACACCAGCAAAACGCCCTGCAAATTCGCGCTTAGATTTAACTAAAATTAAGCAAGTATTTGATATTGAACCGAGCGATTGGCAAAAGGCGTTAGAGAATATTAAGGCGTATGCTTAAGGACTGACAATGAAAATTATTGATACAAAAATCCCTGATGTGAAATTATTAGAACCACAAGTATTTGGTGATGAGCGTGGTTTCTTTATGGAAACATTCCGTGATGAATGGTTTAAACAAAATGTAGCAAATCGTACATTTGTACAAGAAAATCACTCAAAATCAGTAAAAGGTGTATTACGTGGGTTACATTACCAAACTGAAAATACTCAGGGTAAATTAGTCCGTGTTGTATCGGGTGCCGTGTTCGATGTTGCTGTAGATATGCGTAAAAGCTCACCTACATTTGGACAATGGGTTGGTGAAGTATTATCAGCAGAAAATAAGCGTCAATTATGGGTGCCAGAAGGTTTTGCACATGGCTTCTATGTAATGACTGATGAAGCAGAGTTTGTTTATAAATGTACTGATTACTACAATCCAAAAGCAGAGCATTCCTTAATTTGGAATGATAAAACCGTTGGGATTGAATGGCCTTTAGAAGGTGAACCAAGTTTATCAGCTAAGGATTTAGCTGGGAAAAAACTTGAAGAAGCTATTACCTTTAAATAGTGTAAAAAGCAGAAATTATATTTCTGCTTTTTATATCACCTCTATTACTGCTTACATTGCTTAACTGAGCAGTATAAAATAATAGTTAAAAAGAAATAAAAAATACTTCCTGAATTATGAGCCAGAAATGTTTGGCTTAAGAAATAACTCATCGTAGCGACTATATTTAGTATGCCTAATGTAGAAATACATTTTGCTTCTACAGATGCTGATTGTAAACTATTTAAGAAATATCGAAATGGAATTACTAAAATAAATAGTAATCCTAAAAATCCAAATACCCCTCTCTTGACCAATGAGTCTAAGTATTGATTG
This sequence comes from Pasteurellaceae bacterium 15-036681, assembly GCA_002002485.1. Classification (GTDB taxonomy): domain Bacteria; phylum Pseudomonadota; class Gammaproteobacteria; order Enterobacterales; family Pasteurellaceae. Next base: position 5,991 of record MQVI01000019.1, read on the forward strand.
TGAGAATCATTAAATTGTAATGTGGTTTCTGCCATAGTTTTAGCTTCAACTTGCGACTTTTTAAGTTCTTGATAGCCTTTATTTCCCCAGCCTAAAAGTGGTTTATCTTTTATGCCTAGCCAAGCGTTTTCCCACATATCAAAGCGCGCACCTAAAGAGGAACTTTTATAGTTCTTTTCCATATACAAAGTAATATCTTTTTGAGCTGCATCGATCCTTTTCATAACACCTGTTTGTGGAATAAATGTAACTGCCGCACTAATAACTACAACAAATAATATTAAAACACTAATTAGCTTTTTATTTAATTGTTTATAATTAATTACCAGAATGGTAGCTAAAACAAAAGGGATAGCAACCCATCCTCCTCTAGCACCAGTTAAAGCGCTAGAAGTAATCCCTAATACTACACACACCATAGCTAATACCATAAAGCTATATTTACGCTGTGTTTTCCAGTAAATTGCAATTGCTAAACTACACATTGCTAAAGTAACAGAGATATCACCAGCTTGAATATGCATATGTTCACTAAATACTTGATATGTTTTTAAATAAAACTTCTGATACAAGGCTACAATCCCTGCTATTGCAGCTCCCACAGGAACAGCATGTACCAACCAATTAAATTTAATTGGGAATTGGCTAAATAGTAGAATTAAAGGAATAAATAGCAAGATTCTACTTGGATTATCAATTTCTCTAAAGCTATCACCATGGTAGATAGTGGCGATTAGAAATGTAAGAAAATAGAATACGAATGAGAAAATTATTAATTTATCGTCTTTATCCGTTATCCATTTCTTTTTGAATACAAATAGATAAACAATAAGATAGATTGTACTAGTGCCACCAAGAATCATTGGTGAGTAGCTGTAGCCTTTAGGTATAGCAAGGAGTACAAGAAAAAAAATTGCGACCAGAGAATTAATCACAAAAGTTATGTGAGACCTTTCGATTTTATTAAAGATAGATGACATAATTGAGCCTTGTAGATTTTAGGTGGTGCAGAATTATACCTAATTTTTTTAGAAAACTCTTGTGATATAGGATAAAATTACAGGGAAGCGTACTGATTCAGTTAGCAGTATTGGCTAATTTAACTAGGGAGATTTACAAATTGTCTTCATATATCATCAATAAATTATCAGATTTAGAGATTCTTTCTGAATCAGAAGAAATAGAATTCAAACTTGCTCAGGGTAAAGATGGCAAAGGGGAACTTCCAAGAGATTTTTGGAAAAGTTACTCTGCTATGGCAAATACCCATGGTGGTTGGATTATTCTTGGTATTCGTGAAAAATCAGGAAAGTTTACTGTTGCAGGTGTTGATGATGTAGAAAAGATTAAGACGGATCTGTTTAATTTACTTAATAATCGCGATCATGTAAGTGCAAATTTATTAATTTCACCTGATTCTATTAAAATTCATCATATTGACGATAAAAATATTATCAGTATTCAAATTCCGCAAGCAACTCGCAAACAAAAACCAGTTTACTTAACTAAAAATCCTTTAGGAAATACTTATATCCGTATTCACGAAGGCGATAGGTTATGTGATGATGACATGGTGAAACATATGCTTGCTGAGCAAGTAAACGATAGTCGAGATTCACAAATTTTATCGGAATATTACACTTTTGAAGATGATATTAATAAATCTAGCTTAAGTGCTTATCGAAATCGTTTATCAGCTAATAAGCCCGATCATCCCTATCTAGATTTACCCCTATTCGATTTTTTCAAAAAAATTGGCGGTTGGGGGAGAGATCGAGTTTCTGGTAAATCAGGAATGACGATGGCTGGTTTATTGATGTTTGGTGAATTTAATTCAATTATTAGTCTTTTCCCACATTACTTTATAGACTATAGAGAGCCATCTGAAGAACGTTGGTCTGAGAGAGTATTTCCTGATGGTACTTGGTCTGGCAATTTATTTGATTTCTATCGTAAAGTCGTTTTAAAGCTAACAGAAAATCTACGTGTACCTTTTGTGTTAGATGGAGATCAGCGTGTTGATGATACACCTGTTCATAAAGCATTACGTGAAGCATTAGTTAATACTTTAGTGCATGCAGATTATTCTGAAAGAACATCAATCCTTGTTGAAAAATATCAAGATAAGTTTGAATTTAGAAATCCTGGTAATTTGCGTCTATCTTTGGCTGAAATTTTTGCTGGAGGTGTTCATGATTGTCGTAACAGCTTACTGCATCAAATGTTTTTATTGATTGGATTAGGTGAGCGAGCTGGATCAGGGATGCCTAAAATTATGAAAGGTTGTGAAAGTGCAAACTGGTCGCAACCACAATTAGTTGAAAAACTGGAATCGCCACAATATACGACTTTAGTGATTTCCACGGTTAATTTAATTCCTGAAAATACCCGAAGAGGGCTTAATAGGGCGCTCGATCAAGAGTTTGATATGTTGTCTCATATGGAGCAACTTATTCTGGCAACTGCTTGGAATAAAGGATATGTTAATCATCGTAGTTGCTGTGAATTGACTTCTCAGCATTCTAGAGATGTGACTTTGACTTTGCAGAAGTTAATTAAAAAGGGATTTTTAGAGTCAAAAGGAACATCGAAACAGAAAATTTACTCAATTCCTATGGAACTTTTTTTGAAAGGAATATCAGTTAGTGACCCAGTTAGTGACCCAGTTAGTGACCCAGTTAGTGACCCAGTTAGTGACCCAGTTAGTGACCCAGTTAGTGACCCAGTTAGTGACCCAGTTAGTGACCCAGTTAGTGACCCAGTTAGTAACCCAGTTAGTGACCCAGTTAGTAACCCAGTTAGAAAGTTGCTAAAATTATTAGAGAAATCTGATAAAGGTACAAATGAGTTGATGAAAGAGCTCAATATAAGTCACCGAAATTATTTCAAAAAGCAATACTTACAACCAGCACTCTCAGCTTTTTTCATTGAAATGACAATACCAGATAAACCAAGTAGCCGTAATCAGAAATATCGTATTACAGGTCTAGGAAGCCGTGCATTATTGGTGGTGTAAAAGATGTGTATGCTATTAAATAGCATTTTATAGAAGCAGTTTTGTTTGATTAACCTTAAACAACTCTTTACTTCTTAACCAAGCTAAGTTAGAATACCGCACCTTTTTTAGTTCTATGCCGCCACCCTTTTGTGCGGTTTAATTTAAACAATATATTTCCTTGAGGTGATGGCTTATGCCAGTAATTAAAGTTCGTGAAAATGAATCATTTGACGTAGCATTACGTCGTTTCAAACGCTCTTGCGAGAAAGCAGGTCTTTTAGCTGAAGTTCGTGCACGTGAATTCTACGAAAAACCAACTACAATTCGTAAACGTGAAAAAGCATCTTTAGCAAAACGTCACGCTAAACGTAACTTCCGCGAGAACGCACGTAACACTCGTTTATACTAATCTTTATTAGTAGAACAGTTTGACTGAAACCGTGATGTCTTTATAGGCATCGCGGTTTTGGCATTTAATAAAGACCATTGATTTTGTAGTATGTAATTTATCTCTACATTATATTGTGCAATAGGAGAATTGAATGAAAGGTATGATTCCACGTCCATTTATTGATGATCTGATTGCGCGTACTGATATTGTTGAGTTAATCAATAGTCGAGTTAAGCTCAAAAAAGCAGGCCATAACTATCAGGCTTGTTGTCCTTTCCATCATGAGAAAACCCCTTCTTTTAGCGTAAGTCCATCTAAACAATTTTATCACTGCTTTGGTTGTGGCGCTCATGGTAATGTCATTGGTTTTCTAATGGATTACGATAAATTAGAATTCCCAGAGGCGATCGAAGAATTAGCCGCACTACACAATCTAGAAGTGCCACGTGAAAATGTGGTAAATCGAGATGGTAAACCGCCTGTGAGCTATAAAACTAAACGTAATCTTTATGAGCTACTTGATTTAATTGCAAAATTTTATCAAGAGCAGCTTACCACTCATATCCCAAGCCAAAGTTATCTACAACAACGTGGTTTATCTGACGATATTATTCAGCGTTTTGAGATTGGCTTTTCGCCAGATGCCTTTGATGCTGTATTACGCCGTTTTGGTAATAATCCTGAAGAGCAACAGAAGCTTATCGATACAGGGATGATTACACGTAATGATCGTGGCAATCTTTATGATAAATTTCGCAATCGAGTGATGTTCCCAATCCGTGATAAACGGGGGAGAGTGATTGCTTTTGGCGGACGTGTACTAGGTGATGAAAAACCGAAATATATGAACTCCCCAGAATCAGTGACTTATCATAAAGGAAGTGAACTTTACGGTTTATATCAAGTATTACAGCTTAACGATAGCCCAGAATCACTAGTGGTTGTTGAAGGCTATATGGATGTTGTGGCCCTTGCTCAATATGGAGTGAATAATGCAGTTGCTTCTCTAGGAACTGCCACAACAGGCGATCAAATTCAACAGATGTTTCGCCATACAGAACAAATAATTTGTTGCTACGATGGTGACCGAGCTGGGCGTGATGCCGCATGGCGTGCTTTAGAAAATAGCTTAGCTTATCTACATGATGGCCGCCAATTAAAATTTGTGTTCTTACCCGAAAAAGAAGATCCAGATACCTTTGTTCGCCAATATGGCAAAGAGGGATTTGAGTCTTATTTAGAAAATGCGCTGAGTTTAAGTGAATTTTTATTTGATAGCTTACTGACCCAGGTCGATTTAACCACCAAAGAGGGTAAATCAAAATTAGCTTCTTTAGCAATTCCATTAATTAAGCGAATTCCTGGAGAAACATTGCGTCTGTATTTACGCAATATTTTGGGGCAAAAGCTTGGAATTCTTGATCCAACTCAATTGGAAGTGATGTTACCTAAAAATGCTATTGAAAATTCACAACCTCGCCCCAATATGCCTAAGATCGAACGTACTCCGATGCGTTTGTTAATTGCATTATTATTGCAATATCCACAATTGGTTGAACATCTGCCTAGCGATATTTCATTTCTAAGACCACTTAAAGAACGTGGTTTTGAGCTTTTTGAAGAGCTTGTTGCAGTGTGTCAGCAAAATATTGGAATGACAATGGGTGGACTTCTCGAACATTTACGTGAAAATCCGCAATTTAAAGCCTTAGAATTATTGGCAAATTGGGATCATTTAGTCGCTCCCGAAAATATTGAAAATACCTTTATTGAAACTTTAGATTTCTTTTATAGAAAGTTAGTTGATCAACAAATAGAATTCCTTGTGGCAAAAGACCGCACCACAGGATTGACAGATGATGAAAAAAAAGAGCTTTTATTACTCTTAACATCCCGATAAGCGGTCAATTTAACACTATTTTTTGCAAAGCTATCTATATAATCTGTATAGCTTTGCTATAATTAGCCTCTTTACTTTCGCTCGCACAGAATGGATAAAACTATGGAACAACAATCTCAATTCGAAGAACAAGAATCTCAGCTAGAATTGCTTATCGCTCAAGGCCGTGAGCAAGGTTATTTAACTTTATCAGAAGTACATGACCACCTACCTGAAGAACTTGTAGATGCTGATCAAATTGAAGATATCATTCAAATGATCAACGATATGGGGATCAAGGTACTTGAAACTGCCCCAGATGCTGACGAATTAATGTTAAATGGCAATATTGCTGATGAAGATGTAGTTGAAGAAGCGACAAAAGTACTTTCAACCGTAGAATCTGAACTTGGTCGTACAACTGATCCAGTGCGTATGTATATGCGTGAAATGGGGACAGTTGATCTTCTTACTCGCGAAGGCGAAATTGATATTGCAAAGCGTATTGAAGATGGTATCAATGAAGTACAGGGTGCTATTGCAGAATATCCGGAAGCATTAACAGCGCTTATTGGCAGCTATGCTATGGTTGAAGACGGCACAATGCGTTTATCTGATTTGGTAACAGCTTTTGTGGATCCAAATGCGGAAGAGTCTGCGCCAATTGAAGATCTTGATGATGAAGAGCTGGATGAAGAGAGTGAAGGCGAAGTTGCTGATGTAGATGATGAAAATGAAGATGAAGAAAGTGAGGGTAGCAGTGATAGCAGCGATGATAACTCTATCGATCCTGAGCTTGCTCGTGAAAAATTCACTGCATTAAAAGAGCAGCATGAGAAAGCATTGTTAGCAATTCAAAAACATGGCCGTACTAGCAAACGTGCTCGTGATCATATTGATGCGTTATCACTGATTTTCCGTGAATTCCGCTTAGTACCGAAACAGTTCGATCTTCTTGTTGAATCTATGCAGGACATGATGAAGCAAGTGCGTCGTGAAGAGCGCCAAATTCAGCGTTATGCGGTTGAATATTCAAAAATGAAGAAAGCGGATTTTGTGAAAGCTTTCCAAGGTCATGAAACCTCAGAGGCGTGGATTGAAAAAGCAATTAATGCGAAAAAAGGTGCAGCACCAAAACTAGCTGATTATGCAGATCAAATTCGCGTAAATATCGCTAACTTACAGAAATTAGAAGAAAAAACGGGTTTAACTGTTGCACAAATTCGTGAAATTGGTGGACGTATCGCAGACGGTGAGCTAAAAGCACGTAAAGCGAAGAAAGAGATGGTTGAGGCGAACTTACGTCTTGTAATCTCAATTGCGAAGAAATACACCAACCGTGGTTTACAATTCTTAGATTTAATCCAAGAAGGTAACATCGGCTTGATGAAAGCGGTAGATAAATTTGAATATCGCCGTGGTTACAAATTCTCGACTTATGCAACTTGGTGGATTCGTCAGGCAATTACACGTTCTATCGCAGACCAAGCGCGTACAATTCGTATTCCTGTACATATGATTGAGACGATTAACAAATTAAATCGTATTTCTCGTCAATGTTTACAAGAGATGGGCCGTGAAGCAACACCAGAAGAATTGGCGGAAAAAATGGGGATGCCAGAGGATAAAATCCGCAAGGTTCTCAAAATTGCTAAAGAGCCAATTTCGATGGAAACGCCTGTGGGTGATGACGATGATTCACATTTAGGTGACTTTATCGAAGATAGCACTCTTGAGCTTCCTCTCGATTCAGCTACTGCAGAAAGTTTACGTTTAGCAACAAACGAAGTGTTAGAAGGCTTAACACCGCGTGAAGCGAAAGTATTACGTATGCGTTTTGGTATTGATATGAATACTGACCACACTTTAGAAGAGGTGGGTAAACAGTTTGATGTAACGCGTGAACGTATTCGTCAGATTGAAGCAAAAGCATTACGCAAACTTCGTCACCCAAGCCGTTCAGAAACTTTACGCAGTTTCTTAGACGATTAATAGCTGTCCCCTACAAACTCAGTTTGTGGGGGATTTTTGTATCTACTCAATCAATAAAACGGTATTGTGTAGCAGTCACAAATCGAAAATTTTTCTACTCTTAACTATCTCCCTAAGGGAGAGAGACAGCGAAAATTGCGTTCAGCAATTTTTGCAGAGAGAGGGTGAATATTATGCAAATTATATATAATATCGCTTAAAGTAATACATAAGGAACACAACATGAAAAAATCATTTATTGCTTTATTACTTTCTTCTATCTTTTTACTTTCTGCTTGCGATGATAGTCAACTTACCCAGAAAATAGTTGAGGCAGAAAAGCAAATAACCCAGCTAGGTAATGAATTAAAACGTAATCAAGCAGATCTCAGCGCTAAAGCTGCTGAACTAGATGCATTAAAAGCTCAGTATGAGGAAGCGAGAAGTGAGTTAGACAAAGCAAAAAGCCGTACATTTCCTGCATTACAAGTTGAAATTGTAAAGTTAATTGATAAATCTGAAACGCTCAAATTTCCAAAAGATCCCAAGGATGAATATGCTCGAGAAGAGAGTACAGTTTCAGTATTTGCTTCTGCTTCTAAAACTCAGGTGGAATGGCTAGACAGCTTATTGTTGAATGAAATTTATAAATCTTCTCTTTCTGAAGATGAGTTGAAAGCTTATAAAGGGGATGTGACGTTTGAGAAAGCTCAAGTGCTATTTAATGCACAGTTTGATAACTTAGTTTCAGAAGCTAAAGCTGATAAGCCAATTGGACTTTCAGAAAGCATTGAAAGTCGTTATTTAGGCCAGCGTAATAATATTGTTTCGTTTACTCAACTTCATTCTACTTATACCGGTGGTGCCCATGGCATGTATTACACGCGTTATTTAAATGTAGATATTAATAAACAAGCATTGATTACTTTGGACACATTAATTGCGCCAAAAAACCAAGCGAAATTAAAAGAGCTATTATGGGAAAGCTATGCGAGTGAGAGAATCGGTACTGATGGAAAAATGGAACAGCCTTACGCAGAGAAAGCTGATTTTCGAATTTCAGATGAGTTCTATTTTACTCCTTATGGTATAACCTTCGTTTATCCGCCGTATGAATTAGGTTCTTTTGCTGAGGGGGAAATTGAAGTCCCTGTTAGTTTCTATCAACTTAATGAGTTAGTTAATCCGGAATATCGTTTAACTGAAAAAGATGGATTTGGTTTAAATCCAAATGAGTTTTAGATGAAGAGTATTGATGGGCATTCTTGCCCATCAATATGACTTATTATAGTGATGATGGGAAAGAATTCCCATCATTCAATATTAAATAAAATTTGCCGTATATTTTGCAATCACTAGTTCTTCATTCGTTGGAATAACGTAAGCAGCGTGTTTGCAATTATCAGTCGTGATCTTACCGCTATTACCAAAACGTGAAGCAAGATTACGTTCTTGATCCAATTCAAAGCCTAAAATAGCTAGTTTTTCCAATACTAAACGACGAACTAATTCTGAATTTTCACCAATGCCGCCAGTAAAGACAATCGCATCAAGTTTGTTATCTAGTAGCATTGCATAGGAGCCAATGTACTTCACTAAACGGTGAATATAGACTTCTAGTGCAGTACGACATTTCTCATCTTTCTCATAGTTTTCTGTGATATAGCGGAAATCACTGCTACTACCACTTAAACCTAATAAACCAGATTGTTTATTGATAAGATCGCTAGTCTCTTTTGTAGAAAGATCTAATTTTTGTTTTAGATAAATAAGTAGTGCAGGATCGATATCGCCACAACGAGTCCCCATAACCAATCCTTCACAAGGCGTGAATCCCATTGAAGTATCAATACTTTCCCCATTTTTGATAGCAGTAATTGAAGCGCCATTACCAAGATGACAGCTAATCATATTTAGTTGATTTAATGGCTGGTGGAGATACTCGGCAGTTTTGTTTGCGATATAGTAGTGGCTGATACCGTGGAAACCATAGCGGCGAATACCATATTCTTCATAGAATGAGATAGGAAGTGGATAGAGGTAAGCATGTTTTGGCAAGGTTGCATGGAAGCCAGTATCAAATACAGCAATATTTTTGTCTTTTAGGTGTGGGAAGGCGACTTGGGCTGCACGAACTCCCATTACATTCGCTGGGTTATGTAGCGGAGCTAGTTCAAATAATACTTCTAAGTCTTCTAATACACTATCGGTGATTAATACTGGTTGAGAATATTTTTCACCACCGTGAGTCACTCGGTGACCGATTGCTTGAATACTTTGTTTAAGTTCAGGATAATCTGCAAGAATTTTATCTGTAATAAACGTCAGAGCATCGGTATGAGTGGCTTTAGACCCAAGAGTAGATTCAGACTTCTCTCCATTATATTTCCAATTGATTTTTGCATCGTCTAACCCTAGACATTCAGCTAAACCAGAAAGCAAGGTTGCCTCATTGAGTGGATTGATAATTGAAAATTTGAGAGATGAGCTACCGCAGTTAATCACTAAAATATTTTGTTGTGACATAGTGTATTCCTTTGAGTGCGTTGTTATTATTTTGAATCCAAAGGGTTAATGATAGGTAATTACTTTCGGATAATCTATATACAATAATCGCTTTAATTGATTAGAGTCAAGTAGTTTAATTATTTTGCAATGTAAAGATTGGGAGATGCATTAAAAGAGATAATTTTATAAATTTTTATAAATCTAAGCGCACCTTTTGCAAAATTCTTGTAAAATCACACCGCTTAAATAAATGTATGGTTATAACAATGTCGAATACGGAAAATAACGAACAACAATCTGAACAAAAAGATAAATCGAAGCGTAAGCCTTATGTAATTCCAACCTGTTTTAAACTCAGTGTGTTGGGAGCTTGTTGTGTCGGTTTGTATGGCATCTATTTAGATGGTCAGATCCGCACTAAAATGGATGGTCAGGTTTGGCAATTGCCAGCAGAGGTTTACAGCCGTATTGAAAGTATTCGTGTTGAGGATGACTTAAATCTTGAACAGGTGCGTTTAGCGCTATTGGATTACGGTTATCGAGAGGTGTCTTCGATTGCGACTCCTGGTGATTTTAAAATTGAAAATAACAGCCTAGTCGTACTTCGTCGTGCCTTCCAATTTCCTGAAACACCAGAGGCTCAGAGAGTCCTGCGCTTGCGTTTTGTAAATGACAAACTTGCCCGAATTGAAGATTTGGTGAGAATGACTGAAGTTGATGAATTCCGTCTTGATCCCAAACTTATTGCAATGCTTCACTCAGATAATGATGAAGAGCGCCAAACGCTACGTTTACAAGAATATCCTCGTTTGTTGATTGATACCCTACTTTTAACGGAAGATAAGCGTTTTTTCCAGCATGATGGAATTAGTCCGCTAGGTATTGCTCGTGCATTTGTGACTAACTACCAAGCAGGCCGCACAGTGCAAGGCGGAAGCACTTTAACTCAACAATTGGTGAAGAACTTATTCTTAACGAACGAAAAATCTTTCGTGCGTAAGATTAATGAAGCTTTGATGTCGCTGATTCTTGACTTTCGTTATGATAAAAACCGCATTTTAGAAACTTATTTAAATGAAATTTATTTAGGGCAAAATGGTAGCTATCAAATTCATGGCTTTTCTTTAGCGAGCCAATTCTATTTTGGGCGCCCTATTCAAGAAATTAGCTTGAATCAGATCGCACTATTAGTCGGTATGGTTAAAGGTCCTTCTTTATACAATCCTTGGCGCAACTCAGAAGGCGCCATTGAGCGTCGAAATGTTGTATTACGAGTGTTACTTGAACACCAAGTTATTAATCAAGATCTTTACGAACTATTGAGCAAGCAGCCTCTCGGCGTTAAAGAAAAGGGTAATATTTACCGTCAACAGCCTGCATTTATGCATGCATTAAACCTCGAATTAAAGACTGAGTTAGGTGAGAATCGTACATCTCAGCTCTCTGGTGCAAAAATTTTTACTACGTTAGATCGTAAACAACAACGTTCAGCTGAATTAGCTGTTATTAATGGTGTAGCAGAACTAGAGAACTCGAGTAAGAAAATCAAAGATCTTCAATCTGCAATCGTCGTTGCGGAACATGCGACTGGTAAAGTGCGTGCGATTGTGGGGGGGGTTCAAACTCAATATGCAGGATTTAACCGAGCGATTCAGACTCAGCGCCAGATTGGTTCTCTTGTTAAGCCATCTATTTATGCCATTGCACTCGCGCAGCCTGAGTTATATCGCTTAAATACTCCAGTGAATAACCAACCCATTACTATCAATGTAAAAGGTAGTCCGCCATGGTCGCCTCGAAATTACGATCGCCGTTTCAGCGGTTCGGTGATGTTTATGGATGCTTTGGTCAGATCGCTTAATATCCCGACGGTAAATATTGGGATGAAAATTGGGTTGAGAAAAGTTATCGACAAGCAGAAAGAGATGGGATGGGATAGCGTGGAGATTCCGCCATATCCAGCAACATTACTTGGTTCTTATTCAATTTCACCTTATGACGTAACTAAATCTTATCAAGTTATTGCGAATTCAGGGGTAAGAGTGCCGCTTACCACTGTTGAAGCAATTATTTCAGATCGTGGTGATATTATTTATCAGCCAAAAGTGGAAGAGCGAGCGAAAGAAATTTTACCAGCAGAAGCGGCTATCCAAACTTTATATGCGATGCAACAAGTTGTTGAAAGAGGAACAGCGCGTAGTCTACAAAGTGATTTCTCTCATTTGCGTTTGGCAGGTAAAACAGGGACAACAAATAGTGCTCGTGATACTTGGTTTGTTGGTATTGATGGTGAAAATGTAGCGACGGTTTGGCTTGGAAAAGATAACAATGGTGAAACCTATTTAACAGGTTCAAGTGGGGCATTACAGATCTATAAAGAGTATCTATCTCGTGCAAATCCAGTGAGCTTTAAATTGCCTAAATCGAATAATATTCAATGGGAGGGTATCAATAGCTATGGTTCATGGGATTGCTCAAGTAGCCGACAAATTCCAGTCTGGAAAGATCGAGGTCAGCGCTATTGTTCTGGTGGCAGCACTGTTGTAGCAGGTAAATCAAGTGTATGGGATGCCCTTTCTTTAAGTAAAGATCCATCTGTGAATTCGCAACCTAAAGCTGAGGAGGCGGAAGGACAAGGACCTAGCGAAGAGATCGCGCCAGCAGAATAGATATTGGTAAAGTTTTTTATCGAGGGCGAGGTGTATCCTTGCCCCTTATCATTATTTCGTAAATTTCAGCGTACATCTGTTCATTTTTCTCTAGACCTTTTGTGGTTTAATGGGTATATTAGCGCACAGTTGTTCGCCGAATATTTAAGGGAAATATCTACAATGTCGTCACTAGACCTCCACTTCGTGAATCGCGTTCGTTCACAAGCAAAAAAATTAGCAAATCGTACCGCTTTACGCTTTTCTGATCACAATAACTGGCTTGAAATGAATTGGAGCGATTTCCAAAATCATATCGATAAGATTTCTTTTGCGTTACTTGCTAACGGAATTGGCATTCAAGATAAAATTGCAATCTTCGCTAACAATATGCCTCGCTGGACAATGGCGGATATTGGTGCAATGCAGATTCGAGCAATAGCTGTACCAATCTATGCAACAAATACAGCGAAACAAGTCGAATATATTGTGAATGATGCAGATATCAAAATTCTATTTGTGGGTGATCAAGAGCAATTTGATCAAGCAACCGAAATAGCGCACAACTGTACACAATTAACGAAAATTGTGGCAATGAAACCGAGTATTAATCTTCATAGCCAACCAATTGCATGTTATTGGGAAGATTTTGTACAAGTTGAACCTCAACAAACAGAGCTTGAACAACGTTTAAACTCTAAACAGCTTTCTGATCTCTTCACCTTAATTTATACGTCAGGTACAACAGGTGAGCCGAAAGGAGTTATGTTAGATTATGCAAACCTTGCGCATCAACTTAATGCACATGATTTAGCTCTAAAAGATGTGGGTGAAAATGATGTATCACTCTCTTTCCTTCCATTCTCGCATATCTTTGAACGTGCTTGGGTGTCTTATGTTTTCCATCGCGGTGCTGTGACTTGCTATTTGGAAGATACAGCACAAATTCGCGAGGCAATGGTTGCTGTAAAACCAACGCTAATGTGCGCAGTGCCTCGCTTCTATGAAAAAATTTATACTGCAGTTTGGGATAAAGTTCACACAGCACCGAAACATCGCCAAGCATTATTTAATTGGGCGATTAAAGTGGGCGAAAAGAATCTCACCACTAAGCAACCTTCGGCATTATTGCGTCTACAATATGCAGTTGCAGATAAATTAGTTTTATCAAAATTGCGTGCATTACTGGGCGGACGTATCCGTATGATGCCATGTGGTGGCGCCAAATTAGAACCAAGTATTGGCATGTTCTTCCATAGTATCGGCATCAATATCAAATTGGGTTACGGCATGACAGAGACAACCGCGACGGTTTCTTGCTGGGATAATAAAGGTTTCAACCCAAATTCAATCGGTACTTTAATGCCAAATGTTGAAGTAAAAATTGGGGAAGATAATGAAATTTTAGTGCGTGGTGGCTCGGTCATGCGAGGCTACTACAAAAAGCCAGAAGAGACTGCGCAAGCTTTCACTGCAGATGGTTTCTTGAAAACCGGTGATGCAGGTGAAATGGATGCTGAAGGTAACCTTTACATCACCGACCGTATCAAAGAGTTGATGAAAACCTCCAATGGCAAATATATTGCTCCACAATATATTGAAGGCAAAATTGGTAAAGACAAATTTATTGAGCAGATTGCAATCATTGCAGATGCGAAGAAATATGTCTCAGCGCTTATTGTGCCTTGCTTCGATAGCTTGGAGGAGCACGCAAAACAGCTAAACATCAAATATCAAGATCGCGTGGAGTTAATCAAACATTCTGAAATCATTAAAATGTTTGAACAGCGTTTAAATGAGCTTCAAAAAGAGTTAGCGAGTTTTGAACAGGTGAAAAAATTCACACTACTTCCGCAAGCATTCAGCACTAAAATGGAAGAAATTACGCCAACGTTGAAACTACGCCGTAAAGTGATTTTACAGCGCTATCGTGAACAAATCGAAGCAATGTACAAATCTAAATCAAATTCATAGCGATGGTTTTGTAAGAAGAGTATTCTTGCTCATCTCATGCAGTACAACTGTGAGAATAATTACCTAAGGCATAGTGAAGCAATTTACCATGCCTTTTCTATATCTTGAGTATGGTTTTAACAAGTAGTACGCCAACGACTGTTGCGACCAAACCACATATCGTATGTAAGCCAAATACTCCAACTGCATTTAGCCATTTTTCCTGCAATACTTTTTCCACGATCTCCGCTGAAAATGATGAGAAAGTGGTGAAACTACCAAGAAATCCCGTAATAAAGAGTAATTTTGAGCTATCTTGTAAATTTAACCCTAATGCAATGCCAATCAGAAAACAGCCGATAGCATTAGCAAAAAAGGTGCCTAAAGCCACCGCTTGTAATACAGGGTTGAACCATACACCTAATTGCCAACGTGCTACTGCGCCAAATACGGCGCCGATTGAAACTAAGAGAATTGGGGGCATAGCTTTTCCTTAGATTAAGAATAAATGAGGAATGAGGTTCATTACAATCATGGTCAAAATAGATTGTAATAAACGTGATGAACCGAAAATAAAACCACGGTTTGTGCCGTTATCAAACTTCACTAAGAGATTTGCCATGGCGGTTAGGGCATAAACTTCTAATACAGTGAAAATCACTAAATAGACATAAGCCGAGAATAGTGAGGCGTAGTGTAGCGTGATAAACCACGGTACGATCATTCCAATCGCTAAAATTGGGCTGGCGATAATCAGCTGTTTACGAGTTAAGTTTATATGTTTTGAGAAACTTGATTGTAGCGCAACGGTCATCAAGCCATTGATAAACAGTGCGACAGGAATTTGTTCTGGGGCGTTAAGTTTATTATCAAATAGATAAGGGAAGATCACAAAGAACGACATTGCCACACTTAATGGTAAAAATAGCATTAAATGCACAAAAATAAACTCTTTGGTGATGATTTCTTTGATTTGCCCCCAACGGAATTTAACTAAATTATTCACACTCGGCATTTGGTAGAAGGGTTTCGCCATAAAGGCAAACAGCGATATTTCCATTAAGAAACAGACCCAAATCAGCGTGTTAATCTGTTCAAATTTGATAAAGGGAATAGCGAGCAGAGGTGCAGCCATTGACGACATACTAGTAACACGTAAATATTTGCCCTGCAAGCGAGTTTTAGCGGAGTATTCATCGCCAGCTAGGGCAAGTAAGCAAGCCCTTGCATTGGTTGCAAAGAGGCAACTGCCTAAACCAAAGCACATTGTTGCCACAAGCAACACACCATAGTGATCGGCAGATAAGAAAAAGACGTAAGCGATAACATCAAGCAAACAGCCCAATAGCATAATTTTAGCTAACCCAAAGCGGTCGCCTAAAATGCCGGCAAAGATTGCCATTGCTTGACTAAAGAAGAATAAAACCGAGAGTGAAAATGCGATTTGGGTATCCGACAAGCCTTTTTTCTGGAGATAGATAAAAAAGACCGATTGCATAGAGAAGTAGGCAAGTGTCGAGATAAAACGACGCCAAAGTAAAAGTTTTTCGAGTGACATAAAATAAAAAATAAAAGGGTTGAAACGGGAGTATTGTAGCAGTTTTGGGCAAATTTATGAATTTTGTGATCTCTATCGAGAAAATAAAAAAGGGATATTGAACTGTATATTTTTCCATTTATAATAGCGCAGATTTGCACAAATGGGAGCTGAACAATGACAAAAGTAGAAATTATCCGTTCATCTATCGCTGAGTATCTAACTTTTATTACAGCGACAGGCGAGAGCCAAATTGACGCAATTTATGCTGATGAAGATGTTTGGCTAAGTCAGAAAATGATGGCGGTACTTTACAATGTGGAAATTAGCACTATCAATTATCATCTAAGCAAAGTATTTAATGACAATGAATTAGTTGAAAATTCAGTTATTCGAAATTTTCGAATAACTGCCCAAGATGGCAAAAATTATAATACTAAGCATTACAATCTTTCGGCGATTATTGCCGTTGGTTATAAAGTGAATTCTGAACGCGCTGTGCAATTTCGGAAATGGGCGACAGAAATTATTCATAGCTATACGGTTAAAGGGTTTGCAATGGATGATGAACGTTTGAAAAATAACGGTTCAATCTTAAGCAAAAAATATTTTGAAGAACAGCTTGCTCGTATTCGTGAAATTCGTTTGTCGGAGCGCCGTTTTTATCAAAAAATCACCGATATTTATGCCACTTCTGTGGATTATGATCGCAATGCAACGGCAACTAAACGCTTTTTTGCGACAGTACAAAATAAACTTCATTGGGCTATTCATGGGCATACCGCACCAGAGTTAATTGTGGAGCGAGCGAATGCCACTCAACCAAATATGGGCTTAACAACTTGGAAAGATGCCCCGAACGGCAAGATTTATCCCTTTGATGTGGTCGTTGCGAAGAATTACTTAACAGACAATGAATTAGCCCAGTTACAACGCTTAGTTTCAGCTTATCTTGATTTGGCGGAAGATATGGCATTACGTCAAATTCCTATGACGATGGCGGATTGGGAACAGCGTTTAAATCGCTTTTTAGCGGCGACGGATCGAGAGATTTTACAAGATGCGGGTAAAGTCAGTGCGGAAATTGCAAAAGCCCACGCATTGAGTGAGTTTGAGAAGTATCGTCTTGTACAAGATCGCCAGTTTGAAAATGATTTTGATCGATTTATCAAGGAGCAGATGGGGGAGTATCGAGTGTTTGCCTAAGATGATCAAAATTGCTGAAAACCGTTTAGCTTTGTAGGGCGGGATTTATCCCGCCATTTCACATGATGTATTCGGCGGGACAAGTCCCGCCTTACCGTTAGCATAAAACCTATGCCCTAAAATCTCTTTTGCGGATACCTAATGCAATTAGAGAACCGAAGTAGCTAATAGCGGCTAATGCAATTAACCAAATTAACCAATGGATTTTGCCCCATAGGCTTAATGCAAACCAACCTTCAATAGATGGCGAGAAGTAAGAGACTAATGCGCCCATAATACAGCCTGAAATCAGTAGTTTTAGAGTGAAAATAGCGGTCTTTTTGGTTACTTTATATACCTTGCGTTGATGCAAACCACGATAGAGTAGGCTTGCATTTACCGCTGCTGAAAGCGCTGATGCCATAGCTAAACCTAAATAACCAAATGGAATAGCCAGTAAGCCAAAGCAGATATTGCTGATTGCAGCGATAATCCCGATTTTTACTGGCGTTTTAGTATTTTGGTGTGCATAGAAGCCATTAGCCAATACGCTAATTAACATATAGCTAATTAAGCCAAAGCACATTACAAACAGGGCATTTGATGATGCAACCACATCATTGAGTGAGAATTTACCACGCATAAACATTGTCATCATCAGCGGTTCAGCAAGGATCGCAATACCAATCATTGCAGGCACGCCTAGTAATAACACCATACGCACGCCCCAGTCCATAGTGTTTTCAAATGAGGCAGCACGCTGTTCAGCCGTTAAATCTTTCTGCTTTGCAATGCGAGAAAGGCTTGGTAATACCACCGTTGAAATCGCAATCCCGAATAAGCCTAATGGGAATTCAATTAGGCGGTCGGCATAGTAAAGCCAACTGATAGAACCAGTAATTAAGAAGCTGGCGATCACTTGGTTGATTAATAGGTTTAACTGCGTTACTGACACCCCAAATAGCGCAGGGATCATCAATTTACGCACTTTAGTAACCCCTTCATCTTTCCACGCCCATTGTGGTTTAACTAATAAACCTTCTTTCTTCATAAATGGGATTTGGAATAGGAATTGCAGTAATCCCCCTAAGAATACCCCCCACGCAAGAGCGGTATCGGGTTTATCAAAGTAAGGTGCACCCCAAATTGCCATAGCGATAATCGCCACATTCAGCAATACAGGCGAAAATGACATCACCCCGAACTTTCCAACGGTGTTTAACGCTGCGCCTGAAAGTGCCACAAAGGTAATAAACCATAAATAAGGAAAGGTGATCTTTAATAAGAAAGAGGCTTGAGTAAATTTTTCTGCATTTGGACCGTCATTTACCCAATCCAAAAACCAACCTGTCCCGAAGAGCGCAGCAACCACAGGGGAGGCGATCATTGCCACTAAGGTAACAATAGTAACTAAACCACCTAGAGTACCTGAAACTTTAGCGATAAATTCACGCGTTTTGTTAATATCGTTATCAGAATTGTATTCTGCCAATACAGGTACAAAGGCTTTAGAAAATGCGCCTTCCGCAAATAAACGGCGTAAAAAGTTAGGAATACGGTTGGCAAATAAGAACACATCTGCTGCAACACTTGAGCCGAGCATAGTTGCTACCACGATATCACGTACCAAACCTAAAACTCGTGAGGCAAGTGTCATCACACTGACGACTAAACTGGATTTTAATAATTTTTTACTCACAGGATTTCTCAATTTTGAAAATTTGTGTGGAATTTTACCACTTTCTTCATAGTATCTATATGAAAATCACAAAAAAACTGTTAGAATTCGCCCCTATCTTTTACACAAGAACATTTCTTGCGTGAAACGATGTTATTTTCAAACACGTGTCTCGTTGAAAATGAAACTTTAAACTATCGATAGCACATAAAACTTCGGTTTTATGTTTTTTATTTTTACACAGATATTTTTAGGAGTTTGACCTTGGCTAATATCAAGTCAGCAAAAAAACGTGCGATTCAATCTGAAAAACGTCGCCAACACAACGCAAGCCAACGTTCTATGATGCGTACTTTCATTAAAAAAGTATACGCAGCATTAGCAACTGGTGATAAAGCGGCTTCAGAAGCAGCTTTCGTTGAAATGCAAAAAGTAGTGGACCGTATGGCTTCTAAAGGCTTAATCCACGCTAACAAAGCAGCTAACCACAAATCTAACTTAGCAGCTCAAATCAAAAAATTAGCGTAATTTGCAAATTTTGATAAAAAACCGACCGCTTGGTCGGTTTTTTATTATAGGCAAACCTAGTTTGCCTATGAAAACCATACGCTATGCGTATGGATTAAAAGAGCTTAAGTGGTGAGTAAAATAAAAACTCTATACCCTATTAAGTGTTAAACAAATTTATAGGCTTTTTAATATTACCAAATCTTAATTCGTTCATTCAGTGGCTTAAACATCGCATCGCCTTGTTTGGTGCCAAATGCATTATGGAAACCACTGATATTTAACACTGGCGCATAAGCACGATATTCCCCTGGGGCATGTGGATCGCTTTTCACTTGGTGAGTAAGCGATTGTACCGTCGCTTTGTTACGCCATGAACGTGTCCAGCTCATAAAGAAACGTTGATCAGGAGTGAGTTCTTCCATTAATGGTGTTGCGCCATGATCTTTCTCATAAAGTTTTAAGGCGTCATAAGCGATACTTAAACCACCCAAATCAGCAATGTTTTCCCCTAAGGTAAAGCGTCCATTCACAAATACTTTTGCCGCCACTTCAAATTTATCAAACTGTGCTACCAGTTGATCGGCAAGCGCTTCAAACTTCTTACGATCGTCAGCTGTCCACCAATCGCGTAGATTGCCTTTGCTATCAAATTTTGAACCGCTGTCATCAAAGCCGTGAGTAATTTCGTGGCCAATAATCGCGCCGATAGCGCCAAAGTTTACCGCAGGATCAGCTTTAATATCATAAAGTGGTGCTTGTAAAATCCCTGCTGGGAACACAATTCGGTTCATCAATGGGCTATAAGAGGCATTGACTACCTGTGGCAACATGCCCCATTCGTTTAAATCCACCGGCTTGCCGATTTTGTTTAAGCCTTCTTGATAGTTCCACTGTGCAATCTGTTTTAAGTTAGCATAGAGCGAACCACCTTGTGCCACATTTTGTAAGCTAAGGGCAGAGTAGTCTTTCCATTTATTCGGATAGCCCACTTCGGTGATAAATTTATCTAACTTCGCTTTAGCTTTGATTTTGGTTTCAGGCGACATCCAGTCTAAATTATCAATACGCACATGGTAGGCTTTTACTAAGTAGCTTGCCATGTCTAATAAATTTTTCTTCGCAGTAGCTGGGAAGAATTTTTCCACATAGAACTGAGCAAACTCTTGGCCTATTTGATTATTCACAAGGCTCAATGCACGCTTATTTAACGAACGTTGTTCTTTTTGACCAACGAGGGTACGGCCATAAAACTCAAAGTTTGCTTCATCGAGTTCTTTATTGAGATAAGACGAAGCATTTGAAATCGTTTTAAAGCGTAGATAATCTTTAATTACCGCTAAGTTTTGTGGATTAAACATTTCATCAAACTGCTTGATAAATCTAGGTTCCCAGATAATCACTTCATCAGTATTCACACCTACGGCAGTTAAGAATTTAGCAAGATTGATGTTTTTGCTGACTTTCTCCAATTCAGCCATTGTCATTGGATTATAGCGTTTTTGAATATCACGACGTTCCTCGTTGGTGAATAAGGTTTTTGCAATAGCACCTTCATATTCCACAATGGCTTTAGCTCTTTGTTCTGCGTTTTTCACTTTAGCAAAAGTTAGCATTTGCGCCACATAGCTTTGATACTGTTCTAAGGTTTTCTTATTTTCAGGGGTATCTTTTTGGAAATAGTCATTACTTAACCCTAAGCTGTCATTACTAAAATAGACCGCATTTTTGCGAGAGTTTTTCAAGTGAGCAAATACTGACCAACCAAATAACAGTTCATTACCTTGTTTAGTTTCAGTAATCAAGTAATCTTCTAAATCTGCAAAAGTAGCAATCTGTTCGATTTTAGCCAAATCCGCTTGAATCGGTTCTAAGCCTAATTTCTCACGGGCTTCTAAGTCGGTATAGGTTTGATAAAGGGCTTTTAAGCGTTGTGCTTTTGGATCATTTGCCAATTTTTCATTAGAAATGACCGCTTGTAGTAATTCAATCGAACGCTTTTCGTTGATCTCATTTAATTCTGCAAGGGTTCCCCACGATGTGCGGTCGGCAGGAATTTGTGCAGTTTCAAGCCATTTACCATTAACATAGCGGTAGAAATCTTGCTGTGGCGTAACACTTTTATCCATACCTTCGGTTAAGGTACTTTGATAGTTAGGCTGGTTTGCAACAGCAGAAGTTGATAACACTAAAGTTGCTAAAAGGGTTAGGGATTTCTTCATTAGTATCCTCTTAATTTGATTAGGAATAGAACTAGGACAATCAAAAATGCAAAGTTACTTTAGAAAAAAGTGGAATATTACTGAATTTTTTGATCACTTTTAAATTCAGGGAGTTTATGCTGCAAACTATATAAAATAAGAAAGGCCGATGCCTATTATAAAGTGGCATTGGCCTTGTGTTGATGGTTTTATAACATTAGGTTAATTTATTTCAAACCTAATTTTTTCTCAAGATAGTGAATGTTTGTACCACCTTGACGGAAATTTTTATCCGCTAAAATCAATTGATGAAGTGGGATATTTGTTTTAATTCCCTCAATGATCATCTCAGATAATGCATTTTCCATACGACGTATCGCGATCTCACGAGTTTCACCATAAGTAATTAATTTCGCAATCATTGAATCGTAGTGTGGTGGAACAGAGTAGCCTGCGTAGATATGAGAATCCCAACGTATACCTAAACCACCTGGTACGTGTAAGCGTGTAATTTTACCTGGTGATGGTAAGAAAGTACTTGCGTCTTCTGCATTGATACGACATTCCATTGCGTGACCACGAACCTTGATATCTTCTTGTTTCACAGAAATTGGTAAACCTGCCGCAACACGTAATTGTTCTTTTACTAAGTCCACGCCAGTAATCATCTCAGTTACTGGATGCTCTACTTGTAAACGAGTATTCATTTCGATGAAGTAGAATTCGCCGTTTTCGTATAAGAACTCAAATGTACCTGCACCACGATAGCCGATTTCGATACAAGCTTTCGCACAACGTTCACCGATGAATTTACGTAATTCTTCAGTAATACCTGGTGCTGGCGCTTCTTCTACCACTTTTTGGTGACGACGTTGCATTGAACAGTCACGCTCTGCAAGATAAACTGCATTACCATGAGTATCTGCTAATACTTGGATTTCGATATGGCGTGGATTTTCAAGATATTTTTCCATATAAACCATATCGTTATTGAATGCTGCTTTCGCTTCTGCTTTGGTCATTGCGATTGATGTTTCAAGATCTTTTTCATCATGAACCACACGCATACCACGACCGCCACCGCCACCAGATGCTTTAATAATCACTGGGTAGCCGATACGTTTTGCGATCTCTTTATTTTTCTCAACATCAGCACCAACAGGGCCATCTGAACCAGGCACACAAGGAACACCTGCTTTTTTCATCGCATTGATTGCTGAAACTTTATCACCCATTAAACGGATAACATCTGCTGTTGGACCAATAAAGGTGAAACCAGACATTTCAACTTGTTCCGCGAAGTTTGCATTTTCAGACAAGAAACCATAACCAGGGTGGATCGCATCTGCCCCAGTTACTTCCGCTGCAGCAATAATGGCAGGAATGTTTAAATAACTTTTTGTTGAAGGAGCAGGGCCGATACAAACAGTTTCATCAGCCAATAACACGTGCTTTAACTCACGGTCAGCCGTTGAGTGAACTGCAACGGTTTTAATCCCTAACTCTTTACACGCACGTAAAATACGCAAAGCGATTTCACCGCGGTTTGCAATGACAACTTTTTCTAACATTAGAGTTTGCCCTTAATTGAAAGCGGTCTGATTTTGCAAATTTTTTACTAAAATCGACCGCTTGTAAGAAATGATTATTCAATAATGAAAAGTTTTTGGTCGAATTCTACAGCTTCGCCATCGTTTACTAAGATAGCTTTAACAACGCCCGCTTTATCTGATTCGATGCGGTTCATCATTTTCATTGCTTCAACGATACATAATGCATCGCCAACTTTCACGGTTTTACCTACTTCAACAAATGGTGCTGCTTCAGGGCTTGGGCTACGGTAGAACGTACCCACCATTGGTGAAAGGACTGCGTGGCCAGATACTTCAGCAGCTGCTGGTGCTGGAGTTACTTCTGCTGGAGCTGCTTGTGGAGCAAATGCTGCAACTGGTGCTGGTGCAGTCTGTGGTGCTGCTACATATTGAACAGCCGCTGCTTGTGGCGCTGCGCGGCTAATACGTACAGTACCTTCTTCTTCAGACACTTCTAACTCAGTAATGCCTGATTCTTCTACTAATTCGATAAGTTTTTTGATTTTGCGAATATCCATGATGAGATCCGTATATGAAGTTAAAAATGGGAAATCTGCGCCTAAAAACGCAGAAAAAAACTGGCGTGTAGATTACCTTAATTTCGCGTAATTTGCATCAAAATCTTATAAAATGGGCGAAAATGTTGCAATTTAGGTCACTGATCGTAGCAGTTTCAGGAATTTACTTCATCCAATTAGGTAATAGCAGATTAATTTTATTTAGAATTTTTTAAAAAATTTACTGCATAATCTAGCGCATACTCATAACCTTTTGAGCCTAAGCCACAAATAACACCTTTAGCAATATCACTCAAATATGAATGGTGGCGGAAAGGTTCGCGAGCGTGAACATTCGATAAATGAATTTCTACAAAAGGAATCGCAACTGATAATAACGCATCACGTAAAGCCACACTAGTGTGTGTGAATGCACCGGGGTTAATCAAAATAAAATCGGTGTTTTGAAACGCTTGGTGAATGCGGTTGATAATTGGCTCTTCGCCATTTGCTTGGAAATAATCAAGCTCAAAACCACGCTCTTTGGCGAGTTGCTGCAAATGTTGCTCTATATCCGCAAGGGTTTGTGAGCCATAAATATGTGGCTCGCGTTTTCCGAGCATATTTAGGTTCGGGCCGTTTAATAATAAGATTTTTTTCATGTGTTTGCCTCATTTTATTTATATTTTGTAGGGACAGATAATATCTGCCCTTTATCTATAATGTTTCTTGGGGCGGATATTATCCGCTCCTACATTATTTTCATATTCTTAAATAATCTCTCTCACTAATTCTGATGGTCTGCAAAGTTTTGTACCTTTTGCACCGCTTACAAAAGGGCGGTTGAGCAGTACGGGATATTCTGCAATTAACGTAAAAATATCGGCATCGCTCAATGCTTTTCCTTGAATAAACTGTGTGTAAGGTTCAACATCGGTACGAATGGCATCTAATGGATTTAAACCACTTTGTTGAATTAATTCCGCAACTTGTTGAGCAGAAAGTGGATTTTTCAGATATTCAACAATCGTCGGTTCAATTCCCGCTTCACGAATTAACGCCAATGTCTCACGAGATTTACTGCATTTGGGGTTGTGGTAAATGGTAACCATCTATTCATCTCCCTTGATATCCTTGCGGATTGAAACCATCAGTTGGTCGATTTTAAAATTCTCAGTATCGATAATCTCAAATTTATACTTATCATAAAGCACAAAATCGGTCTTTTTCGGCACTTTTCGCAACATATACATCATAAATCCTGCGATAGTTTCGTAGTTTTCTTGGTTTGGAAACTCATCAATATCTAACGCTCGAATGACATCTTCAAGCGGTGTGATGCCGTCAATTAACCACGACGCTTCATCACGGCGAACAATATATTCTTCTTCATTCGATACTAATTCGCCCATCACAATGCTCATTACATCATTTAGGGTCACAATCCCTACCACAAGAGCATATTCGTTAATGATTACCGCAAAATCTTCGCCAGAGGATTTAAAAAGCTCTAATACTTCATAGAGTGAAAGTGTATCTGGGATAAATAAAGTTTTACGTAATACGCGATTATCAGTGAGCGAAACCTTATCCTCTTTTAAGTAGAGCGTAAGAAGTGAGTGCGATTCTACATAGCCTAGAATCTTATCAATGCTCTGATCGCAAATCAGGATTTTAGAATGTGAATTATTGCTCAAAGTTTCTAAAATTTGCTGATGGGTAAAAGACTTATCTAACGACACAATATTTTCACGAGTCGTCATGGTTGAAGTGACTGTGCGCTGTTGCATATCGAAAATATTTTCAATCAAGTAATGTTCTTGTGCTTTCAATACCCCTGCTTCAGCGCCAGCATCTACCATTGCCACAATATCATCAGAAGTCATTGTTTCTTGACGTACAGTTGAGATTCGTAATAAATGGAACATTACATTTGCAATTGCATCAAATAGCAATACTAGTGGCTTAAACAATAGAATAGTAAAAGACATAATCCCAACTAATTTCATTGCAACCAACTCAGGATTTGCCATAGCAAAGCGTTTTGGCATTAGATCTGCAAGTAGCACGAATGCAATAGTCACTAAACCAAACGAGATCCAAGAGGAGGCATTAGAAAGCCACTCTGCTTGAGTATATTGACTCAAAAATTGTTGAACATAGGGCGTGAGTGAACCTTCGCCAATCATACCGCCTAGAATCGCTACCATATTTAAGCCGATTTGTACCACAGTAATAAATTGACCTGGTTGTTCTTGTAAAGCTAATACTTTTTTAGCTTTGATATTTCCTTCGTTTGCTAGAGTCTGTAGTTTCAGTTTACGCGCTCCTGCTAGTGAGATTTCACCAGAAGAAATAATCGCACTCACTACAATGAGTAAGAAAATAACAATAATTGATTCAAATAATCCCATAATGTTCTCAGAATTTGGTTGATATTTAACAAAGTGATTATAGCAAAGGCAAAAGCATGGGTAAAATAGGGTATTACCGTAGCACTAGATATTAATTGATTTGCTTATCTTTCCATTCTTATCAATCAAAACCACCTTCCTACAGCGCTCAAAGATCGGTTTATCACTTAAACTATCCGAATAGCCAATTTCAAATCCATTCGTTTTAGGAAAAAAGCGATCAAGCATTTTCACTTTATTTTCTGCATAACAGTGTTCACTAAGCCGCATAGCGTAGGATTTATGGGTGATTTGAGAACCTATTAATTTTACACCTCTATGGGTTAATAATTCAGAGTAGAGTGGTTTTATCAATGGTTCTGGGCTACCTGAAATAAGAAAAATTTGTTTCTGTTGAGAAAGATGTTGTTGAAGTTCGGCCATTACTTTTGGAAAAGGGGTTAGTTTGAACTGTTGAGTAAATTCAGTAAAAAACTGTTTTTGTTTGGTTTGATTTGTGCCTAAAGTTAAACAAAAAAGCGCAAGATTAATTCCGATTTTGCCTTTTGCAAAAATAAGATGTAAAACGACCGCTTGTAGTAGTAATGGAAATAAAATCAGAGTATTGAAAATACGTTTTTTGGCAAGAAAAAGAATAAAAGAGAAGAAGATATCTTCTTTATGAAGTGTGCCGTCGAGATCGAAAAAGATATTTTGGTGTCGCATATAAATCACCCTATACGAGCCGTATAGGGTTACTTAGCTGAGCGATTTTATCGCTCTAAAAGATAGTCGCAATGCGACTAAGATAAGTAACCTAGCACGGCTCGTGCTAGGTTTTATAAGGATTTAATTATTCTTCAATAGAACGAAGTAAATCGTTGATACCTACTTTACCTAAAGTTTTTGCATCAACTTTCTTAACGATTACTGCACAGTAAAGGTTGTATTTACCATCTTTTGATGGAAGGCTACCTGAAACAACCACAGAACCGGCTGGTACACGGCCGTAGTGGATTTCGCCAGTTTCACGGTCGTAGATTTTTGTTGATTGACCAATGAATACGCCCATTGAGATTACACAACCGTCTTCAACGATAACGCCTTCAACGATTTCAGAACGTGCACCAACGAAACAGTTGTCGCCGATGATTGTTGGGTTTGCTTGTAATGGCTCTAATACACCACCGATACCCACACCACCAGATAAGTGTACGTTTTTACCGATTTGCGCACATGAACCTACAGTTACCCATGTATCAACCATAGTACCTTCGCCAACGTATGCACCAATGTTTACGAATGATGGCATTAATACAACGTTTTTCTCGATGTGTGAACCTTGACGAACTACCGCACCTGGTACCGCACGGATACCGTCTGCTTTGAATTGTTCTTCACTGTATTGACCGTATTTTGTCGGTACTTTATCGTAGTATTTAGTTTCAGCACCGTCGATCACTTCATTTTCATTGATACGGAATGATAATAATACTGCTTTTTTCACCCATTGATTTACAACCCATTCACCGTCAATTTTTTCTGCAACGCGTAATGAACCGTTATCTAAACCTTTGATAACGTCTTCAACAGCTGCACGGGTTTCTGCATCAACAGTTTTTGGAGTAATATCAGCACGACGTTCAAATGCTGATTCAATGATAGCTTGTAATGACATTTGCATTTCCTTTTTGGTAGGTTAAAAAATCGGGATACTTTTTAGCATAGATTGATAGGGATTTCCATCAAATTTAGAGAAAATATCTTCTATCGTAAAAAAAAGAGTTAAGCGATTGATAAATTGGCTCGCCTAAAGAATAGGCTATATATTTTCGCAATCTTATGTTTTTCTCTTTGACTAATTGACTTAAAGTCTGTAATATTCGCACCCTATGCAAAAGGTAAAACTACCCCTTACTATTGACTCGCACAAAGACGCTCAGCGTCGGATGGACTATGACGGTGTTGTTTCGGCAAACCTATTAGAACGTTTGGGTGAATCAGTAAGCAACGTGCTTGGCGATGCACAAGTTACTCTCTCGTTATATGTTGATCCACAACGTCTTACTGTGATTAAAGGCACAGCAAAGGTTGAGGTGGAACTCGACTGCCAGCGATGTGGTAACCCATTTACGCAAACGCTAGACTGCACATTTTGTTTCAGTCCAGTGAAGAATATGGATCAGGCGGACGATTTGCCCGAGATTTATGAACCAATCGAAGTTAATGAGTTTGGTGAAGTAAGCCTGCTAGATATGATAGAAGATGAATTTATTTTATCTCTGCCACTAGTCCCGATGCATGAATCTGAACACTGTGAAGTGTCCGCGCAGGAGCAGGTTTTCGGCGAATTGCCAGAAGAATTGGCAAAAAAACCAAACCCGTTCGCTGTATTAGCTAATTTAAAGAAAAACTAGTTTAGGAGTATAGCCAATGGCTGTTCAACAAAATAAAAAATCTCGTTCACGTCGTGATATGCGTCGTTCACACGATGCTTTAACAACTGCTGCAGTATCTGTAGATTCACGTGGCGAAACTCACTTACGTCACCACGTAACCGCTGACGGTTACTACCGTGGTCGTAAAATCAAATAATCAATTTAATCTCTTAGAGGTATAAATTGACTCGTCTAACCCTTGCGTTAGATGTGATGGGCGGGGACTTTGGTCCCCGTATTACTATCCCAGCAGTATCTCTAGCATTGGACAAAAATCCGATGCTATCTTTTATCTTATTTGGCGATCAGGCTCAAATACTTCCACTTATTAATCGTTTTCCTGCGGATTTTCAGCAGCGTATCCAAGTTATTCATACTACTAAAGTTATTGATGGCGATAATATGCCTTTTATGCAAGCTGTACGCCAAAGTAAAGGTAGTTCAATGCGTTTAGCTCTTGAAGCTGTCGCCAATGGTGATGCTCAAGGTTGTGTAAGTGGTGGTAATACAGGTTTATTGATGGGGCTTGCAAAGAATCTAATTGCGCCATTACCCAATATAGATCGCCCAGCTTTAACTTCCCTTATTCCAACCATTAATGGCAAATCCAGTGTAATGCTAGATTTAGGGGCAAATGTTGAAGTCGATAGTCAGCTACTTTTGCAATTTGCGGAAATGGGCAATATTTTTGCGGAAGTGATGTTGGATTTAGTCTATCCACGTTTGGCTTTATTGAATATCGGTACCGAAGACAATAAAGGGAGCCAGCAAATTAGAGAGACTCATCAGCAATTAAAACAGCGTAATCATTTGAATTACACTGGTTTTATAGAAGGCGATAAGCTAATGAATCACAATACTGATGTGATTATTTGCGATGGCTTTAGCGGTAATATTGCCTTAAAAACCTTAGAAGGTGCAGCGAAAAATATTCTGTCTTTTTTCAAAAAGCCAACGGAAGATTCCCATTTATGTCGCAACGCCAAACGTTATTTATTGCGAGCAATTTTTTATCGCTATTACCGTAAGTTACAGCAGATAAATCCTGACCGCCACAATGGCGCGACTTTATTAGGATTATCATCTGTCGTGGTAAAAAGTCATGGCGGTGCAAGTACTAACGCATTTTTTTATGCGATCCAGTATGCAATTCAGCAGATCGAAGGCGAAATTCCTGTTAAAATTTCGCAAGGATTAAACAAATTACAAGAGAACAGATATGTATAGCAAAATTTTAGCCACAGGTAGTTATATGCCGGCGCAAATCCGTACCAATGCGGATTTAGAAAAAATGGTAGATACTTCAGATGAATGGATTGTTACCCGTTCAGGTATGAAAGAGCGCCGTATTGCAGCAGAAAATGAAACTGTGGCAACAATGGGCGCAGAAGCTGCTAAAAAATGTTTTGAGCAAGCTAATGTTGATCCAAATGAGATCGATTTAATTGTGGTGGGGACAACCAGTAACTCACACGCCTATCCAAGTGCAGCTTGCCAAGTTCAAGGCTTATTAGGTATTGAAGATGCTATTGCTTTTGATGTTGCGGCCGCTTGTACAGGCTTTGTATATGCGTTAAGTGTAGCGGATCAATTTGTGCGCACTGGCAAGGTGAAAAAAGCATTAGTGATCGGTTCAGATGTTAATTCTCGTAAATTAGATGAAACAGATCGTAGCACAGTGGTGTTATTTGGTGATGGCGCTGGCGCGGTAATTTTAGAAGCAAGCGAAGAGCAAGGTATTCTTTCAACGCACTTACACTCAATGCCAGATACTAAAGAAGGCTTAGTATTACCAAATTCAGACCGTAATGATCCAAAATCTGGTTTTATTGTGATGCAAGGTAATGCAACCTTTAAGCTAGCTGTACGTGAATTATCAAATGTGGTGGAAGAAACCTTAACAGCGAATGGTATTGATAAGAGCGAATTAGATTGGTTAGTACCACATCAAGCAAATTTACGTATTATTTCAGCGACGGCAGAAAAATTAGGTATGTCAATGGATCAAGTGGTAATTACCTTAGATCGCTACGGTAATACCAGTGCGGCGACAATCCCTGTAGCTTTAGATGAAGCAGTACGTGATGGTCGTATTCAACGTGGTCAGTTACTACTATTAGAAGCATTCGGTGGTGGCTGGACTTGGGGTTCTGCGTTGGTGAGATTTTAAGATACGACTTGAAAAAGTCGCTTAAAGAGCATACAATGTATGCAGAAAAGGGGCGAATTGCTCCGCCCCTTTATTAAATGGTTGGTATCTAGCTAAAACTTTGAGCAGTGTCGCCAGATAACAACAGTATGGTAATAATGAGCAGAGCCCATTTTAACCAAGTTGGCATAGTCGCCTCCCTATCAAAATTGTTAATACAAATTGATCGAGATAATCGCTACCTGACGGCCATCAGGTAGATGACTACCTGACCAACCGTTAAGTAGGATAACATAAAAACCGCTGTTTCTGGCGGTTTTTTATTTAGAATTTGTTTAAAAAGCACTGGTATTTGTATTCAGTGCTTTTTTGTTGAGTTGAAGATAATGTCAGAAAAAATTACTTTTGCAGATAAAAAGCGTAAAACCGTAGAGCGTGCGGAATTTACCGAAGATGGTCGCTATCTACGTAAAGTGCGCAGTTTCGTATTACGTACAGGGCGTTTGAGCGATTACCAACGTGATATGATGAATGACAATTGGGAACATCTTGGTTTAGACTACCAAAATACCCCATTTGATTTTGAAGCGATTTTTGGTAACAACAACCCAGTGGTATTAGAGATCGGCTTTGGTATGGGTAGATCGCTGGTTGAAATGGCAGAACAGAACCCAGACCGTAACTATATCGGTATTGAAGTTCACACGCCCGGTGTAGGTGCTTGTATCGCTTATGCGTTAGAAAAAGGTGTGAAGAATTTACGTGTGATTTGCCACGATGCAACAGAAATTCTACGTGATAGCATTGCAAATCAAGCATTAGGTGGTTTACAGCTTTACTTCCCAGATCCGTGGCAGAAAGCAAAACACCATAAACGCCGTATCGTTCAACCTGCGTTTATTGAGCGAGTATTAGAAAAATTAGCGGTAGGTGGTTTTATCCATATGGCAACTGACTGGGAAAACTATTCAGAGCATATGCTTGAAGTGCTACAACAGTTCCCTGAACAGTTAGCAAACCAATCAGAAACCAACGATTTTATCCCACGCCCTGATTTCCGTCCTTTAACTAAGTTTGAAGAACGTGGACACAGATTAGGACACGGTGTTTGGGATTTATATTTCATCAAAAAAGCATAACTTTTTTATTCTTCGTAGGGTGCGTGTAAACGCACCTTTTTTATATATTCCTTGTGGCTAATGTTATAGATATCTACTAAATAATAATTGAATACTAATTAGATTGTTGTATAAAATATGTTTATATTCTTTATTTGGAGAGGGGTTATGAAAAAAATATTTATTGTGACAGCAATATCATTATTTATTTTGGGATGTTCTAGCAATCCTAGTGTAAAGGATTTTTATAAGATTCCAGATGACTCGGTTATTGCATATATTACAGAAGCCAATAACATTGAAAAATGTTTGCCAAGTGGAACTCGTCTAAAATCAATGAATGATGCTGAGCGAAGAGTATTAGGCGGCTCTAAACATGATGCTCTAAGCAATATCATTGGTGAGCGACAAGCTAATAGAATTTGGTTAGGTCTTGATAAGAATGCTGAAAGATATTTTGATCAAAGAGTAGAGGTTCTTACCCATAAGAAAACTGATGTAACGAAAGCGGAATGTTCAGCTATGAGAAAGAAATTTTCTCAAAGACTGAATAAATTTGTTGAAAAACAAAATTATGAAAATAGCCCCGCAGGTCAAGCTGCTATAGCTCAACAAAATATGCAAACTTTGCAAATGATTCATGGGATGGGAGCGCAAGCCCAAAAACCAGCCCAATTAGATTATTGGCAGCAACTTGAGATTGAAAAGGCAAAAGCTAGAGAAAGACAGAAACCAATACAGACACATACAAATTGCTACAGTATTGCTGGCAGTGTTTCTTGTGATTCGACTAGCTATTAGTAAAAAGTATAGATATCAACTCGCTTGTATAGGCGGGTTTTTTATTCTAGAACAAGCCTTTTTCTTATTTCTCAATATTTTTCATTTCTTCGATGAAGATCACAAAAATAGCCATTTTTACAAATATATTTGATGTTAATCTAGCCATAGTGTGAATAGATTACACACTTGACAAATAACTTGTAACTTATATTATGTGATAAGCTCAGGCTTATGGGGAGGAATATGACAGATCCAACTATTGAATGGACAATCATTGTAACTGAACGCTTTGAAACTTGGCTTACAGAACAAGATGAAAGTACTAGAGAATCTGTATTATCTGCTTTAAATAACTTGAGGTTTTATGGGCACGCCCTAGCAAGACCTTATGCTGACACGATAAAAGGCTCTCAATATTCGAATATGAAAGAGCTACGTATTCAACATAAGGGAAAAGCATTACGAGCATTTTTTGCATTTGATCCACTAAGACAAGCAATAGTGCTTTGTGCTGGAGATAAAAGTAATGACAAACAATTTTATGAAAAAATGATTCGTATCGCAGATAAAGAGTTTAGTGAATACCTACAAGATTTGGAGGAATAGAATGGCTAAAAAATTAACTACACTAGACGAACTAATTGCTCGTCAATCGCCTGAATCACAGCAACGTATTAAAGAAATGACCGAAGAACTCATTCTTGAGGCTGGTCTTACAATGTTACGTGAAGAATTAGAGCTTTCTCAACGTGATTTAGCTAAAGCATTAGGTATTTCACAACCTGCCGTAGCACAAATTGAGCAACGAGGTAATGAACTTAAACTTTCCACACTAAAACGCTACGTAGAAAGTATGGGTGGTAAATTAAGCCTAGCGGTACAAATGCCGACAGGGAATAGCCATATTTTCAACATTTAGCAATATTTCCACTAAAACCGCCGATTTTGGCGGTTTTGTTTTTTAAATATGATAGAATACGCAAGTTATTAACCCCCAGAGGAGAATTAAAAATGACTCAACCAGTTCGTAATCGCAGACAACGTAAAAAAATGCACTTAGCAGAATTCCAAGAATTAGGTTTCTTAGTGAAATTCCAATTTGCTGAAGGCACAGGTATCGACCAAATCGACACTATCGTTGACCGCTTTATTGACGAAGTAATCCGTCCAAATGGCTTAGCTTACGAAGGTAGTGGCTACTTACATTGGGAAGGTTTAGTTTGTTTAGAAAAATTAGGTAAATGTGATGAATCACACCGCCAATTAGTTCAAAAATGGTTAGAAGCTAACGGTTTAATCGAAATCGAAGTTAGCGACCTATTTGACATCTGGTGGGATTTACCGATTAGCGAATAATTAATAGTGTACAGTGGAAAACGGATAATGGACAACTAGATTGCAATAGCGTTTTTCACTGTTTTTATTTATTGAAAGAGGATATGCACTGTCCGTTGTCCACTTTCCACTAATAACTAAATATTATGGAATTTCTAGCCCCAATTCTTGCCCTTGTGGTTGGCTTTATCAATTTTGTGATGGTATTACGTGCTTGGTTACAGTTTTGCCGAGTGGATATCAATTTACCGATTTCTCAAACCTTATTACGCTTTACTAACCCTTTAGTAAACCCCGTTAGTCGTTTTATTCCAACGGTAAAAGGGATTAACTTTGCTGCTCTATTAATTGCCGCAGGCGCAGTGGCACTACAATTTATTATTTTAGGTGCAGGCATTGATGTCTCTGTTTTAGTTGGCTTATTAAGCGTATTAAAAACCTTTGGTCAAATTCTATTCTTTACTACGTTAATCCGTGCCTTAATGAGCTGGGTAACTCAAGGTAATCACCCATTGGATTACACCATTGCACAGATCACTGAACCTGTTTTAGGCTTTATCCGCCGTATCTTACCACGCACAGGTATGCTAGATTTCTCGGTAATGGTATTAGGCTTTGGCTTATTGATGCTAAATAGCTTGCTTTATAAAGTGTTTGGTACACTTTGGGCGATAGCATAAGGATTTGGACTGATGCAAGCGGTCGAATTAATTGAAAATCCGCAAGGTATCCGCCTGCGGATTTTTTTACAACCAAAAGCAAGCCGAGATCAAATCGTTGGCTTACACGATGGCGAGCTAAAAATTGCGATTACAGCCCCGCCAGTAGATGGGCAAGCAAACGCTCACTTATTAAAATATTTAAGTAAGCAGTTTAAAGTGCCAAAGAGTAGTATTGTTCTTGAGAAAGGTGAGCTTCAACGCCATAAGCAGATTTTTATTCCAGAACCAAAATTAATTCCCAAAGAGATTGAGTTATTAATGGAATAAGCATTTGCAAAATTTTTCCAAAATCGAACCGGTTGTAAGGATATCACAAACGGTTCGATATCTAAGTAAGAGCAAATCATTGAAAAATTTTCCTTTCCCCATAGAAAAAATTCCGCAAAACTGATACCTTACTGTCTATTGAAAATTATTCTTATTTTGAGAGATAACAATGACATTAGCTGTTTTAACTATTGTTGCTTATTTTATTGCGGTGCATTTGGGCGCACTGGCTTGGGTTGCGCCTATGCGCAATAAACAAAATCAACTCCATATCTCAAGCAAAGTAAGCATTAAAACAGTCTTTATGGTTGGCTTGATTGCTTGCGGATTGCATATTTTTAATGTCTCAAACCATTTAATTGCGCTAACCGGGCAGAACTTCACTTTAGCGAATGTGGCGTCATTAATCAGCTTGATTATGGCGATTGCAGGCACTTTAGCACTACCAAAATGGAAATCGGTCTGTTTTCCTGTATCAGTGATTTATGTATTAAATATCGTAACCGTAGCGGTATCTAGCTTTGTTGAAGGTAGTGTGATTAAGCAGTTAGCTGAAAATACAGGATTGATGTTCCATTTAGCGATAGCACTGTTCTCGTATGCACTGTTTTTTATTGCGTTGCTTTATGCAATACAGCTTAAATGGCTAGATAACAAGTTAAAAAATAAGACATTAATGTTCTCACCGATGTTACCGCCGTTAATGACCGTTGAGCGTCATTTTTTCTTCTTAACATTGATTGCGCAAGGCTTTTTAACCTTAGTTCTGATCACTGGAATGATTTATCTGCATAACTTCTTCTCGCCAGAGCATATTCATAAAGCGATTTTCTCGTTTGTGGCATGGATTGTGTATAACATTCTGCTATTGGGACAATGGAAATTACATTGGCGCGGAAATCGGGTGCTAATTTACTCAATTTCGGGTATAATGTTACTCACGATTGCCTATTTCGGTAGTCGAATGGTGTAATGATTCAGTAAGAGTGGATTATCCATTCAGAATTTATTGACAAAGTATTACCGTAGATACTATAAGCCCCCTTCAAAAGCAATAGCAACTTAAACTAAATTTGCATAGCGTTTTTCATCAAAGGGTTGTTGGTATTTTAAGACTGATTGAGCAATGGTAACGAGTTTTCTCATCAATGC
>MQVI01000001.1 GCA_002002485.1 Pasteurellaceae bacterium 15-036681
GTTTTGCTGATGAAGTTATCCACGCCTACGCTACAGAACGAGTTTCTTCTCAAGGGGCGTTCAAGCTGTGGATAACATTATGCTTTGGTGTTGCTAGTGTACTATAAATTTAACATACAAGGGGCGTGTCAACGCACCGTTAATTTATTAATTGTTGCATTGGTAGGGCTATGCGATTTTTATCGCTTCTACGGTTCTCTCTAATTCAGTTTTTGTACCTATTGAAATACGGACACAATTCTGTAACCCCAGCGCCTTATGCTGATCTCTCAAGATAATTCCTTTCTCCCAGAGAGCCTTAAAGACTTTCTGACCATCTTGGAATTTCACCAAAATATAGTTTGCTTCGCTGTCGAAGATTTTTTCTACTTGTGGCAAGGTTTGAAGTTGTTCGATTAACCATTGGCGGTTGGTGAGTACATCTTCTACTTGTTGTTGCATTTGAGCTAAGCCTTGTGGCTTTAGGGCTTGAGCAGCGATATCTGAAACAGGCACAGGCAGTGGATAAGGGGCGATTACCTTTTGTAATACACCGATTAATTCTTTATTAGCAAGGGTAAAGCCACAACGTAATCCCGCTAAAGCAAAGGCTTTAGAAAGAGTACGGATAATCGCTAAATGTGGATAGTTTGCAAGCTCCGTTACCATTGTTGCCTGTGGGCAGAATTCGATATAGGCTTCATCAACCACCACAATTGCTTTGCCTGCGGTGATTTGCAAAAGTTTGAGCAAATCAGAGCGCTTGACGAGATTACCTGTTGGGTTGTTTGGGCTACACACAAAAACGACTTTTGCGCCATCGAGATTTTTTTCGATTTCTGGTAAATCAAGTTGGAAGTCCGCTGTTAATGGCACGGTTTTAAGGGCAATGCCACAGATTTCAGCACTCACCGAATACATTCCATAGGTTGGCGGGCAGTAGAGAATACTGTCCGTTGGTTCACAGAAAGCACGAATAAGTAACTCAATACTTTCATCACCGCCACGAGTAACAATAACGTTTTCTGCTGTTACACCAGCGTAATTGGCGTAGCCTTGAATAACCGCTTCAGGTTGTGCCTCTGGGTAGCGGTTGAAAATCGGGTTTTGTAGATTGAAATTTGGTGAAGTTGGGTATTCATTTGCGTTCAGCCAAACATCACCATTTCCCCCTAAACGACGTGCCGATTGATAGGGGGTAAGGGCTTGGATATTTTTTCGGGATAGTGCTGTGATTGTCATAGTTATTCCTTGTATATCAGGCACGAGCGAGACGCTCGCGCCAGCAATGTTCTATTGTAATTTTGCTAAACGAATTGAAACAGCTTGTTTGTGGGCTTCTAACTGTTCGGCGCTTGCCATTAATTCTACGGTTTTC
Organism: Pasteurellaceae bacterium 15-036681; assembly: GCA_002002485.1. Classification (GTDB taxonomy): domain Bacteria; phylum Pseudomonadota; class Gammaproteobacteria; order Enterobacterales; family Pasteurellaceae. The sequence goes on from MQVI01000001.1 coordinate 1,358, forward strand.
GCTAAATCCTTAAAGCCTTGTGGGGTAAGTTCTTGTACTGTCATTCGTTTGCTGAAATCCGCTAATCCTAAACTTGAGTAGGTTTTAGTGTGGGCGTAGGTTGGTAGCACGTGGTTGGTTCCACTTGCGTAGTCGCCCATACTTTCAGGGGAATATGCGCCTAAGAAGATTGATCCTGCGTTGTCTAAAAATGGCAATAGGCTACGAGCATTTTCAACCTGTACCACTAAATGTTCAGGGGCGTATTCATTGCTGATTGCTATACATTGCTGTAAATCTTCGGCAATAAAAATTCGGCTGTGAGCAAGGGCTTTGCAAGCGGTCTCTTTTCTCGGTAATTTTGCAAGTTGTTGTTCAATCGCTTGTTCGGTTTGCTCGGCTAATTCTTGGCTTGGGGTAACTAAAATCACTTGGCTATCGGCACCATGTTCTGCTTGTGAGAGTAGGTCGCTTGCCACAAAATCAGGATCGGCAAATTCATCGGCTAACACTAACACTTCAGACGGACCAGCAGGCATATCAATACTTGCACCATTAATTAATTGGCTGACTTGGCGTTTCGCTTCAGTTACAAAGGCATTACCGGGCCCAAAGATTTTATCCACTTTAGCCACCGTTTCTGTACCTAATGCCATAGCACAAATTGCCTGTGCTCCGCCGACAGCATAGATAGTGTCGATACCACATAGGTTTGCTGTGTAGAGAATTTCATTGGCAATTGGTGGCGGTGTGCAAAGTACCACTTTTTTACAGCCCGCAATTTTGGCTGGAGTCGCAAGCATTAATACCGTTGAGAATAGCGGTGCTGAACCGCCCGGAATATATAAACCCACACGATTAATCGGGCGAGTAACCACTTGGCAACGCACGCCTGCTTGGGTTTCGATATCAACAGTTTGTGCTTTTTGCGCCTCGTGGAAAGTAGCTATATTACTCTGTGCATTTTGAATGGCTTGTTTAAGTTCTTCAGGTACTTTTTGCACCGCTTGGACGATCTGCTCTGATGATACTACAAGGCTTTCTAATTTCACCTTATCGAATTTTTCAGTGAGTTCAAACAAGGCTTTATCGCCGTTTTGTTGCACTTGGCTAAAGATATTTTCCACCGCGATTTTGATGTCGTTTGAGGCTGAAATCGCAGGGCGAGTGAGGGCAGCTTCTCTTTCTTTATCGGTTAAATTGTTCCAGATTAATGTTTGCATATTTATTTCCTATATATTCTTAAAATGCTATTTTTTCGATCGGGTGCCCTTCTGAGCCCCCTGAACGACTTTGAATTTGTAGGAAAAATTTAGTGTTTGAGCTTGCGTAGCAAGCGAGTTTTAAATTTTTCCGTTAAGCAAATTCAAACAAAGTGAAGTATAGGGGCGAAGTAGGGTCGCCTTTCTTTGGTTACTTTCTTTGGCGAAGCAAAGAAAGTGACAAAAGGTTTACTCCATCATTTTTTCAATTGGAAGAACAAGAATTGAACTTGCTCCAGCTTCTTTTAACTTCTCCATCGTTTCCCAGAATAAATTCTCTTGGCTCACAACGTGCATTGCCACTTTATTATCATCGTGGGCAAGCGGAAGAATGGTTGGGTTTTCTACGCCAGGGAGCAGAGCAGTGATTTGCTCAAGTTTATCTTTCGGGGCGTGTAACATAATGTATTTACTTTCAGAGGCTTGTTGAACGCCTTGAATTCGGGTTAGTAATTTATCGACAAGGGCTTGTTTTTCAGTAGGGAGAGGTTCAGAACGTTGGATTAAGCAGGCAGTTGAGCGGTAGATAACTTCAACTTCTTTTAAGCCATTTGCTTCTAAGGTTGCACCCGATGAAACTAAATCGCAAATTGCAGTTGCGAGGCCTGCGCTTGGGGCAACTTCAACAGAGCCGTTGAGTAAACAACTTTTGAAAGGCACGCCTTGTTGTTTCATATAGCGTTTAAGTAGATTAGGGTAAGAGGTTGCAATACGAGCATTGGCAAGATCTTGAATACCGCTATAATTACGGTCTCTATCAATAGCGAGGGATAAACGGCAACCGCCAAAATCTAGCGTGCGTAATTTTTTATACTCGATACTTTCACCAGCGGCTAAACGTCCGAGCTCTTCCTCTTCTAATACGTTTTCACCAATAATACCTAAATCAACAACGCCATCAAAAACTAAGCCCGGAATATCATCATCGCGCACGCGTAAGATTTCAATCGGTAAGTTTTCAGAGTAAGCAATTAAGCGCTGCTCATTCCAAGTGATTTTCACCCCACACTGTTTGAGTAATTCAGCACATTCTTTGCTAAGTCGGCCTTTTTTTTGTAACGCAATGCGTAATCGTTGTGTGTTTGACATATTAAATTCCTATTTTTTTATTAGATTTTAGATAAAGAAAAACCCCTCGGAATTGCTTCCGAGGGGTTGATGTTTTGCTCTATGCGTACTCGGAAGTCTATCTTCCGCACACGCCAAATGCCCGAAAGATTAATCAGGTAAATGGTGGTGGTGATGAGTACGAATAAAGGTCATAATCTGTTCTCCAAAATTGAATGTTTGTGAATTTAATCGAAAATTTGATCGCTTGCAATACTTTTTACACAAAAGAGTAAAATTTTTTATAAAAATAGCAAACGATTGCGTAAATTGCTATAATCAGCCGTCTTTCTTTTCTAACAGGAAATTGCTATGCAAATCAGTCTAAAAAAAATCTATTCCGGTAAAGTGCGTGATCTGTATGAGATCGATAATAAACGAATGTTAATGGTCGCGACCGATCGTTTGTCGGCGTTTGATGTGATTTTGGATGATCCAATTCCGCGTAAAGGCGAGATTTTGACCAAGATTTCAAATTTCTGGTTTGATAAACTTTCGCATATTATGCCAAATCATTTCACGGGGGATTCTGTTTTTGATGTATTACCAAAAGAAGAAGCTGAAGCGATTCAACATCGTGCAGTGGTTTGCAAGCGTTTAACGCCTGTAAAGATTGAGTCTATTGTGCGTGGTTATCTAACAGGAAGTGGTTTAAAAGATTATCGAAAAACTGGCACAATTTGTGGTTTAGCTTTACCAGAAGGCCTAGTTGAAGCAAGCAAATTACCACAGCCAATTTTTACACCATCAAGTAAAGCGGAAGTGGGCGATCACGATATTAATATTAGTTATGAAGAGTGTGAACGCCAAATTGGGCCGGATTTAGCGAAACAAGTCAAAGAAGCTGCAATAGCGCTTTATACTGAAGCTGCAGAATATGCACTCACCAAAGGTATTATTATTTGTGATACTAAGTTTGAATTTGGTTTAGATGAAAACGGTGTATTAACTTTAATGGATGAAGTTTTAACGCCTGACTCAAGTCGTTTCTGGTCGGTAGAAACCTATCAAGAAGGTACAAATCCACCATCATTTGATAAGCAGTTTGTGCGTGATTGGTTGGAAAACAGCGGTTGGAATAAACAAGCACCTGCACCAAAAGTACCAACAGATGTGATTGAGAAAACAGTAGCTAAATATCAAGAAGCCTTGGATTTATTGACGAAATAAAATAGCTATAATTCGTTTCTAACATTCATCATTGTAGCTTAAGATATTTCAAGCGGTCTGTTTACAGCTAAATTTTGCAAATGTGCTCAATAGCCTCACTCAGTAAAGATTGAGGCTATCGAGTATTTTTCCTGCTACACCATACGCCTAGCTTTCTCTACACTCCAACCATGGAGTGCTATTTTTGTAATAAATAGAACTCCCCTCACTGGCAATTAAATTAATATAGTAACCTTCAATAGGGGTATATGAACGATAAACCACTTCAAAACGAGAGCCACTTGCATTAAGTACTTTATTTTCAATATGATCAAATGGTTGTGGCTTACCACCATCTAATTGGAAATAAAAGCCAAAATTATCTTTTAAACGACTCTCTTTTGAAAGAGGAAAATAGCTCGTTAAATAAGAACTTGAACCTGTTTCAAAGTTACGACAACTGTAATCATAGCGTTTATAATCTACTCTTTTTTGGAGCTCAGTTTGGCTAATGTTATTCTTCAAATAACCAACTTTTTGAGTTTCGGTTACTTTTGAAGTGCAAGCAAATAACCCTAAAAGCGTTGAGGTGAGTAAAATCAGTTTAAGTTTGTTCATAGTAAAATTCCGAGAAATAAACGTGAATTAAGCGTGCTATAATAACCGAAATCGTGGCTACTGCAACAGCTGGGCATATTGTACAGAGTTTCATTTCATAGAGTGAAAAAATTATAATGAGCATTCAAAAGATCATTTCTAGCGTGGGAGATACCATAGCAGAACGAGGCTTAAACTATTTTAAACAAAATAAGGTCACGTCGTTGCAAAAAATCAAATCTACTTGGTTAGCTAAAGTTGATGGAAATGCTCCTTATTACGTCAAACTTACCCTAAATAAACATGGTAATTTATCTAGAGCTGAATGTACTTGCCCTTATGAATACCGTTGTAAACATATTGCAGCAGTATGGTTTGCCGTCTTGGCTCAATCAGAAAATATTAAACCAACACCAACAATTCCCGATAGCTCTTTGGAGAAGGAATCTTGTATTAAACAATTAAGAGAGATTTGCAATCGCTATGCAAGAGGTTGTGATTATTGGGAATCACGCCGTTTTGCAAATGAGTTAGAGCCATTTGTTTATGAATCAGAACATTTATCTACTGAAACTCAGTATAACTTGTTGAAAACATTCTATAATCGAGTTAGCACCATTATGCAGCGCTCTGACGATTCCGATGGTTTGATAGGTGGTTTATTGGATGAGGCCATTTATCAACTAAATCAGCTTTATACTCGTACCCAAGATATAGCCTTACGTAAGCAGGTTGAGCAAACGTGGAAAAAATGGATAGATGATCCTGAAAATTTTTGGCTGACAGAAACGACTGGGATTCTTACTCATTGGCAAAATGCAATGAATCAATCTAACCGTTCGCAACATGTTTTAGCTTGGATTGAGCAATTTGAAAAAACGGCTGAATCATATTACCAATATCAGATTGCAGAATGGCGTTATGAAGCATTAAAACATCAAGATTCACAACTAGCCTCTAATTTTTTACAAGAGCATTTAGATATCCCTCTGTTACGCAATATTGCGATAGAAGAATTGACTGCTGAAGAAGAGTATACAAAAGCCGAAAACTTACTGTTAGAGGCTATAAATAATAAATCTCATCGTATATATGAAAAAGAATGGCGGGAATCTTTATTAAATATTGCACAGAAAACCAACCAGAAAGATAAAGCGATTGTATATGCGGAAAAGCTAATTTTAAGTAACCACGAACAACTACATTTGCAGGCATATCAAGCTCTTAAGTCAGCTTGTACAGCAGAACAATGGGAAAGTGAAGTTGCTAAAATTGAAAAATATCTGCTAGATAATCATTGCCTGCAACAATTAGCATATTTCTTCGTTCTGGAAAAAGCGTTTGATAAATTAAAGGCATTGCTACTATCAAGTCAAAATATCTTATTGATTTCAACTTACACAGCAAAAATTCCTAAAGCAGAACGTGAAGAGGTTGTATATCACTGGCTTGAGCAACTTGAATTATCTATGAAAGAGTTAAAAGACCGTAGAAAATACGCTCAATGGGTTCGTTCTGCCAATAGCTTACTAAGAAAATATCCTTATATTCACGACAAATTAGTCAGAATAGCAGAAAATTTTAGACTGACTTATAAGCACAGAATTGCATTGATTGAAGAGCTAAAAAATCTGAAAATTTAGTAGGTTAAAACAAACTCTGTTGCCCAACTAAAAATTCAGGCTTTGGTTTTACTTGAAAACCATATTCCGCTAAATAGCCTTTTAAGGTTTCAATATTGTAAAAGGAATGGTTATTTGTGGTGTTTTGAAAATAGAGATAGAGCCGATCAAATTCTTCCTTTCGTTGATCGAGCATTTTCGCCAAACCTTGCAATTCCGCATCACTATAGCGATAGTCATGTTGCTCTTGTGCCGATTGCGCTTTCCACCAGTTAGGATTTCGTCCATGCAAACGCAGATAAACAGTGCGTTGGTTTGGGTAAAAATGAAAAGCGGGCAAGCCGATATTTTGCGGATAATCAACATTACACCAAATGAGATTTTGCTTATCTTGAAAATAGTCCAACACCGATTGTGTATGCCAACTATTGTGGCGAAACTCAATCGCAAGGGGATAATCTTCAAACCATGACACCAATTCAGCAAGATAGTAACGGTTAGCGTGGTTACGCTCAAAACTCGACGGAAATTGAATAAAGAGATTTGCCAAACAGTTTTGTTCACTAAGAGCTTGCAAACTTTCCAAAAAAGCCACCGCTTGTTGCTTAGTGGCGGTGCGCTTATGGCTAAAATCTTGATGAAGTTTCACCGAAAAGCACAACCGCCCCTGCGCCTTTTCCACCATACCTTGCAAGGTCTTATAACCAATAGGCGCATGAAAGCTACTATTGATTTCAATAGTGTCGTAATGCTGGCTATAAATCGACAAAAATTCGGACTTATCTGTACCAAATGGATAGAGCGTACCGAGTAAGTCGGTATCGCTGTAACCGCCAGTGCCGATGTAGATGTGGGGGAAGTTCATCTTAATCTTATTCTTTGAATAGCCCACAGCTTACGCTGTAGGTTAAGCATAATGTTGTCCCTTTGGGACAAGTTAGAATTTATAATCAAATCTCTCGTGCCAAAGGCACGATACTATGCTTAATCTAAGGCGTAAGTCTTAGGATTATGAAAGAGCTATTGTAAAATTTCATATTGTTGCTCAATAATCTGTCTAAATCTTTCATCAGTTGTTGCCCAATCCACAATATCCACTTTCCAAGTAAGATCTGATTCAGAAAAAGCATCGCTTAAATCTGCGTGAATTGCTAAAGAGAGCGGTTGATCAGTGATGATCGCTAAATCTAGATCAGAATAAGGCTTTGCAGTCCCTTTCACTCGAGAGCCGAAAGCCCAAACTGAATATTCAGGCACATACTGTTGCAAAATAGCTTTTACTATTTGCAATTCTTGTTCAGTGATTGTTAGCATTTAAACGTTCTTGCAGAGATTGTTGTAAAAATTTCACTTCTTCCAGAAATTGAGGAATACCTTCAACAACTTGGAGAGCAATATCTTCATCATAGGTATGACTTGTACGACTACGCATATCCCTATATTGTTTCCAATTTTGCCAATTTCCTAGCAACAGAGATTTTTCATTACCCGTACGAATTAAATCTTGAAAAGCCATTCCATCAAACTCTTGCGGATTTGCTGAAGTCAGCTCTAGATAACGTTTTAACATTTTATGACTGATTTCATAAGTAAATTCAAAACGCTGAATTAACCCATCACGGATTTGAAGATCGCTAATATCCGTTTGATAGCGGCTCAACCCTTCGTCAAGGCGTGCAACCGCTCGATTTAAAGGGGTAATATCAAATTCTGTCATTTTTATAATCCTTTTACATTACTCAAATCTCTCGTGCCAAAGGCACGATGCTATGCGTAACCTAGGGCGTGAGCCCTAGGCTAAAAGAGAACTACTTCATCGCCACACTTAGCCACTTTCTCATAGTCACTTCGTCCCAACCTTTGCGTTTTGCATAGTCTAACGCTTGGTCTTCGTCAATTCTGCCTAAGGTGAAGTATTCACTCGCAGGGTGAGTGAAATACCAACCGCAGACGGAAGCAGCAGGCCACATTGCGTAGCTTTCGGTGAGCTTCATACCCACTCGTTTTTCTACTTCCAATAAGTCCCAAATAATCTCTTTTTCAGTATGTTCAGGACAGCTTGGGTAACCCGGAGCTGGACGGATACCGATATATTTTTCATCAATTAGATCTTGATTATTGAATGGTTCATCAGCTGAATAGCCCCAAATCTTAGTACGTAATTGATAGTGTAAATATTCCGCCATGGCTTCGGCTAAACGGTCGCCTACGGCTTGAAGTAGGATTGCGTTATAGTCATCGCCTGCGGCTTTGTAGCCTTCAACTAAGTCATGTTCTTCTAAACCTGCACATACCGCAAACATACCTAACCAGTCTTTTTGACCACTTGCTTTATCGGCGATAAAGTCGCTTAATGCGAAGTTATATGGGCTCTTACTGTTTTTGGTGCGTTCAGTTTGTTGGCGTAAGTGATAAGATTTACCGACTACTTGGGTGCGTTCTTCATCGCCGAAAATAGTAATATCATCGCCATCACGTTCCGCAGGGAAGATCCCTAAAATACCGCTTGGGCGGAGTTTGCCATTTTCGGTTAATTGATCGAGCACCACTTGGGCATCATTCCATACCTTACGAGCTTCTTCGCCACCTTCTGGATAATCAAAGGCATCAGGATAACCGCCCATTAAGCCCCATACGCGGAAGAATGGTGACCAGTCGATATAAGGGCGTAAAGTATCAATCGAAACATGTTTAAATTCGGTAATCCACGGCTGATTTGGCTGTGGTACTTGGTAATCTGCCCATTCGCCCGAGAAACCGTCAAAGCGGTTTTTACGAGCATCTTCAATCGCCAGCTGTTTTTTCAACGGCTTACGGGTTGAGAATTTACGTTGAATATCTTCATATTCCTGTTTTAACTGCGCCCAAAGTTCCGCTTTGGTGTCTGGTTTCATTAAGGCTGCACAAGCGGTTACGGCACGTGAAGCATTGGTTGTATAAACCACTTCATAAGCATATTTCGGGTAGAGCTTGATTGCGGTATGCTCTTTAGAAGTTGTTGCACCGCCGATCATCACAGGCAGATTTAACTTCAAGCGGGTCATTTCACTTAAGAAATATTCCATTTCATCAAGAGAAGGAGTAATCAGACCGCTTAATGCGATAACGTCCGCTTTTTCTCTAATTGCCGTTTCGATAATACGATCCGCAGGCACCATAACCCCTAAGTCGATTACTTCAAAGTTATTACACTGCATCACCACACTCACGATATTTTTACCAATATCGTGTACGTCGCCTTTCACCGTTGCAATGACCACTTTACCGTTTGATGAGCCTTTTTGCTTAGTTGCATTGATAAATGGCTCAAGGTACGCCACCGACTGTTTCATTACACGTGCTGATTTCACCACTTGTGGTAGGAACATTTTACCGTCGCCAAATAACTCACCGACTACATCCATACCTGCCATTAACGGCCCTTCGATCACTTCTAATGGTGTGCTAAATTGCTGACGAGCTTCTTCGGTATCTTCAATAATATAGGTCGTAATCCCTTTTACTAAGGCGTGTTTTAAACGTTCTTCCACAGGTAAATTACGCCATTCTGCCACCGTATTTTCATCGGCACTCTCTTTACCCATATTGCGATATTTTTCGGCAAGATCGAGTAGGCGTTCTGTCGCATCTGGGCTACGGTTTAATACCGCATCTTCGACGGTTTCACGCAGTTCAGGATCGAGATCGTCATAAATTGCAAGTTGCCCTGCATTGACGATCCCCATATCCATACCGACTTTGATCGCATGGTATAGGAATACAGCGTGGATCGCTTCACGCATCAGATTGTTGCCACGAAATGAGAACGAGATATTCGATACACCGCCTGAAATCTTCGCATAAGGCAAGGTTTTCTTAATACGTTCAACGGCATTGATAAAGTCCACACCGTAGTTGTTGTGTTCTTCAATCCCTGTACCAATTGCGAAAATATTTGGATCGAAAATAATATCTTCTGGCGGGAAGCCAACTTGATTAACCAAAATATCGTAAGCACGGCTACAGATTTCCACTTTGCGCTCTTCGGTATCCGCTTGGCCGACTTCATCAAATGCCATCACCACCACAGCGGCACCATAGCGGCGTACAATCTTAGCGTGGTGAATAAACTTCTCTTCGCCTTCTTTTAGGGAAATTGAGTTCACAATCCCTTTACCTTGAATGGATTGTAAACCGGCTTCAATCACTTCCCATTTTGATGAATCCACCATCACTGGCACTTTCGATGCATCGGGTTCCGTTGCCATAATATTGAGGAAACGGGTCATACATTTTTCAGAGTCGAGTAGGGCTTCGTCCATATTGATGTCGATAACCTGTGCGCCGTTTTCCACTTGGTCAATGGCAATTTCAATCGCTTCGCTGAATTTTTCTTCTTTAATTAAGCGTTTGAATTTTGCTGAACCTGTTACGTTATTACGCTCACCCACGTTCACAAATAGGCTATTTTCATCAATGGTTAATGGCTCTAAACCTGATAAACGCATTGCTCGTTTAATGGTTGGCAATGGGCGTGGCTTAATCCCTTCCATTGCTTCGCTAAATGCTTTGATATGTTCTGGAGTGGTACCACAACAACCACCAACAATATTTAAGAAACCGCTTTCCGCCCACTCTTTTAATTGCGCCGCCATCTCTTCTGCACCTAAATCGTAGCCACCAAAGGCATTTGGTAAGCCTGCATTCGGGTGTGAAGAGACGTAGCATTCACAAATTTGTGAAAGCTGTTCCATATATTGACGTAACTCTTTCGGGCCTAATGCACAGTTTAAGCCGAATGAAATCGGTTTTGCGTGGCGCAGAGAGTTGTAGAATGCTTCGGTTGTTTGACCTGAAAGGGTACGGCCTGAAGCATCGGTAATGGTGCCTGAAATCATAATCGGCAAGCTGTAGCCGATCTCTTCAAATACCGTATCAATCGCATAAACCGCAGCTTTGGCATTGAGAGTATCGAAGATCGTTTCGATCATAATAATATCCGAACCACCTTCAATTAAACCACGGGTCGCTTCTGCATAAGCTTCGACTAACTGCATAAAGGTGATATTACGGAAAGATGGATCGTTTACGTTTGGCGAGATCGACGCGGTACGGTTAGTAGGGCCTAAAATACCTGCCACAAAACGTGGTTTTTCAGGGGTTGAATATTTATCCGCTGCCATACGAGCCAATTTCGCCCCCGCAAAATTAAGCTCATAGGCAATGGCTTCTAAATCGTAGTCTGCTTGGGCAATAGTGGTTGATGAAAAGGTGTTGGTTTCAATAATATCCGCACCTGCTTCTAAATATTGCTCATGAATAGATTTGATAAGTAGTGGCTGTGTAAGGGTTAATAAGTCATTGTTACCACGTAGATCTACGGGGCTATCCTTAAAACGCTCTCCACGGAAATCTTCTTCTTTAAGTTTATATTTTTGGATCATAGTCCCCATCGCACCATCTAAAATTAAGATGCGTTGGGCAAGAGCTTGTTCAAGTTGTTGTGTTTGGTTTTTCATTGTTGTAATCCTGTTTTTTAATTAGGTATAAATTACCTGAAATGTGCGTTTATTAAAATAAGAAATTTGCAAAAAATGATGAAGATCATACCGCTTGTTGCGAATTTGATATAAGGTGTGGGCAAATTAAATTTATATTTTAAGGAGACATAAATGACAAACCTTGCCCCTGAATTAAAATTAGTAAAATACAACCAACTGAATGTTATTGAAATTACTCACCCCAAATGCACTGCAAAGATTGCCTTGCAAGGCGCACATCTCTTTAGTTGGCAACCTATTCACACTAAACAAGATGTATTTTGGTTAAGTGAAATTGAGCCTTTCACACAAGGCAATGCCATTCGTGGTGGTGTGCCAATTTGCTATCCTTGGTTTGGAGCTGGGCTTGAAGGTGATAAATCCCCCTCACATGGTTATGCTCGTATCAGCGAATGGCAATTAGTATCTCATCATGTTGATCAAGATAAAGTGATTATTGAAATAGGTTTAAATGATAAGGCGAAAGTGGTTATGGAGCTTGGTGAAATTTGTCAAATCAGCTTTACTCACTTATCTACTCAAGAAGCTCAAGTGGCATTGCATAGCTATTTTAATGTGGGCGATATTGCTCAAATTGAAGTGCAAGGTTTGCCAACTACTTGCTTTAATTCATTGACTAAAACTCAGCAAGCGGTTGTTTCGCCTAGAAAAATTGCTGAAAATGTGGATTGCATCTATTCCACACAAAGTCATTCAATCAATGTGATTCAAGATGATAGATTCCAACGTCAAATCGAGATTGAACATAACAATGCAACGGATATTGTATTGTGGAATCCTTGGCATAAAGCAACAAGTGGCATGAGTGAGATTGGTTATCAGACGATGGTGTGCGTGGAAACCGCTCGTGTGCATAAATTACTGAAGCAAAATGAGCTGGTGAGTGTAACAGTTCGTGTTAAATAATACATACCCCGATAATGACAAAATCAATCGGGGTTATTTAATTATCATTTTATCAAATAATAACTGTAAATTTTCAAAGATTCGTACTGTATCTGGCGTCTTGTCTTGGTCAATCATAAATTGCATGGTCCCTAAAGCAAGAATTGCATAAATGTGTCCTTGAAATTCTAAATCTACATAAACATCAAGAGATTCAAGACTTAGCATATCAATGTAGCGCTGTTTGATCATTCGGTACATATCTTGCTTAAGATGAATCTTTGGTGTTTCTATTTTGCATAACAGCTGGAGAGTTCGCTTATTTTTAATCAGTAAGGGGGATACCTGCTGTGCAAACTGCAAGCTGGGTTCAGAGAAACGTTTATCTAACATAGGGAGTACCACTTGTTGCTTAAACTCCTCTATTAACATCTTAGCTAGTATATTTTTGTTTGGGTAATGTTTATAGAATGTCGTGCGATTTATCTGGGCCCCATCTAGGATATCCTGTACAGTAATTTCCTCAAACTCTTTCTGTTCGAGCAAAGTAAAAAAAGCCTCTTTAATACTTTTGGCAGTTTTAATTGCCCGAACATCTGCTTTATTTATCATAGCCACTCGTCCATTTTTATACCATATAACCAACAATATAGTCATTTTTGTATGCTTAAGCAACATTTAATCGCTTTTTGATGATTGCTGAAAAAATCCATCGAGTTAAACTAATCCTGTTGATTATTTTAGCAATAGTCGAGGATAAAATGAAAAAAGTATGGATTTTAATCGTAATTTTACTACTCTGTGGCGTAGCATTCTATTTCAAACAACATAGCACATTTACCCAAACCACAGGAATAGCGAGTGTGAATGGGCGCTTGGAATTGTCGCGCTTAGATATTGCCACCTTGTCCCCCGGTCGAGTAGAAGAAATCTATATCAATGAGGGCGAAGACGTGGCACAAGGTGCACGATTGGCGCGTTTATCCTCTTCCCATATCCAAAGCCAAGTCGATGCCTCTCTCGCCCAAATTCAAGCCGCACAAGCACAAATTGATAGCACAAAAGCGCAAAAACAACGAGCAACCGAGACAGTCAGTCGCGCCATTGCTGAAATAAAGGCGCAACAACAGCAATTAACTGTCGCAAAATTAGAGTTTGATAATGCACGTAAACTACGTCGGGATAATTTAATTTCAATCAGCGAATTAGAACGCCGTGAAGCCAGTTACAAAGCTGCCCAAGCAGCCGTAGAAAGTGTAAAAGCAGTGCGTTCAGAAGCGGAAGTAGCTGTTGCACAGGCACAAGCGGCTATTTTCCAAGCACAAGCCATGTTAGAAAAAGCTGAAGCTGATTCATCCGGTGCGCAATCGCAACAAGAAGATATGTTGATCCGTGCACCAAAAGCAGGCCGAGTGGAATATAAAATCGCCGAGATTGGCTCGGTGCTAGGCGCAGGTGGACGCGTGGTGAGCCTGTTAGATCTATCCAATATTTACCTCAATCTCTTTCTGCCTGCTCATCAATCCAATTTAGTGCGTATTAACGATGAAGCGCGAATTAAAATTGATGGTAGTGATTATGTTCTACCCGCCCGAGTCAGCTATGTGGCAAGTAATGCACAATTTACCCCAAAATCAGTTGAAACGAGCGAAGAGCGCGCTAAATTGATGTTCAAAATTAAATTACAAATCCCAGAGGAAATCGCAAAACGTTACAGCTCCTTGTTAAAAGGTGGAATGACGGCAGTAGGCTATGTGAAATACGATAGCCAAGCCGAATGGGGCGAAGACTTACAGGTGAAATTACCAAATGAATAATCTTGCCGTTTATCTCTCCAATCTAAGCCATTACTATGGCAAAACGAATGCATTAAATGCAGTGAGTTTACAAATTCCACAAGGTCGGACTGTTGGGCTAATCGGTCCTGATGGCGTGGGTAAATCAACGTTGCTGTCATTAATTGCTGGAGTGAAGCTCATCCAGCAAGGTGAAGTAGAAGTATTTGGCTTGGATATGGCAGAAAAACAAGCGCGTGGAAGCCTTTCCCATCGCATCGCATTTATGCCACAGGGCTTAGGTAAAAATCTCTATTTAACCCTCTCCATTTACGACAATGTCGATTTTCATGCTCGTCTATTTGGACTTTCCAGTACGCAACGCCAAGCTCGCATTGAACGTTTACTCAAAGCGACGGGATTATTACCTTTTGCCGATCGACCTGCAGGTAAGCTTTCAGGTGGAATGAAACAGAAACTTAGCCTCTGCTGTGCCTTAATTCATCAACCAGATTTATTGATTTTAGACGAACCAACCACGGGGGTTGATCCTCTTTCTCGCCGCCAGTTTTGGCAATTGGTAAAAGATCTCCGTGTTGAAAGTCCGCAGATGACGGTGATTGTCGCCACGGCCTATATTGATGAAGCCGAAAGTTTTGAATATGTGCTTGCGATGGATAATGGCAAATTGATTGCCGATAGCCCGACTCAGCAGCTGATTCGTGAAACACACAGTGAGAATTTGGAGCAAGCCTACGTTAAATTATTGCCTTCCGAAAAACGCAGTAATGTGGATTTAGAGATTCCGCCTTTTGTGCAAGCTCCGAATGAAGAATCCGTGATTGTGGCACAAGGATTAACCAAAAAATTTGATGATTTTGTGTCCGTTGATAATGTCAGCTTTATAATTCCACGTGGCGAGATTTTTGGCTTTTTAGGCTCGAATGGATGTGGAAAATCCACCACTATGAAGATGCTCACCGGATTACTCGATCCAACTGAAGGCTCAGCCACCTTACTAGGGCAGCCGATTGATGCTAGCGATATTAATACGCGTAAACGTGTCGGCTATATGTCTCAAGCATTCTCGTTGTATGAAGAGCTGACGGTGAAAGAGAACTTAACTCTACATGCTAAATTATTCCAAATTCCGAAACCCTCTTGGGTGGAATATGTAAACAATGCGATGACACAGTTCCATTTGAATGAATTAGCGAATAAGAAACCATCTGACTTACCATTAGGCATTCGTCAACGCTTACAACTTGCAGCAGCCTGCTTGCACAAACCAGAAGTTCTGATTTTGGATGAACCAACCTCGGGAGTTGATCCTGCTGCACGTGACATGTTCTGGCAATATCTGATCAAACTCTCGCGAGAAGATAAAATCACTATATTTGTAACCACTCACTTTATGAATGAAGCCTCACGTTGTGATAGAGTCTCTCTTATGCACTGTGGGCGAGTTTTAGCGGTAGGTACACCCGAAGAACTACGTCTAATCAAACAAGCTCCAACCCTTGAAGAAGCCTTTATTCGCTATTTAGAAGAACAGATCAATGATATTACACAGCCAATCCGTGATGAAATTCAACAAGAAGCTGAAATACAGCCACAACAAGTGGATAGATCCAACTCAAATTTTGCAAGTCGATTTAGCATGATTTGGACTTTTGCCGCGCGTGAAGGTAAGGAGCTATTGCGCGATAATATTCGCTTGTTCTTTGCGCTTTGTGGGCCAGTGATTATGCTACTAGCAATGGCTTCCAGTATTTCATTTGATCTTCACCCTGCTAAATTAAGCGTACTAGATCATGATAATAGCCAAGAAAGTCGCCAACTAATTGAGGCATTTGAAGGTTCACGCTATTTTATTCGACAAACCGATCTCATCTCTCCTGATGAAATCAACCCAACCCTGCAAACGCGAACCGCTAAAGTGGTGTTGGAAATTCCTGCAAATTTTGGTCGCGAGTTATTACGTTTACAACGTCCTGAAATTGCTATTTTTATTGATGGTGCATTTCCTGCTTCAGCAGAACACTTAAATGGCTCTGTACAAGGCGTACTTAGTCAATATATGCAGGAACTACTGCAGAAAAATGGCATAAATTATCCCATGACCAATGTGACTGAGCCACGCATGGTCTATAATCAAGATTTTAAAAGCATCTTTGCGATGACCCCAAGTATCGTAATGTTAGCCATGATGATGATTCCTGCAATGATGACTGCACTCAGTGTGGTGCGAGAAAAAGAGATTGGTAGCATAATGAATCTGTATGGTTCACCAGCTTCTAAATTTCAATTTTTACTTGGTAAGCAGTTACCTTATGTAGCCACTGCATTTGTCAGTTACTTAATTTTGATCACCGTGAGCATAACAGTATTTGGTGTACCAATTAAAGGTTCAATACCAGCCATGCTTTTTGGAATGCTACTCGGTATTCTTGCTTCTACTGGATTCGGTTTATTGGTATCGAGTTTTGTAAAATCACAAGTTGCAGCAATTTTTGCCACCGCTATTTTGATTATCATCCCAACCATCAACTTTTCTGGTATGTTAGCGCCAACGTCAACTTTAAATGGTGGAGTGTTAGTAATATCAAAAATCTTTCCAAGTTCGTGGGCGCAACTCATCAGCCTTGGTGGATTTACCAAAGGGTTAGGTTTTCCAGATATGCTACAGAGTTATCTTGCGCTGCTCATTATCTACTTATCTTACCTTAGTCTTGCCGTAATTTTGTTGAAAAAACAGGAGAAATAGCATGCTTCGTTGGTGTAGAAATGTCGGCTATTTATCAGTCAAAGAGCTTAAAAGTTTATTCAGCGATCTCGTATTAATTATTTTGATCTGTTACATGTTTTCCGCTGCATTGGTGATGATGGCCAAAAACGGCGCGATGGATGTAAAAAACGCATCAGTGGGGGTTGTGAATTATGATCGTTCTGCACTTTCTTATCAGCTCACAGATGCGCTGATAATGCCGTCTTTCAAAAAAGTGGAAGAGATTGATCCTAGCCAAGCCGATCGCTTAATGGATACAGGGCAATATACGTTTATTGTCGATATTCCTACAGGATATCAGCGTGATATATTAGCAGGTCGAAATCCGAAAATTCAGCTACTAGTGGATGCCACAGCAATGTCTCAAGCAGGAATTGGTTCTTCATATATCACACAAATTTTTAATCGTGAAGTGCATCATTTTTTAGGTACCCAAACTCAGCAATTAGAGCCAATTCAAGCTGTCATTCATGTATTGCATAACCCCAATTATTCAAGTGAATGGTTTATGGGCACAGTGCAAATAGTATCGAGTTTGACGCTATTAACACTACTTTTGGTTGGCTCTGCAGTGATTCGAGAAAGAGAACGCGGTACTATTGAACATTTATTAGTAATGCCTGTTTATGCGAGTGAAATTGCGATAGCAAAAATTGTGGCCAATGGCTTAGTGTTACTGATTGTATCCTCGGTTTCATTATATTTAATTGTAAGCCGTTTTCTTGGTTTACCTCTCACTCTAAGCTCTATTGCAATTTTTGCGTTAGGAGTAGCAATTTTCTTATTTTCTATTGCTTCACTTGGGATTCTTCTGGCAATTTTCGCCCCAACCATGCCACAATTTGGCTTACTGGCCACGCCGGTTTTCTTAGTGATGTACATGTTGTCTGGTACACTTTCGCCTTTAGAAAATATGCCTCAATTAGCGCAACAAATTACTCAATTTTCACCACTCACTATCTTGGGATCTTATACACAAGATGTATTGTTTAGAGGCGCGAGGCTGGATATTGTTTGGCCTCATCTAATAAAAATGGTGGGCATCGGCATACTATTTTTAAGCCTTGCCTTGATACAGTTTAAATCAATGTTATCCAGACAAGGTTAATACGGACTATTTCACTCTAGAACTTAAGGATATTGCGATGAAAAAACTTACTCTTACTAGCCTTGCAATATATTGCATACTTCTTACCGCTTGTAGCCATACGGAAATTAGTGCGGAATCATCTATCACCTTACCGACGCAATTTGAGCAAGCGCAGCAAGTAAAAGAAGCTACAGAGATTCAACAGTGGTGGAAAAATTGGCACGATCCTGAGCTGACTCGTTTGATTGAGCAAGCGTTGGCGCATAATTTGGATATTGCCCTCGCACAGTCTCGTCTAAAAGAAGCGCAAGCCAATAGCCAAGCAGCAGAAGCAGATCGTGGAATCACTATTGGTGCAAGCGGTGGACTCAATAGTGGCATAGGAGATATGGATACAGGAATGATTCATCCAAAATCGTCACACGGTTCTGGTGGCTATGTCCGCTTTTTAGCCGCATGGGAACCGGATTTCTTCGGAAAAAAACGTAGTGATGCGGATGTTGCGCGCTATGTGGCGTTAAGTTATCAAGAACAAGTTTATGCTGCACAACTACTGGTTTCTAGCCAAATTGCTGAAAACTATTTTAAATTTTTTGCGACACAACAACAGCAAACCATTATTCAACGAAAGCTTGTAACCTTAAATCAACTTAAACGCTATGTGCAAGGGCGTTTTGATGCAGGACAAGCAACCGCTTATGATATCAATGAAATTGAAAGCCAACTGAACGCACTCTCAGCTCGTGAGGCAACATTAACTGCACAAGCGGATAGTTACACTCGAAATATTGCAATTTTAGTCGGCCAGACTCCGCAAGGTTTTCATCTATTGAAAAAAGGGAATCCGCTGACGAATATACCGAATGCACCTACTGGACAGCTACCAAGTGATTTACTTGAACGCCGGCCGGACATTCGTACCAATGCGCAATTGATACGTGTCTATAGTGCGAAGCTCGCTAGTGCTAAAGCGGATCTCTTTCCTCGCTTTGACATCAGCTTTATCGGACAAGGTGGTAAAATCAATTTAAGCAATGATCTTTCCTATCTATCTGGCGTTGGCAGTTTAGTCGACCTTGGTGTACAGTTACCGATTTTCACCAACGGCCGAATTTCAGCCAATATTGATGCGGCAGATGCTCGTTTAAAAAGCGCATTGATTCAATATGATAAAAATTTATTAACCGCACTGTCTGAGGTCGAAAATCTTTATCAGCTACAATCTAGCTTAAAAGATCAAACGATGTTATTACAAAGAGCCACACAACAAGCACAAAAACAGACAAATGACACCCAAAAACTATTTACCTATGGTAATAAAACCCTAGATGTTGTGCTACACACTAAAATGACAGCCTTAAATTATCAAGAAAAGCTGATTCAATCTCGTCTTGCGAGTGTGCAAAATTTAATAAATCTATATAAAGCATTCGGAGGGGGCTGGTTGTAAACCTTATTACAATATACGTAAGTTGTGTTATTATCCTTCCCATTGATTTGCCAGTGGGGCATTTTATTTTTTATGGAATTGAGATAACTATGACAACTTTAAAAAATGATCGTTATTTAAAAGCATTATTGCGTGAACCTGTTGATATGACGCCAGTATGGATGATGCGTCAAGCGGGGCGTTATCTACCAGAATATAAAGCAACGCGTGCACAAGCCGGCGATTTTATGTCGCTATGTCGTAATGCAGAACTTGCTTGCGAAGTGACAATCCAGCCTTTACGTCGCTATGATTTAGATGCAGCCATTCTTTTCTCTGATATTTTAACTATCCCTGATGCAATGGGCTTAGGTTTAAGTTTTGGTGCCGGTGAAGGCCCTAAATTTGCACGTCCAATCGAATCAAAAGCAGATGTAGTTAATCTTCCTATTCCTGATCCTGAAGGCGAATTACAGTATGTAATGAATGCGGTACGTACTATCCGTCGTGAATTAAAAGGCGAAGTGCCATTAATTGGTTTCTCAGGTAGCCCGTGGACATTAGCGACCTATATGGTGGAAGGCGGTAGTAGCAAGGCATTTACGAAGATCAAAAAAATGATGTACACGGATCCACAAATCCTACACGGATTATTAGATAAATTAGCCGATAGCGTTATCCTTTACTTAAACGCACAAATCAAAGCAGGCGCACAGTCAGTGATGGTATTTGATACTTGGGGCGGCGTACTTGCACACCGTGATTACAACGAGTTTTCACTACGCTATATGCACAAAATTGTAGACGGCTTAATCCGTGAGAATGAAGGTCGCAAAGTGCCTGTAACCTTATTCACTAAAGGTGGCGGTTTATGGTTAGAAAAAATTGCTGAAACAGGTTGTGATGCGATTGGTTTAGACTGGACTGTCGATATTGCGGATGCAAAAGCGCGTGTAGGTCATAAAGTGGCATTACAAGGCAATATGGATCCAAGTGTGTTATACGCAAGCCCAGAACGTATTGAACAAGAAGTGAAAGAGATTCTTGCAGGCTTTGGCAATGGCTCAGGCCATGTATTTAACCTAGGTCACGGTATTCACCAAGATGTGCCAGTAGAAAGCCCGAAAGTGTTTGTGGATGCGATTCACAATTTATCGAAACAATATCACAGATAATTTATTAACCCTCTCTCTGCATAAAATTACTGAACGTAATTTTATGCTGTCTCTCTCCCAAAGGGAGAGAGTATCTTAGGAGCAATATAATGCGAAACCCTATTCATAAACGTATGGAGCGCTTTGAAAGTTGGCAACATCTCACTTTTATGGCGTGTTTATGCGAACGTATGTACCCTAATTTTCAGCTTTTTTGTGAAGTAACGGAGCAACCTGAAAAAGCTAAAACTTTCCAAAATATCCTAAATTTAGTTTGGGAATCTTTAACGGTGAAAGGTGCAAAAATCAATTTTGAAAACCAGCTTGAGAAGCTTGAAGAAATTATTCCTGATGTCAATGACTACGATTTCTATGGGGTATTTCCTGCTGAAGATGCTTGCCAAGGACTCTCAGATACTTTGCATACGATCATTGCAGGCGAGTTTTTAGAACAAGCAATTAAATTAAGTCAGCTTTCTTTAGCTACAGTAACAACCTATTTAGAAACACAACAAGATCGTGAATTAAATGAGCAAGAATTAAAAAATGCAACTGAAATTCAAGAAGAATTAGATGTACAGTGGCAACTTTATCGTTTGCTCAATGAATGTGAAGAACGAGATGTAGAACTCATTTTAGAACTTAAAAATGAGATTAGAACAAGTGGAATCAGCAATATTGGATTAAATATTAACCAATAAGTGTGACTTAGCTAACAATTTTTGCATTATTTACTTTGCTAATAGCAAACTTTCAATTAAGCTACACACCGCATTTACGCAATTTAATTTTGGCAAATCAGCCAGCTACCGATATAAATCTTTAGAGGATAAAAACTATGAACAAAACTGAGTTAATCGACGCAATCGCAGCATCAGCAGAATTAAGCAAAAAAGACGCTAAAGCGGCTTTAGAAGCAACTTTAGAAGCAATCTCAGGAAGCTTAAAGAAAGGTGACGCAGTACAATTAATCGGTTTCGGTACTTTCAAAGTTAACCACCGTAAAGCTCGCACAGGTCGTAACCCTAAAACTAACGAAGCGATCGAAATTCCAGCGGCTAACGTACCAGCATTCGTTGCAGGTAAAGCATTAAAAGACTTAGTAAAATAATTTCTTTTACAGAACATGATTTTAGAGGCCTAGAGAATATCTAGGCTTTTTTGTTTTCATCATAATGCTAGCGCGAGCGTCTCGCTCGTGCCATATTCAACCAAGCACGAGCGAGACGCTCGCGCCAGCAGATTTTTCGTAGAGTGGGAATTCCTACCCATCCTACGCGTTATTTATGCTATAATCCGCTCATTTTTCACAAACCAAATATAAAATCGAATGAAACCATCAATTATCACCAAATTAGAAAGTCTCAGTGAGCGTCACGAAGAGCTACAAGCCTTACTTGGCGATGCATCTGTGATTAGCGATCAAGATAAATTCCGTGCTTATTCAAAAGAGTATTCACAGCTTGAAGAAGTTGTTGGCACTTTTAATCGTTGGAATAAGTTAAATAACGATATTGAAGAAGCCCAATTGTTATTAGATGATCCTGATATGAAAGATATGGCAGCTGAAGAGATCGCAGAAAATAAAGCTGAAATCGAACAACTTGAACAGCAATTGCAAATCTTATTATTACCTAAAGATCCAAATGATGAATACAACGCATTCTTAGAAATCCGTGCTGGAACAGGTGGCGATGAAGCTGGTATCTTCGCTGGTGACTTATACCGTATGTATAGCCGTTATTGTGAAGGTAAACGTTGGAGAATCGAAGAGATGAGTGCCAACGAAAGTGAACAAGGCGGATATAAAGAGATCATCGTTAAAATCAGCGGTGAAGGCGTATATGGTCAGCTTAAATTCGAGTCGGGCGGTCACCGTGTACAACGCGTGCCAAAAACTGAATCACAAGGCCGTATTCACACTTCTGCGTGTACTGTAGCGGTAATGCCAGAGTTACCAGAATCTGAAATGCCAGAAATCAATCCGTCAGATTTACGTATTGATACCTACCGTTCATCAGGTGCCGGTGGCCAGCACGTTAATACTACCGACTCTGCAGTGCGTATTACTCACTTACCTACAGGTATTGTGGTTGAGTGTCAGGATGAGCGTTCACAGCACAAGAACAAAGCGAAAGCGTTAGCTGTACTTGCTTCACGTATTGTTCAAGTGGAACAAGAGCGTCAAGCTGCAGAACAAGCGGATACGCGTCGTAACTTATTAGGTTCGGGCGACCGTTCTGATAAGATCCGTACTTATAACTACCCACAAGGTCGTGTAACGGATCACCGTATCAACTTAACTGTTTATCGTTTAGATGAAGTGATGAATGGTAAAATTGATGAATTAATTCAACCAATTATCACCGAATACCAAGCTGATCAGCTTGCGGCATTATCTGATCAACCTTAATTTTTATCTGTCGGGGCGTATTGCTCCGACAAAATTTTTTTATTTATTTTTTATTTCTCGGAAACATTTTATGAAAAAATTCACAACTCTCGCACTTGTGTCACTACTTGCTGCTTGTACTCAAACAACCTCATCAACCTCAACTCAAACTGTGGTTCAAGAAAATACAGTAACTATGAAGAATTTTGTGGGGAACTGGGCTTGTAAAATGGATGGTGACAAAGTTGCATCCAACAATAAAGTTAAATTGGCAGAAGATGGCTTCGCAGACTATCACGGAACCATTGCTTTACCAGCTGGAAAACCTGCCTTCCACTATGATTTACAACGAGTAGGCACTTGGGATTATCAAAATGAAGTGCTTAGCTATCATTTCACTCAAAATAAAGTGACTCGCGCACATAGCGAGAAAACAACACAAGCAATGAAATCAAGTAAGCAGCTCCGTGATACAGAAAAACAATATTTTGATGCTATCAATAAGCAACTGGCTCAAGCTGGAAAATCTAAACAAGATGTAAGCTTAAAAGTGTCTAATTTTTCAGGGCAAAGCTTTGCGTTACAGCAAATGTTAGAAAAGGGCAGCCGTACCGGTCATTGCGTACGAAACTCGTAATAATTTTTGGCGGTCATTTATTAAATAAGTGGCCGCTTTATTTTCAAGCATAACTTAATGTATTTAAAAGCTCACGACAGAATTTTGCAAGATTTGCAAATTTTTACTCGAAATAATCCGCTTGTTTCCTATACGATTTACTTAAAAAGCTGTATAATCGCCTCCCTTTGCAAATTGTGAACAAGATCACATCTCAAATGTGAAGCACATTTCCAAGATTTTCGTAGGGTGCGTGTGAACGCACCATTTTTAAACTCTATATAAAGACATTTCAATGCAACATTTAGATACAAATAAAATGCGTAATATTGCGATTATTGCGCACGTTGACCACGGTAAAACAACCCTAGTTGATAAACTTCTTAAACTTTCAGGCACATTAGATACTTCACGTGGTGATGATAATGAGCGTGTAATGGACTCAAACGATCTTGAAAAAGAGCGTGGTATTACCATTCTTGCGAAAAACACTGCGATCAACTGGAACGATTATCGTATCAACATCGTAGATACTCCAGGACACGCGGACTTCGGTGGTGAAGTAGAACGTGTTCTTTCAATGGTTGACTCAGTATTATTAGTAGTAGATGCGTTTGATGGCCCAATGCCACAAACTCGTTTCGTAACTCAAAAAGCGTTCGCTCACGGTTTAAAACCAATCGTTGTTATCAACAAAGTTGACCGTCCGGGCGCGCGTCCTGACTGGGTTGTGGATCAAGTATTCGACTTATTCGTAAACTTAGGTGCAACTGACGAACAGTTAGATTTCCCAATCATCTATGCTTCAGCATTAAACGGTGTTGCAGGTTTAGATCACGAAGATTTAGCGCCAAATATGGATCCACTATTCGAAGCGATCGTAGAGCACGTTTCTGCGCCAGATGTTGAATTAGATGCGCCATTCCAAATGCAGATCTCTCAGTTAGACTACAGCAAATACTTAGGTGTTATCGGTATCGGTCGTATCAAACGTGGTACAGTAAAACCAAACCAACCTGTAACTTTAATTGATAGCGAAGGTAAAACTCGCAACGGCCGTATCGGTCAAGTGTTAGGCCACTTAGGTTTACAACGTTATGAAGCAACTGAAGCATTCGCAGGTGATATCGTAGCAATCACTGGTATGGGTGAATTAAACATCTCTGATACATTATGTGATGTAAACAACGTTGAAGCATTACCAGCATTATCTGTTGATGAACCAACAGTAACGATGTTCTTCTGTGTTAATACTTCTCCATTCTGTGGTCAAGAAGGTAAATTCGTGACTTCACGCCAAATTTTAGAGCGTTTAAACAAAGAATTAGTGCACAACGTGGCATTACGTGTAGAAGAAACGGATGACTCTGACGTATTCAGCGTATCGGGTCGTGGTGAATTACACTTATCGGTATTAATCGAAAATATGCGTCGTGAAGGTTATGAGTTAGCGGTATCTCGTCCGAAAGTAATCTTCAAAGAGATCGACGGTCGTAAACAAGAGCCATTCGAGCAAGTTACAATCGATATCGAAGAGCAACACCAAGGTTCTGTAATGGAAGCATTAGGTATCCGTAAAGGTGAAGTGCGCGATATGATCCCAGATGGTAAAGGTCGTACCCGTTTAGAGTACATCATTCCTAGCCGTGGCTTAATCGGTTTCCGTAACGAATTTATGACAATGACATCAGGTACTGGCTTACTTTACTCAAGCTTCAGCCACTATGATGATGTGAAACCAGGTGATATCGGTCAGCGTATCAATGGTGTATTAATTTCAAACGGTACAGGTAAAGCGTTAGCATACTCACTTTACGCATTACAAGATCGTGGTAAATTAATGGTTGATCACGGTGTTGAGATTTATGAAGGTCAAGTAATCGGTATTCACAGCCGTTCAAACGACTTAACCGTAAACCCACTTGAAGGTAAAAAATTAACCAATATGCGTGCATCTGGCAAAGACGATGCATTAACCTTAACGACACCAGTTAAGTTCACATTAGAACAAGCGTTAGAATTTATCGATGACGATGAATTAGTAGAAGTAACGCCAAAATCAGTTCGTATTCGTAAGAAATTATTAACTGAAGTTGAGCGTAAACGTGCAAGCCGTACAACGACAAGTACAAGTACTCGTTAATTTATAAATTGTAGTTTAGGGGCGGATAATATCCGCCCTTTTTAGTACATGATATTTGGGGCAGATATTATCTGCCTCTACTTACATAAATTGATTACTGGGATTTTTGCAAAATTCTGCTACAATCTCAGTGCTTGTCACCATTTTATTTAAAAGGAAACACTATGTTTGTAGAGATTTATGGTCGTATGACTTGTCCTTATTGCCGTAATGCAAAAGCATTAGCGGAGAAAATGAAAGCAGAATTAGCTGATTTTGATTTTAAATTCATTGATATGATTGAAGAAGGTATTTCAAAAGAAGATTTAGAACCTCGTGTTGGTAAACCTGTTGCAACAGTGCCACAAATCTTTTTAGATGATGTACCAATGGGTGGCTTTTCTGATTTCGCACCAGTAGTAAAAGAGAAATTTGGTATTTCCTTATAATTCCGATAAAAGCGAGGCTCTGTTCTCGCTTTTTGTTTATCGCAAAAAAGTAATATAATTTAACCGCTTGTTATTTTCTTTTTGGAGGACATTATGCAAAAATTGCTCTTTATTATTAACTCTGCGCCTTATGGCAATGAAACTTTTTTTAGCGGATTGCGTTTGGCATTACAAATTCAAGAACAGCATAAAGCAGAAATCAAATTATTTTTAATGTCAGATGCTGTAATCGCAGGACTTGCAAAGCAAAATCCAACTGAAAGCTATCATGCACAACAAATGTTGGAAATACTCACGGCACAAGGTGCAAAAGTAAAACTTTGCAAAACATGTACTAATGCACGTGGTATAACAGAATTAAAATTAGCGGAAGGTGTAGAAATCGGAACCTTAATTGAACTTGCCGATTGGACTATGGATGCTGATAAAGTATTAAATTTTTAATTAGGAATCACAATGACAACAAAATTAACCCCAGATGAAGCAATTGATATCGCTTATGACACTTTCCTTGAAATGGCTCCTGAAAATTTAGATCCAGCCGATATTTTACTTTTCAATTTGCAATTTGAAGAGCGTGGTGGTGTTGAAATTGTGGAAACCAGTGACAGCTGGGATCAAGAAATTGGTACATTGATCGACCCAGATGCTTTTGTGGAAGTTTGGGTAAGTTTGTATAACTCTCAAGATGAAATTGAAGATGTGTTTGCACGTTTCTTAATTTCAAATGAAATCCAAGAAGGTGAAGATCAACGTGAATGTCACGTGATTTGGAAAGAATAAGAGGTACTACGATGTCAAAAAAACAGACTTGCTACCAACCTTCACAATCACCGATTTCGGAATTTTCACAACAATTTCGTGATGCAATGGCACACCTTTCTTCTGCAGTAAGTATTGTAACGAGCAATGGTATTGCAGGAAAAGTGGGGTTAACGGTTTCTTCTGTGTGCTCTGTGACAGATAGCCCTGCGACATTACTTTTTTGTGTTAATCAATCAAGTGATTTACATGATGTCATCAAACAAAATGGTAAAGTATGTATCAATGTATTAAATAATGAGCAAGAGGAATTAGCTAAACATTTTGCTTGTATGTTATGTAGCACAATGGAAGAACGTTTTGCTTGGGATATTTGGAAAGAGAGCGATGCTAAGCAACTTATGCTTGAAGGAGCAATATCTTCTCTAGTGGGTAATATTGTTGATACACATGCAGTTGGCACCCATACGATTTTTCTGGTGGAGTTATCACAAATCCAAGTAAATCCAAAAGATAGTCTAGTTTACTTTGGTAGACAGTTTAAAGCCGTTGAACTGTAGCTAATATTGCTGCTAGCAGCGAGTGCCTCACTCGCGCTTTTGACTATTTAGCCACAAGAAAGACACTCTCGCTGGTCTAGGTTCATTGACCTAAATCAACCTAATATTAAAACCCGACTATTTTAGTCGGATTTTTATTGCCTACAGAAAAAGAACAGCATAAGATAATCGCAGTTTATCTCGCTATAGGAAATATTTATGTCTGACACTTCAAATTTTTCTGAGTATCTTACCCAAAAATATAATCTAACCAAAACTCATTCAGAAGTTTTAAATGCAATTAACTATATTAATCAAGGTAAAGCACTTGACCTTGGTTGTGGTCGAGGGCGTAATTCACTCTATTTAAATAAACTTGGTTTTGAAGTAGATGCCGTGGATTTTAACGAAAGCAGTATTCAGTTCTTAAATCATGTGATTGAGCAAGAGCAAATGCAGAATCTTCATACTGCAGTTTATGATATCAATGAAGCTACTGTGCAAGACGAATATGATCTGATTATTTCAACTGTCGTAATGATGTTCTTAGATCGTACACGCATTCCAGCTATTATTAAAAATATGCAGGCAAATACTAAAGTTGGTGGCTACAATCTTATTGTATGCGCAATGAGTACTGATGAATATCCTTGTCCAATGCCGTTTTCTTTCACTTTTGCAGAAGGTGAATTAAGCCATTACTATAAAGATTGGGAATTGGTGAAATATAATGAAGATCTTGGCGAATTACACAAAACTGATGCAAATGGGAATCGCATTAAAATGCGTTTTGCAACAATGTTAGCGAAAAAAATTAAATCATAATAAACCTCAAAAAACAAACTGAAAATCCCAACCTTGTGGCGCATTGACTCCCTAATCTTTGCGCCACTTTTTTATCTATTATTCTAACCCTTTCTTAATCCAATATTGATAGGGTGTACTATCCGTTTTACTGTCTAGCAGAGTATGATCCATAAATTGACAAAAACTTGGAATATCACGAGTAGTTGCAGGATCATCTGCTATAATATGTAACACCTCACCGTCACTCATATTACGAATGGTTTTACGCGTAAGCATTACAGGTTCTGGACAACGTAGCCCGAGGGTATCTAATGTTTGGTTAATGGTGATATTACTCATATTTATTTTCCTAAAATATAAAAAGAATACCTCGAACAAATCGTATATTCGTAGGGGGAATTTATTTCTATTCATTAATAAATTAACGAAATTATGTAAAAGTTGCACAAATCAAATATTTGAATTCACCACTCTCTCCCTCTGGGAGAGAGACCGCAAAAATTGCGTTCAGCAATTTTTGCAGAGAGAGGGTAACAAGTGGCAATATTTAAGGAATATTTAACAATTTCCCACTCCCGGAGGAAGAGGGTGTAAATAAGCCGCCTGTACAACTACTACATAATACCGTGAATTAAATTTGGGCTGAAATAAACCCGGCCTCGACGAAAACTAATAATTACCGAGGTCTTTAGTCAGAAATTATGGGAGCTTTATGAAACAATTATTTGCACAACACATTTCACGCATTCAGCACATTATTCAAGATTGTTTAGAAATAGCACGTCTTGATGGAATCTGGATCTACTCAGGATCAGCAAAATACCATTTCCTCGACGATCAAACAGCACCATTTAAGATCAATCCCCACTTCAACTATATCTTTCCTGAACCAACCGCTGAACATAGCTGGCTCTATCTTGACGGTAAAAATAAACCGAAAGTTTACTTCTATGCACCACAAGACTATTGGCACGTGGCGCCAAACCCACCGCAAGATGCTTTTTTTGCAGAGCAATTTGATTGGCAACTATTAACGGATACCACTCAAATCCAAAATTATATTCAAAATCCGCAATATTGTGCCTTTATTGGTGAAAATACAGATTTAGCTCGCGAGTTAGGCTTTAGCGAGATTAATCCCAAAAAGGTGCTCAATGTACTGCATTTTGAACGTTCGATCAAAAGTGAATTTGAAGTTGAATGCATTTATCGTGCGCAATTCACAGCCTTAAAAGGGCATAAAGCGGCTAAAGATGCATTTTTTGCTGGCAAAAGTGAGTTTGAAATTAATCTCGCTTATTTGCAAGCCACTTTGCAATCGGATTGCCATGTGCCTTATGGCAATATCGTTGCAATTAATCAAAACAGCGCTATTTTACACTATACTAAGCTCAATACCCAATTACCGAAAGAACGTTATAGTTTTTTATTAGATGCAGGTACAAGCTATCTAGGTTATGCCTCTGATTTAACTCGCAGCTATGCTTTTGATCCAAATAGTGAATTTGCTCAATTAGTGGCAAAACTTGATCAATTTAAATTGGATATTATTGATAATTTAGAGATAGGTTTTAACTACCTAAGTTATCATACCCAAATGCACCAATGGATGTCTCAATTACTTAATGAGTTTGAATTTGTGAAACTACCTGCTGAGCAAATTTTTGAGGAAGGCATTAGTCGCGCTTTCTTCCCCCATGGTTTAGGCCATCAGCTTGGTTTACAGGTGCATGATGTAGCAGGATTCCAGCAGAATCGTCGTGGTACTCACAAATCAGCACCAGAAATTTATCCGAGTTTGCGCTGTACTCGCGATTTAGCTAAAGGTATGGTATTAACCATTGAACCAGGGTTTTACTTTATTGATATGTTGCTAAATAATTGGAAAAACTCACCGCTTGCACGATTCTTTAATTGGGATAAAATTAACCAGTTTAAGCGATATGGCGGTATTCGTAGCGAAGATAATATCGTGATGCGAGCAAATGGCGCAGAAAATTTAACAGCAAAAGCTGAGAAAATAATTATTGAATAAAACTGCATAATTATGCAATAATATCGCTAATTTCAAGCGGTCAAATCCGCTTTTTTATTTACAAGAATTAAGGAACAAACTATGGCACTTTGGGGTGGACGTTTCACACAGGCAGCTGACCAACAATTCAAATATTTTAACGATTCATTGCGTTTTGACTACCGTTTAGCATTACAAGATATTGATGGCTCAATCGGTTGGGCAAAAGCAATTCAATCAGTTGGCGTTATTACCGAAACTGAGCTTGAGGAATTAATCAATGCACTAAAAACACTACGTGCAGAAGTTTCACCAAATTTAGCAATCGTATTACAAGAAGACGCAGAAGATATTCACAGCTGGGTTGAGCTTCAATTAATCAAAAAAGTCGGTGATTTAGGTAAAAAATTACACACAGGTCGTAGCCGTAATGACCAAGTTGCCGTGGATATGAAACTTTGGTGTAAAGCGCAAGTGCTTTCACTACAAGAATCGATCCGTGCCTTACAAGAGAAATTAGTGGAAACGGCAGAAGCAAACCAACATTCTGTAATGCCAGGCTATACTCACTTACAACGCGCGCAACCAATCACTTTTGCACACTGGTGTATGGCATACTATGAAATGTTAGAGCGTGACTATACGCGTTTAACTGACGCTTATAAACGTATGAATACTTGCCCACTAGGCTCTGGTGCATTAGCAGGTACTGCTTATGCGATAGATCGTGATTTATTAGCACAAAACTTAGGGTTTGAAACCGCAACTCGCAACAGCTTAGACAGCGTATCAGACCGTGACCACGTGTTAGAGTTATTAGCAGCAGCATCAATCAGCATGATGCACCTTTCTCGCTTCGCTGAAGATTTAATTATCTTCAACAGCGGTGAATCACACTTTGTGGAATTATCAGATCGAGTAACTTCTGGTTCTTCATTAATGCCACAGAAAAAAAACCCAGATGCGTGTGAATTAGTGCGTGGTAAAACAGGTCGCGTATTTGGTGCATTAACTGGCTTGCTTGCAACCTTAAAAGGTTTACCGTTAGCTTATAACAAAGATATGCAAGAAGATAAAGAAGGTATCTTTGATGCAATCGAAACATGGCAGGCTTGCGTAAATATCTCAGCATTAGTGTTAGAAGATATCAAAGTAGATACCGAGCGTACTAAAGAAGCGGCTCAACAAGGTTATGCGAATGCAACAGAATTAGCAGACTACTTAGTAGCTAAAGGCATTCCATTCCGTGAAGCGCATCATATTGTAGGTGAGGCAGTAGTTTATGCTATTGAGCAAAAACGAGCGTTAGAGCAACTAAGCTTAGATGAGTTTAGACAATTCCATGCTGTGATTGCAGAAGATGTTTACCCAATTCTGTCATTAGAATCTTGTTTAGCAAAACGTTGTGCAAAAGGTGGTGTAAACCTTGAGCGTGTTGCAGAAGCGATCGCTACGGCAAAGAAAAATCTAGGCGCGTAATTTAATAAATTCTTGGAAAAATGACATGTTATATTCAGTTTTAACCGAACAATTATTAATTGGGCAACCATTCCGTACTGGCGCTCACTCTACTGAACATGAACATCTAGTTGTTATGTTTGAAGACGATGGCGAAACAGGCTACTTTTATGCCATGGATTTACATCAAGAATCACAACCAGTGGTGGACAACTTATTCGTCTATCGCGTTGCAGATGTAAAACAAGATAGCTTAAAAGAGCCTCGCCAGCTGCAAATTTGTTGGAGCGAAGATGGATATAAAGCTTTCCTTCTTATTAATGGCTATCCGCATGCGGTATTTGATTTTAGAGAGTTTGTTGGCTACAACCGTACTAAATTGCCAGAGCCAGAATTAACAAGCATGTGGCGACATAAAGAAACAACACAAGAACTCGTGGATAGCTGGTTAATTAATGGCTAGTTCAACGAAATAAGTAGCACAAAGGCTGACTTTTCTTAATACAGGAAAGTCGGCCTTTTTATTATACGCAAAGGTAGTTTGCTTATAACAAAAAAGGAACTATTCCTGAAAATAGTTCCTTTTAAGATGATTGTCGGCAATACAGAATATCTTCTCAATCCTTAATTAAGCAATCGTCAACTGACCGCCATATAGGATAAAGAATCGTAAGCAAAATACGCCGATTAAACCTGCAATCGCTAATCCAATAATAAAGCCTTTATTGTGTTTCATTTTCTCACAAGCAAGTTGATTTGCTAGGAATGGTAATACTAAGCCAATCGCTACTACGCCAATCCAGAATACACTTCCCCAGAAACCTGACAGTGCATTACTTGCTGCTAATGCTTTTTGACCACCACCGAAGTATAAACCTACGAAGAAAGCAAATAGCGTTAGCATTTCAGTTAAGACTGTTGGCGTTTCAAATTTATGCAAAAAATGCACTTCATCTGAATGAGTTGAAACTTTGCCAACCACTAACACCGCAATTAATAAAGCAGCAATACCTGATGAAGTCCCCGATACCAAGAATAATAATGGTAACACAGGGTTATTTAACATTGGGTAGCTGACTAATGCTGAGAGTAAAAAGCCTGTATAAGCCCCTAATGCTACAGCTAAGAAAGCAAGGAATAATTCGATAATATTAGTGAATTTTCCTGCTACATCAATCAAGCTAAATACAAATTTTGGAATAAAGCTGAAAGTTTTCGCCAACCAATCTTTAAAAATAATCGCAAGCCAGATAAATAATACTGCCATGAACACTTGGAACAGCATTACCCCCATCGACATCACCGAATCAAACTGGTAGTTAAACATTAAATACCAGAATGTCCACGGACGTGCTAAGTGGAAAATCAGTAGCGTTAAGCCTACGATTGTTGCCCCTGGAGCTAAAATTGCAGTACTACGGATAATCCAGCTTTCACTTGGATTTGCCAATTTATGGCTACGCTTATATAACACAGCCAACAACGTTGTACCTGCAGAAATACCGAGTAAAAATAGATAGACTGCAATACTAGAATCCCACACGAGATTCGGAGTATGGAAAGGAACATATTCGTTCATCGTCTTGGTTCTCCGTGTTCAAATGGGACATGATATAGATTTGGCTGGGTGCCAAGCTCTACCTTAGTACGATAAACAGGTTTTTCCTTAATCGCTTTGGAAATTTCGCTTTGTGGATCATTCAAGTCACCAAATACTAACGCTTTAGTTGGGCAACTTTCCACACAAGCAGGTTGTTTACCGACAGCCAAGTTAGTATCACGACAGAAGTTACATTTATCTGCAGTTTTATGTTCTGGGTGAATAAAACGCACACGATAAGGGCAAACAGCGATACAGTATGAACAGCCGACACATAAATCGCGATTTACATCAACGATCCCCGTTTCTTTATCGATAAACGAAGCACCAGTTGGACAAACACTTACACAAGGAGCATTGGTACAGTGTTGGCAAGATTGACGGAAAAATTCATACTCAACATTTGGAAATTCACCATAAGGCTCGCTTCGGATAATTTCTAAGCGTGATACGCCTTCTGGTACCTTATTTACATCACGGCAAGCATCCATACAAGCAGTACAGCCAATACAAGATTGCTCATCATGTAACATCGCATAGCGAATTTTTTTCTTTTCGCTCTCAGAAGCTAAGGAGAGAGAGCTGGTAGCAAGCCCTGTTGTGCCTGCTACGGCGATTACTGCTCCTGCCCCTGAGATGAAATCTCTACGGGAACAGCTCATTTTGAATCCTTAGTTGAAAGTTGTTTAGTTTGTTTTTTCTCGTGAATATCGCTGTGGCAATCAACGCAGAGTTTTATACGTTGTTTTGGCTCAGTTGCTTTCATAGGCTCTGTTTCTGGGTGTAATTTATGGCAATTTACACACGCCATTTTATTGGCATGAACATCATGCGCCCAGAAAGTTTTACGAAGTTAATCTGGCTCATGACACGCAAAACAAACCATATTTTGCTCTTGCGGACTACGCTCTAAATCTGGATTTTTCGCCTTGCCCATTGCACTAAAGCGCATCACATCTTTTACACCTTTACGGTGGTTTTCTGAAATATTGCCATGACAAGTCGTACAGTTTAACTGTTCACCTGTATTTGGGCTTTTTGTATCTTTTTGGAAATGTTTACCAGCATGTTCAAAGGCTGATAAATGCCCGTGACAGTCCACACAATATTTGTTTGGATCACGACGTGCATCTTTAGCAATCTGTGCGCCATCCGCTGAATCAATCCAAAGTGGTTTTGGTGGCGCTGGCATTTCAGCCAACGCACTACCTGCAACTGCAAAGAAACCGACTAAAGTGACCGCTTGCGCAAGTTTTGAGAGTAATTTTTTCATAGTAACCTCAACTTATCGCTATTTCGCGTCCGCTGGTAATAAGCCTTTTTCTTTTGCTTCTTTTTCCCATTGTGGAACAATGGTACGTAAGAATTCATCTTTAGCCACTTGTTCTTTAGGAATATCTAAACCAATCGCTTTTTGTGCTTTTTCCATTGTAGAGATATCTGGGAATTCAATCGGCGTTGCAACACCATGTTTTGTTAAAATTACTGCTAATTTTGTACGAGCATCTGCTGCACGATCTAAACCAGTACCGATTACATGTAAAATCACATCAGGTGCGTGCATATGGCCACCGTGACCTGCTGCTGAATAATCCCAGCGCCATTGAGCGTGGCGGATATCTTGTAATGCAGCTTTCATCTCTTCTTCAGTTGCCCCCACTTCCCAAGCTTTTTTCGCCTCCCAGTGGGCCTTAACTAATTGATCTTCCAAACGAACCATTACATCTTTAACTTGTTTTTTGTGCTCTTTTACACGAGTTTGTAAAGTCTCTTTGCTTTGCTCGTGGCAAGTTTTACAAGTGTGTTCGAAGTTATCAAATGGATTACCAATTTTGTGGTCGGTATAAACTTTACCGTCTTTAGTTTCCACTTTAGGCATATGGCAATCAATACAAGTTACACCATTTTTACCATGAGTACCTAATGACCATGTTTCAAAATCAGGGTGCTGTGCTTTTAACATTGGTGCTTTTGATAAACTGTGAACCCAGTCGTTAAATTTGATTTCGTCATAGTATTTTTCCATACTATCAACATCAACACCTTTATCCCATGGGAAAGTCACTGCTTTTTCTTTACCAGCAAAGTAATACTCTACGTGGCAGTTAGAACATACTGCAGCACGCTGACCATGTTTATCTAAGTTTTGGAATGTCCAACCGATTGCATCTAAAGCACGTAATACGTGTGGGCGAGCAACGCGTAATGCTGCTTTACCCTCTTCAAAATCTTTTGAAGTTGTATCATGGCAGTCTGCACAGCCAATTGGGTTTACAATTTCTGCTCCATATTTCGCCCATTTCTCATCAAAATAGCCTACTTCACCTTTTTCAGCGATTAAACGCGGTACATCAGGGCTCTTACAAGACCAACACGCCATAGGTTGTGGGCCTGCATCAGGGCTCATCGGTGCACCTGTACGTAAAATATTACGTACATCAGTCACTGCATAAAAGTGACCACGAGGTTTGTTATACTCTTTTGAGAATGCATAACCACTCCAAAGTATGACTAAGCGAGGATCTTCTTGTAACGCAGCAGTAATTTCTGATGATTCAGAAGTTGCTTTCCAAGAATTATATTGAAGAGGATATTTTTCTTCGAATTTATGATTTGCCGATTCAATTTTAAGATCAGGTTTTGGGCCTTCAAATTCTTTAGCCTCGCCAGCCCAAGCAGATTGGACTACTCCTAGCATAGCCATAACACCTAATGCTAGACCACTTTTTAACATTTTGCCTACGTGTTTCACGTGAGCCTCCCACAATAAAAGTTTGAAAATGAGAATATTTCTTATTAAAAAACAATAAGATAAACAAGATATACATGTGAGAGAATATTGAAAAACCTAGTATGTTACTAGGGAATTTTAAAGAAATTTAACCTAAATTTGACATATTTCAAACTTGTTCAAAAAACATCATTATTTTGATAGTTTTTGATGATTAATAAGCAAACATCAAAATGATTTGCCTAACATTATAATTCAGGTATTTAATAGAGAGGATAAATTAACTGTAATTTAGTTAATTCAAAGTATAAAAAAAGTCGCTAATGCGACTATCTTCTATTTGGCTTTTTAAGAATGGTGCCCGAGGCCAGACTTGAACTGGCACGCCCCGAAAGGCGAGGGATTTTAAATCCCTTGCGTCTACCGATTCCGCCACTCGGGCAAAAAATGGAGCGGGAAACGAGGCTCGAACTCGCGACCCCGACCTTGGCAAGGTCGTGCTCTACCAACTGAGCTATTCCCGCAAAAAACGCTACGTTTGCAGTAGCGTTTTGATGTGGTGCATTTTAATGATTTGAAAATTTATGTCAATAACAAATATAAAAAACTTGAACTAACCGTATAAAAATCATTCTGTTGATATTTATTACCTGATTGAGATTACGCCATTAATTTCCCGATGTAGGAAAACAATGTTTGTCCACTTAAAATTGCCATTGCTACAACCACAATAGCACCAACAACTGTCATCCAGAATGGGTGTTTATAATCGCCCACAATTTTTGTTTTATAGGCTGCAAGTAACACTAAGCCAAGCGAAATTGGCAAAATTAAGCCATTTAATGTTCCAACAAAGACTAGCACTTGTGCTGGTCTACCAATTGTTGCTAATACTGCTGTTGAAATCACGATAAAGGCAATAATCCATTTGTTACGATTACGTTCTATTGATTCGCTAAAACTTGAAATAAAAGATACTGAAGTATAAGCAGCACCTACTACCGAAGTAATTGAAGCAGCCCAAATCACAACCCCAAAAATAATCAAACCTACATTGCCCGCCACATATTCGAATGGTGTAGCAGCTGGGTTTTTAGGATCAAGACTAACACCTTGAGAAACAACCCCTAATACTGCAAGAAATAATACAATACGCATTATCGATGCAATGAGGATCGCTGAAATTGAGCCTCTATTAACTTCTGGTAGAGATTCTTTGCCTTTGATACCAGCATCTAATAGACGGTGAGCACCTGCGAAAGTAATATATCCCCCCACGGTACCACCAACTAATGTTACAATTGCAACTGGATCAATTTTTTCTGGTGCAATAGTTCGGCTTACAGCTTCGGCAAAAGGCGGCTCTGCTTTAAACATAACGTAAAGAGTCAAAGCAATCATGACAAATCCCATTACTTGGGCAAATTTATCCATAACCTTACCTGCTTCCCTAACAAGGAAAATCATTAAAGCCACAGCACCACTAATTACCGCACCAACTTCTGGGCTAATCCCAAAGATAATATTTAAGCCTAAACCAGCTCCACCCACATTACCAATATTAAACGCAAGCCCTCCCATCACAATTAATACCGCGAGAAAATAGCCCGCACCAGGAAAGACCATATTGGCAATATCTTGGGCCTTTTTCTCTGACACCGCTACAATTCGCCAGATATTAAGTTGTGCCCCAATATCAAGTAAAATTGAAAGTAAAATAACAAATCCAAAACTTGCTAGTAAGCTTTGAGTAAAAGTCGCTGTTTGAGTTAAAAACCCTGGACCTATAGCTGATGTAGCCATCAGGAAAGCCGCACCTAATAAGGCATTGCGGCGAGTTGATTTAATAGACATTGTGTTTCTCCTGTTGAGATTTTTATTATTGTATAAGGCGAGATTTATCCCGCTATTTTATTCGTATGAGATTATTTTCGGCGGGACCGCTCCCTCCCTACATTATTAACTATGAAGAATTTCTCTAAGCTTTGTTGCAAACTCCAATGCACGTGGTCCATCGCCATGTAAGCAAATACTCTCCGCTCGTACAGACACAATTTCACCTGTTACAGCCGTTACAGTACCTTGCTTTACCATTTGTAATACTTGTGCAATGGCCTCATCATCACTTTCAACTTGAGCGTTTGGCTGAGTACGTGGTACTAGACTCCCATCTACTTGATAATGACGATCGGCAAATACTTCTGAAATAGTGCCTAAGCCAACTTTTTCTGCCTCACTAATTAATAAGCTGCCTGATAGTCCCATTAATTTTAAGTTTGGATTAAAAACTTTAACTGTCTGCGCAATTAGTGTAGCTAAATGGGCATCTTTTGCAGCTTGGTTGTAAAGCGCACCATGTGGTTTGACGTACTCAATCTCTACACCTTCAGCTACACATAATGATTGCAACGCTCCAAGCTGATATAGTAAATGTGCTTTTAATTCATCATCAGATAATTGCATCACCGTACGCCCAAAATTCTCCCGATCGGGATAACTGGGATGAGCACCAACTCGGACGTTATATTCTTTCGCCCAACGTAATGCTTTTTGAATTTCTACTGCATTACCTGCGTGGACCCCACAAGCAATATTGGCTGAAGTCACTTTTTGTAGAATGGCTTGATCATTCTCCATTCCTTCCGCTAAATCAGCATTTAAATCAACGAGCTGCATCAACAATCCTCCTAATCTGATTAAGGTAAGCGGTATTTTTTTGCTGTAATTTAACCGCTTGTTCTGGTGTTACACATTCAAATTTAATCTGGCTACCCAGTCTAACCTGAGCAAGCTTTCCCAGATCTGCCTGAATAACTGAAGCAATCTTTGGATAACCACCTGTCGTTTGACTATCTGCCATTAATACTATCGGCTGCCCACTTGGAGGGACCTGTATCGTACCAAACTGAACCCCATGAGACAGCATTTCTAATGGTTTAATTAGCTCTAAAGTATCGCCTTTGAAGCGATATCCCATTCGGTTACTATTACTTTGCAAATGCCAACGATTCTGCCACCAATAATATTGTGATTTGCGACTAAATGCTTGATATTCAGAAGAAGGTAAAGCTCGAATCGTGTCACTAAACGGAATAGGAGCAATACCAAGATGAGAGAGCATTTTAGTTTTATCACGAAATGGCAATTCATCACCCTCTTGCAAAGCTCTGCCATTTAAGCCACCAAATTGAGCTTTAAGATCGGTACTACGAGAAGCTAATTCAGGTTTGACTTGGATTCCACCTTGTACACATAGATAGCCATACATCCCATAAGTCGCTTTTACTAACTGTAAAATTTGTCCTTTTTTCACACTATAACGCCAATAAGAGTAAACAGACTCTCCATCTAAATAAGCTTCATATAAAGCGCCTGTAATACAGAAAGAGCTATCTTGTTCAAAACGAACTGTTATTCCACCTAGAGCCACCTCTATCGCACAATCATCTTCTGCATTTTCCAAGAGTAAATTGCCCGCTTGTAATGCGAGTTTATCCATTGCGCCACAATGTCCAATCCCTAAGCGACGATAGCCATAACGGCCTAAATCTTGTAGCGTCGCCAAAGCTTGGAGTTTTAAAATTTTAATCATAATTCCACCTTATCTACTACAAACTGCACTGTATCCCCTGCCTGCAGCAAGGTTGGTAGATTATTCGCTTTATTAAATAAAGCCAAATCGGTACGTCCAATTAGTTGCCAGCCCCCAGGGGAGCTAAATGGGTAAACCCCTGTTTGGCTACCACCAATCCCAACAGATCCTGCTGGAACTGCTGTACGCGGTATTGTTCGGCGAGGTGTATGAAGATGTTCCGGTAAACCTCCAAGATAAGGAAAACCAGCTTGGAAGCCTATCATAAATACCGTATAGGTCGGTGCAATATGACGTTCAATAATAGTTTCAGGAGAGACATTATGAAAAGCAGCAACCTCAAACAGATCCTCCCCCCATTTTCCACCATATTGGACTGGAATTTGGATATGGCGGCCATGATGGCTACCAACTTCGATTTGCGCCCATTGCTGTTCAAGCTGCTGAGCTAAAGCGGTAAGATTGGTACCAAAGTTTGCAAAAACAGTGAGATTATTCATTCCCACCACAACTTCGGCAATATGGATATGTGATTCAAGAGCCTCCGCAAACGCCCAAAATTGGCGTTGCTTTGATAATTCAGCAGGAGGAGGTAAAGTACAAACAAGAGTGGATTCACTAATTGGAGTTATTTTAAGCATAGTGTTAAATCCCTGTTACAAAAAATCTATAGATTGCGTTATAAAGGGATTTAAGGTTGCTGTCAATATGAGTGAATTATTTTTTTTAATTTAAAAGATAAAAAAAAATAATTCATGATAATTTTTATGCAGTTTCACTCAATAATCTTCGTAATAAAGCTGCCTGAGGCTGCTCCTTAATTATTTCCAACGCATTTAACTGCAATTGAGCTCTTAATTCAGGATTATCTACAAGCATTTTACATTTTTGAGCTAGCTCTGAGTAGTCAGCAGGAACAATCGCATTTAAATAGCGCTCTGCAATTTGGGTGTCTTTGTCTATTTCACTCACAATTGCAACACCATTCGTCATCAAATAGAAACAGCGTACGATCTCAAAAATCTTTGAATCAAAATAATGAAGATTGAGTACCACTTTTGCACGAGCAATATGGCGATCCCTATCTTCACCAAAAACATTAAACAGATGTTCAACATTTAAGCCTAATTCTTTGAGTTCATTAAAAATATGAAGGCGACGAGCATTAATACTGCCATAAAACAGCACATCAATATCTTGCTCTACAGGCTTTATTCTCTGTAACTTAGGCTGAAAACCAATAGGAAACAATTTTACTTGTGGAAAACCTAATAATGAAAAAATTTCAATATTCTTTTCACTGTAATCCCAAATATGGAAACGCTTAGCTAAGCTAATTAAACGTTCTAACCAATAGTAATATTTTGAATGAGCGTCCATATTACCATGGGTAATTAAGCCTGCTATTTGTTCCGTATTTAAGATAATAGTGCTTGGTGGCAATATATCATATGACTTTGGATCAAGTTGATGTGCACCAATAATAATATTCACATAATCATTCACTTCAATATGATTAATACTAATTTTAGAAACATAGTCTAGTTCAATAAGAGAAAAATGAATCAATTCGGCAAGCTCTAAGAAAGCGCCTTTTTCTGTTTCACCACCAATAATACAAATATTGAAATTAGTCATTGCATCCTACTTAGAGATCTCGTCTCCCCACAAACGAATGAGAAAGGGTTGTTCCATCAACGGTTTCAAGCTCACCACCGACAGGGACACCATGAGCAATACGGGTCACTTTAATATTGTGCATTCGGCACATCTCAGCAATATAGTTTGCCGTTGCATCTCCTTCAATGGTTGGATTAGTTGCAAGAATTACTTCATGAAAAGATTCATTTTCTAAGCGTTG
This sequence comes from Pasteurellaceae bacterium 15-036681, assembly GCA_002002485.1. Taxonomy (GTDB): domain Bacteria; phylum Pseudomonadota; class Gammaproteobacteria; order Enterobacterales; family Pasteurellaceae. The sequence goes on from MQVI01000001.1 coordinate 42,678, forward strand.
CTGTAGCAGATCTAAGCCAATTTCACGCGGTCCAATTCCATCTAAAGGAGACAAATGTCCCATCAGTACAAAATAGCGTCCAGAGTATTGTCCTGTTGCTTCAACAGCTTGAATATCTTGTGGCATTTCCACAATACATAATTGACCACTCATTTGACGGCGGTAGTTTTGACAAATATTACACTCTTCTTCTTCGGTAAAATCTCGGCAAGATTTACAATGACCAATATGGCTCATTGCTTCACTGAGTGCCTTAGCAAGATTTACACCACCACTACGATTACGTTGCAGTAAGTGATATGCCATACGCTGAGCAGATTTAGGCCCTACCCCAGGTAATACACGTAGGGCTTCCATTAAATTATCAAGTAAAGGACTTGTTTGCATAATATCTCTTTAAACAGTTTGGGGCGCAGAGCGCCCCAATATTAAAATTCAAATTAGAATGGTAATTTCATACCTGGTGGTAATTGCATACCCGCTGTTACGCCTGCCATTTTTTCTTTTTGAAGCTCTTCTGCACGACGTACCGCATCATTAAATGCTGCTGCAATTAAGTCTTCTAACATCTCTTTGTCATCTTCCATTAATGATGGATCGATTTCAATGCGACGGCAGTTGTGTGCGCCATTTACAGTGATTTTTACTAAACCAGCACCAGATTCACCCGTTACTTCTAACTGTGCGATCTCTTCTTGCATTTTTTGCATACGCTCTTGCATTTGCTGAGCCTGTTTCATTAAGCCGCCTAAGCCACCTTTTCCAAACATTTGATAACCTCTTTTAATATAAATAAAAAACCGTTGCATTTTACTGTATGCAACGGTTTCAAGCAAATCTGATTAACCTAACGCCACATCCAAAATCATCATAATCACAAATCCAGCCATTAGACTCAAGGTCGCAATATCCGTATTACCATTACTCTGTGAATCAGGAATTAATTCTTCTACTACCACGAAAATCATCGCGCCTGCAGCAAAAGCTAATGCATAAGGTAAAACCGCGGTCATCGACATAACAAATAAAGCCCCAAATACCGCCGCTATTGGTTCAACAATTGCCGACATAGAGCCATAATTAAATGCTTTCATACGACTATGTCCTTCACCACGAATTGGCAAAGAAAGAGATGAACCTTCAGGGATATTTTGTAAACCGATACCGATCGCCAGACCAATCGCGCCCATAATAGACGCATCTACCCCAGAGACATTAGTTGCTACAGCCCCAAAAGCGACACCAATTGCCAGACCTTCTGGAATGTTATGAATCGTTATCGCTAAAAATAACAACATTGACTTAGATAATTTTTGAGGTTCGATTCCCTCTGCTTCATTGATAGGCTTACTTAAATGTAAATGAGGTACGATGTAATCAATTAAACGAATAAAGAAGCCACCTAATAAAAATCCTACAGCAGCAGGAACCCAGCTCCATTCCCCATAGCCTGGCTCTGCATATTCAAGAGCTGGAGCTAATAGAGACCAAAATGAAGCGGCAATCATTACCCCTGCTGCAAATCCCATCATTGAATCTAAAATTTTACGATTTACGGTTTTGAAAAAGAAAACAAAAGCTGAACCGAAAATAGTACAGCCCCACGTAAACAAACCAGCAATTAGGGCTTGAATAGCAGGATGTAAAGAGAGGAAATAATCTAACATATTTATTAAAATAATAAAAAATACAAAAAAATATGGGGCATTCATTAACTGAACGCCCCATATATCAAATTAACTAAATACTTGCTCTGCAATACGATAGCCTTGTGGCGCTTGCTCTTTTTCATCAAAAGTCACAAATTCCCAAGCATTCTCATTTGCTAGCACAGCCCTTAATAATTTGTTATTTAAGCCATGACCTGATTTATATGCGCTAAAGTCGCCTAAAATATTGTAACCACACATATAAAGATCACCAATCGCATCTAACATTTTGTGACGAACTAATTCATCTTTAAAACGTAAGCCTTCTTCATTCAGGATACGGAATTCATCCAATACAATTGCATTATCTAAACTACCACCTAATGCCAAACCGATTGATTGAAGATACTCAACATCTTTCATAAAAGTGAAAGTTCTTGCACGACTTAATTGCTGAATGAATTTTTGTGCAGATAATTCCATTTTGTAGCTACGCACTTCTTTACTGATCATAGGGTGCGTAAAATCGATAGTGAAATCTAATTTTAAACCTTGTGAATATGGTTTAAATTCCGCCCATTTATCACCTTCTTCTACTCGTACACTTTCTTTAATACGAATAAATTTCTTAGGTGCATCTTGTTCTTCAACACCAGCATCAAGTAATAAATAAATAAATGGACTTGCACTACCGTCCATAATCGGAATCTCTGGGGCATCAACTTCAACAATTAAGTTATCCAAACCTAATGCAGACATTGCTGCATTAAGATGTTCAACCGTTGAAATACGTACACCATCATCATTGATCATGCAAGTACAAAGCGTTGTATCACGAATTGAGTCCGCGCTCGCAGGGAAATAAACGACAGGATCTAAATCTGTACGTGCATAGATAATCCCTGTGTTTGCCGGTGCAGGACGCAGAGTTAATGTCACTTTTTTACCACTATGCAAGCCAATACCAGTGACTTTGGTTGCTTGTTTTAGGGTTCTTTGTTTAATCATATCGTTTCCTTATTCCTCACAGAATTATTTTTGCCCATTACGCATAAAAGCAGGGATTGAGTTCGGTGAAAAGATCTGTGAACTATCTACCTGTTGTGGTTTTGGTGCAGCCTGAACAGGTTGTTGCTGGAAATTTGTTGGCTGTTGTGGAAAACCATTACCTAATGTATTACCACCAAAACCAGCTACCTGCTGTGGTGCAACTGAATTATATCCCCCAGTTGCCACTTGAGGTTGTTGCTGAATTGGTTGCATTTTAGCTTGAACATGTAAATCTTCTGGCTGACCAATGCCTGTAGCAACTAATGTTACACGTAGTTTGCCTTCCATTTCTGGATAGAACGCCGAGCCGTAGATAATAGTTGCATCTGGATCTGCAAAACTTGTGATATATTCCATCACTGTATTTACTTCTTGAAGTTCTAAGTCGAAGCCTGAAGAAATATTCACAAGAATACCTTGTGCACCAGACAAATCAACGTCTTCTAATAATGGGCTTGCTACTGCTTCTTTTGCAGCTAATTCCGCACGATTTTCACCTTCCGCGATACCAGTACCCATCATTGAGCGTCCCATTTCAGACATGACGCTCTTAACATCTTCAAAGTCCACATTCACAAGACCTTGAGAAGTGATCATATCAGTAATACCTAATACCGCATTGCGTAAAATATCATCTGCAATTGCAAGCGCTTCATTATATTTAATGTTTTTAGGTAAAACTTTTAATAATTTTTCATTTTGGATAATAATCAGAGAATCAACATGTTTAGCTAACTCTTTAATACCTTGATCGGCATAACCAGCACGTTTACGGCCTTCAAAGTTAAATGGCTTAGTTACAATACCTACCGTTAAAGCACCCTGTTGCTTTGCAATTTCTGCAATTACAGGCGCCGCACCAGTACCAGTACCACCCCCCATACCAACTGCGATAAACACCATATCCGCACCATCGATCATGTTTGCAATTGCATCACGATCTTCTTCTGCAGATTGGTGACCTTTATTAGGATTACCGCCACAACCTTTACCACCAGTAACGCCTGCACCAATTTGGATAGTATTACGAACTGAGCTACTGCGTAAAACTTGAGCATCTGTATTGACGGAAAAGAATTCAACTCCGCCAACACCGCCTTCACCTTCCGCTGGACCACTTGTTACCATATGATTAAGGGCATTACCGCCACCGCCACCAACGCCGATAACTTTAATTATCGCATCTTTTGTTTCTTCATAAATAGGTTCAAACATCTGATTCTCCCTAAATGTGCCAACTATTACTCAGCACCAATTAAACTGTTACTTTATTAAAACTTTGACTTTACCCAACCAGCGATAGATTTTAGCTTATCTCCTGCACCACGTAGTACATCAAATACCCCATCACTATCACTGTCGGTTGCAGGGCTACTTTCAGCATCGTTGTAATGGCTATATTGCAATAAACCTAATACTGTTGCATATTGAGGCTTATTCACATAATCAGTTAAGCCAGTAATATTTTGTGGATATCCCACCCTTACATGTGATCCAAAGACAGATTTTGCACATTCTACAATATCTTCGATTTGAGAGCCACCACCTGTCAATACAATTCCTGCAATTAATTCTTGTTTTATGCCTTTTTGGAACAATTCATCACGTAATTGCGTTAATTCATTGGCTACAACACCTAATAAATCGTGATAACACTCTGCGGTAACCTTCGACAACTGTGCTTTAGTAAAAGTTCTAGATACTCGTCCGCCTAAACCAGCTACTTCAATTTTTTTCTCTGCAAAATGGGTGGGAGGAGTGATTGCACTACCATAATGGACTTTAATATTTTCAGCATCACTACGCGGTGTTGTAAACATATGAGCGATATAATCTGTCACATTATTGCCACCAAATGGAATCACTTTACTATAACGTAATGCGCCATCGGTATAAACAAGAACGTCCATTGTACCGCCACCAATGTCAATTAAACAGACACCTAGGTCTTTTTCATCTTCAGTCAATACTGAATAACTTGATGCTAAACCTGAGAATACGATTTCATCAATTTTTAATTTACTACGTTCTACTGCATTTTTTAGGTTCCGCAACCAGTCATTATGGCAAGCAATTAAATGCACTTGAGCTTGTAGACGAACGCCAGATAAACCAAGGGGATTTTTTGTCGCAGGAAGTCTATCTACATTGTATTCTTGTGGAATAATATGCAATGTTTCTAAACCATCAGGTAAGCGAACAGATTTTGCTATATGGATAGCATCACCAACATCCTTTTGAGTTACCGAGCCTGATAATGATGTAAAACCACTCTCATTCAATGCCGTAATATGTGCCCCAGAGATAGCTAGTGTGACCCCCATAATTTTACATTCTGAAATTGACTCTGCTTGCTCAATAGCTCGCTGAATAGAAGACACCACGGCATCAAGATCAACCACGCCACCACCATGTACTCCTTTTGACGGACTAACGCCGGAGCCAATTACATTAATTACGCCATCAGGTAACATTTCCCCAACAACCGCAACGATTTTATGGGTACCAATTTCCAGTCCCACAATAGTTTTTGATTCTGCTACTTTCATCATATTGCTGTTTGCCACAAAAAAATATTAATTGTTATTATTGATTACTAAAACCAACCGCTGCACCATGATCATATCTTAAATCAACATAAGATAAACGCTTACCATCTGGTACATCAATTTCGGGAAAAATATCCACAAAGCGATCTATTTTAGGTAACCACTTTCCTCGACCCAATCTCAGCTCAACGCCATTTTCTAAACCGATTGTCCAAGAACCACGATTATCCATAGCCACAGTTCTTAATACTAAATTACGTGATTTTAAGTCACTATAGATTTTCATCCAAGCATCTAAAACCACTTTTCCTTCTGAATCTATTCCATATAGAATTGGCAATCCTTCAGAGTTAAAACGCCCTTCAGGTAAACTAAATACAGTACCTTCCTCAGATAAATAGTGGTGATCATTCCAAATCGCAACAGGCTTATGTTCTAATAATGTTAAACTTAGTCGATCTGGATAAACCTTTCTTACAACAACATCACGAATCCAAGAAAGTTCAAGAAATTTTTCTCTTACTTCCGAAATATCTTGCTCAAAATAGCCTTTAAGCAGAGGCTCTTTAGCCAAGATCCCTCGAATATCTGCATTTGTGGTAAATTGTGTTTTATGTGTTAAAGCATAAGCTTTAATCGGAGATCTATCTAAACTATTCAAAACGTTAGACCAATTTACATATAATATATATGCAAACAACACACAAACCAATACCACGCCTGATTTAATCACAAAAGACCAATTACGAGGCTCTGGTGGTTTACTTGCTTTAGTTCGAATTACAGAAACAGGTTTCTTGCGAAAAACTGTCATCATTTCGCACTTAACTCCAATACACGTTCAACTAAACGCTCAAAACTATAACCTACAGTAGCTGCAGATTTAGGAAAAATACTGTGGCTAGTCATACCCGGACAAGTATTTACTTCTACTAAACGGAAATTACCTTGTGCATCTTCCATCACATCAATACGCGACCAGCCACGGCAACCAACGACATCAAAAGCTTGCTTAACTAATTTAGCCACTTCTGCTTGGCGTTCATCATTTAATGCTGGTACAACATATTGGGTGTTGTCTGACACGTATTTTGCATGGTAATCGTAAAATTCACCTTCTGGGATAACTTGTACTGCAGGCAATACTTCACCATCTAATACTGGTACAGAATATTCCGCCCCAGCCAAAAATTCTTCGACCAATACGATTGAATCGAATTGTAATGCTTCTTCGATTTTTGCAGGTAATTCTTCTTTGGTTTTTACTTTGAATACGCCCACGCTTGAACCTTCACTTGAAGGTTTTACAAACACTGGTAAACCTAATTTTGCAATAATGGCATCGTAATCAACCGCTTGTCCACGTTGAACTACCACCATATCTGCCGTTGGTAAACCTACAGCATTCCATAATAATTTGGTACGGAATTTATCTAACGTTACCGCTGATGACATTACGCCACAACCTGTGTACGGAATACCCATTTGCTCCAATGCGCCTTGCAATACACCATTTTCACCGATACCACCATGTAAGATATTGAATACACGTTGGATTCCTTTTTCTTTTAATTTTTCTACAGGAAATTCTTTAGTATCAATTGCTTCAACATCGTAACCTAGGCTTTTTAATGCACCAAATACCGCATTACCTGAGTTAATTGAAACTTCACGTTCAGCCGATACACCACCAAACAATACTGCAATTTTTTCGTTTTTTAAGCTCATTTTGTTTTCCTATTCTGGGACACGGTGCCCATGTCCGCGGACGCGAGCATCGCGTCCCTACATTAAATTAATTCTTCCAACTTTCCGCTAAATCACGTGAAAGTTTGCTCACATTACCTGCGCCTTGTGCTAATACTAGATCACCATCTTGAATGATTTGATCTAATACCTCACCTAATTGACTCGCATCTGAAACTAAGATCGGATCGACTTTGCCTAAGTTACGGATTGAACGACATAATGCTTTACTATCCGCCCCAACGATTGGCGCTTCACCTGCCGCGTACACTTCTAGCATCACCAATGCATCTACCTGTGAAAGTACTTGTACGAAATCATCAAATAGATCGCGAGTACGAGAATAACGGTGAGGTTGGAATACCATAACTACACGCTTATTATCCCAACCTTGACGTGCTGCTTTGATAGTTACATCCACCTCTGTTGGATGGTGACCATAATCATCGACTAACATCACTTTACCATTAGGGCGGATAAATGAGCCTAATTGGTCAAAACGACGGCCTGCCCCTTGGAAATCAGCAAGAGCAGCAAGAATCGCTTCGTTCTCAATACCTTCTTCTTTTGCCACAGCAAGAGCTGCTGTTGCATTTAAGGCATTATGCGTTCCTGGCACATTTAATAATACATCGATACGCTCGCCATTCGGGCAAACAACTGTGTAGTGACCTTGGAAACCTGTTTGCTGATAATCTTCAATACGGTAATCAGCTTTTTCACTAAAACCATAAGTGATAACTTGTCGTCCTACTTTTGGCGCAATTTCCATTACAACTTCGTCATCAGCGCACATTACCGCCAAACCGTAGAACGGAAGATTACGTAAGAACTTAATATAAGTCTCTTTCATCTTCTCAAAATCACCACCATAAGTATCCATATGGTCTGGTTCAATGTTAGTAACTACTGATACCATTGGTTGTAAGTGTAAGAACGATGCATCACTTTCATCCGCTTCTGCAATTAAATAACGGCTTGCGCCTAGATGAGCATTTTTACCTGCTGATTTAACTAAGCCACCATTTACAAAAGTTGGATCTAACTTCGCCTCAGTATAGATCATTGAAATCATAGCCGTTGTAGTCGTCTTGCCATGAGTACCAGCAACCGCAATACCATGACGGAAACGCATAATTTCCGCTAGCATCTGCGCGCGTTGAATCACTGGAATACGCGCTTCTTTCGCTGCTACCACTTCTGGATTCTCATCACTGATTGCACTTGAGATTACTACTACACTTGCACCAACTACATTTTCGCCTTGATGACCAAAGAAAATTTTTGCACCTGCTTTTGCTAAGCGTTGAGTAACAGGGCCATCAGCAATATCCGAGCCACTAATCTGATAACCTTCGTTTAATAGTACTTCAGCAATACCGCTCATACCTGCACCACCAATCCCTACAAAGTGGATTTGGTTCACACGGCGCATTTCAGGCACTAATTTTTTAACTTTATCTTGGAAATTTTTCATACAACATCTCTCAATGGTGCGTTTACACGCACCCTACATTTTTGAATTCGTAAGGCGGAACTTGTCTCGCCAATAAAATTAATTCGCTTGCTCAATAATCACTTCAGCTACACGCTTAGCCGCCATAGGACTTGCCATTTGACGCGCTTTGATTGCCATTTCTGTTAATTTTTGGCGATCTTGTACTAATGGCTGTAAGGCATTTAATAAACTTTCTGGATTAAAATCTTTTTGTTCAATAATCACAGCTGCACCGGCATTCGCTAAATACTCAGCATTTAAAAACTGTTGACGATCTTTATGCTGGAAAGGCACAAAAATCGCAGGTAAGCCTGCTGCTGCAATTTCACAAACTGTTAATGCACCTGAACGACAAATCACAAGATCTGCCCATTCATATGCGGCCTTCATATCGTCAATAAATTCACTTGCAATACCGTTACCAGTTTGTTGATAAATTTCTTCAACACCTTCCAGCTTACCTTTACCTACTTGGTGACTAATCATTACCGCATTACCTAATGCTTTAGCAACTTCAGGCACAGTTTGGTTAATCACCATCGCACCTTGGCTTCCGCCCATCACCAATACATTGATTGGATAGCCTCGCTCAACAAAACGTTGCTCTGGAGCTTCGATATCAAACAGATCTTGGCGAACAGGGTTACCTACAACTTCTGCATTTGGAAAAACATTTGGGAATGCTTGTAAAGTACGGCGTGCAATTTTAGAAAGCCACACGTTAGTCAGGCCAGCAACTGCATTTTGCTCATGTAAAATAACTGGTACACCACATAATTTAGCAGCAATACCACCAGGCCCCGATACATAGCCTCCCATACCAAGCACTGCATCTGGTTTATAATTTTTAATAATTTTACGTGCTTGTAATACGGCTCTTAAGATCGCAAAAGGGGCAGTCAGTAATGCACCAACGCCCTTGCCTTTTAAACCTGAAATTTGAATAAACTCAATTGGAATGCCATGCTTTGGAACAAGATCTGCTTCCATTCGATCTTTTGTACCTAACCAACGAATTTCCCAACCTTGTTGTTGTAATTCTCTTGCAACAGCGATCGCAGGAAATACATGTCCACCTGTACCACCTGCCATCACTAATAATTTCTTAGCCATTTCTATTCCTTACTAATTATCTTTTAAATGAGCGTGACCAATTCGCTCTAAGCGATTTTCATGATCAATGCGTACCAAAATCGCCATAATAATCGACATTATAATTAAACTTGATCCACCATAACTGACCAAAGGGAAAGTTAAACCTTTAGTTGGAATTAAACCTGAAGCCATTCCTAAATTTACAAAACCTTGGAAAAAAATCAAAATTGAAATGCCAAATGCTAAATAGCCATGGAAACGTTTTTCCAATTTCAATGATATTTTACTTATTTGTAATGCTTTCCAAGTCAGAGTTGCTAATAATACCACAATAAACACAATTCCGATTAGTCCAAATTCTTCACCAATCACCGCCATGATAAAGTCGGTATGAGCTTCTGGTAAATAATTTTGTTTTTGGACCGAATTGCCTAACCCCCTTCCCCAAATTTCTCCTTGCCCAAATGCCATAAAAGAGTTAGAAAGCTGATAACCATCACCAAATACATCAGCAAAAGGATCACGATAAGACATAATCCGACGCATTCGATATTCAGATTGAGCAGCACCATAAAGTAACAAGCTTGCTCCAACAGCTAATAAGACAAACTGTTTTAATCGAGCCCCTGCAATAAATAACAAGCTAAATGTCAAAACAAAGAGCACGATGATACTACCCAAATCAGGTTGCATATATAAAAAAAGCACAAACAACCCTAGAATGCAACCAGGTCGCCATAAACTGAACGTCTCCACACGAATCTCATCATATTTACGCGTATAAAAATCAGCGAAATAGCAGATAACTGCAAGCTTAGCCAATTCAGCAGGTTGGAAATTGATTGCTCCAGCAAGTCTAATCCAACGTGTTGAGCCATTCACTTTAGTACCAATAAACAATACAACAACTAACAGGGCTAAAGACAATAACATCAATGGCGTTGAATATTTTTGCCATTTTTCCATTGAAATATTGCTAAAAAGACTAAACACCGTAATAGCAACTAGAATATAAACGCCATCTTTGATTGCATAACCAAATGGATCTTCCGCTGATAAAGGAATTGATGCAGATGTCACCGCTACAAAGCCAATTGTTAATAATCCAACAAATAGCCAAATCAACCCACGATCGTAAAGACTATTGGTCGGAGTTAATCTTGTCCATTTTTCTAATTCACTTTTAGGTGAATCAAATTGGGTTGTTGGTAGCTTAATTGACTTGAGTTTCTCTAACATCAAGCGGTTACTCCTTCAGCTAATTTTGCAAATTGATGACCGCGATCTTCAAAGTTTTTAAATTGATCTAAACTTGCACAAGCTGGCGATAATAGAACCATATCGCCTGATTTTAATTGTGGGTGAATCGCTTCAACGGCTTGTTGCATAGTTTCCACTAATACACTGTTTTCGGTTAATTTTGCCAATTCTGCACCGTCTTGACCGAAGCAGTAACAAACAATATTGTCTTTATTAATTAATGGTTTTAATTCTGAGAAATCAGCACCTTTGCCATCACCACCTAATAATAGATAAAGGGTTCCTGCAACTTGTAAACCATTTAATGCCGCCACTGTACTACCCACATTGGTTGCTTTTGAGTCATTCACCCAACGTACGCCATCTGAAGTTGGTACAGGTTGGAAACGGTGATCTAAGCCTGAATAAGTTTTTAATGCGCTGATAATGCCTTCACGTGCCACGCCTGCTGCATCAGCTAAAGCCATTGCAGATAAGGCATTCATTTCATTGTGGCGACCTTTGATTTTGACATCACTGACGGCAATTACCGCTTGATCACCGGCAAATAATTTACCATCACGAATAGAATAATTTGCATTATGTTCTGCAAAACTAATCACAGAACTTACCGCTTGATCTGGATAAGTTTGGCGATCTTCACCATTTACAATAATATTTTCGGCATTTTCATAAATACGTAATTTTGCTTGGCGATACCCTTCAAGATCGTCATAGCGATCCATATGGTCTTCGCTGATATTTAAGATCGTGGCTGCTTTCGCTTTTAATGAATAAGTGGTTTCAAGTTGGAAGCTTGATAATTCGAGAACATACAGATCAAAATCGCCTTTCAACAAACTTAGTGCAGGTACGCCAATATTACCGCCCATACCTACTTTAACGTTCGCTTGTTTAGCCATTTCAGTGGTTAAGCTCGTTACAGTACTTTTACCGTTTGAACCCGTAATCGCAATAATCGGCGCTTTTGCTTCACGACAGAACAATTCAATATCACCTACCACTTCAACACCCGCTTTAATTGCTTGTTGAATTTCAGGGGTAGCAACAGCAAGTCCTGGGCTGATAACGATCAGATCAGAACTTAATAACCACTCAAGATTTAACCCGCCAGTATGAAGGGGAACATCCTTGCCTAACTTATCCGCACCCGCTGGATTTGTGCGGGTATCAATTACACGTACTTTTGCGTTTTTATCCGCAAAGAAATCCACACAAGATAAACCTGTTGTGCCTAAGCCAATAATGGTGACTGTTTTGCCTTGATATTGATTTTGCATATTGTTGTTCTCTTAAAACGATAAATGCCTTTCCCCACAAATGCGAGGAAAGGTTCTTAAATAATTAACGAAGTTTCAACGTTACTAATCCAATTAACACCAACATTAAAGTGATAATCCAGAAACGAACGATAACACGAGGTTCTGGCCAGCCTTTTAATTCAAAGTGATGGTGAATTGGTGCCATACGGAAAATACGCTTTTGACGAATTTTATATGAGCCAACCTGTAAGATTACTGACAATGCTTCAACAACGAACACTCCGCCCATTACCACAAGGAGTAACTCTTGGCGAACTAACACTGCGATAACACCTAATGCACCACCTAGTGAAAGTGAACCCACATCGCCCATAAATACTTGCGCAGGGTAAGTGTTAAACCATAAGAAACCTAAACCTGCACCCACAATTGCGGTACAAATAATTACTAGCTCGCCGCTGTATTTGATATAAGGAATATGTAAGTATTCTGCGAAGTTGTAGTTACCCGTTGCCCATGCAATTAAACCAAATGCACCTGCCACCATAATAATTGGTACAATCGCTAAACCATCTAAGCCATCAGTTAAGTTTACCGCGTTACTTGTCCCAACAATGACAAAGTAAGTTAATACAATATAGAACAAGCCTAGTTGTGGCATAACATCTTTAAAGAATGGCACTACTAATTGAGTTGCTGCGGTATCTTTACCAATCGCATACATACCAAATGCTGAAATTAGTGCAATTACCGATAACCAGAAATATTTCCAACGCGCAATTAAGCCGTCTGTGCTTTTACGTGAGATTTTCCAATAGTCATCAACAAAACCAATCACACCATAACCGAATAGGATAAATAACACAAACCACACATAAGGGTTTCTTAAATCTGCCCAAAGTAGTGTACTTACCCCGATTGCGAATAGGATCATAATCCCCCCCATTGTTGGCGTACCACGTTTTTTATAATGGCTTTCAGGGCCATCATTACGCACTTCTTGACCAAATTTTAAAATCTGTAGACGGCGAATAACCGTAGGGCCGATCCATAATCCGATAATTAACGCAGTTAATAGCGCCATAATTGCACGGAATGTAATATAAGACACAACGTTAAATACGGTATGAATATGAACAAGTTGTTCTGCTAACCAAACGAGCATAGGTTAATCCTTAAAAAGAAACATTAAAAGAACGAGCAAGTGAAGAGATTAACTCTTCCATTTTTTGGCTACGAGAGCCTTTTGCTAATAATACAAGCGGTTGGTTTTGCGCAATTTTTTGCGAAATGGTCGCAAATAAGAAATTGTGCATTGCCGTTTTATCCGTAAAGTGATGTGCTACATTCCCACTAATCACTGCACTCTCTTTACCAAAACTTACCACTAAATCTAATTGTGCATCACGCACAAAATCTGCTACTTCTTGGTGACAAGCCTGACTATCTTTGCCTAGCTCACCCATATCCGCCACCGCAAAAATACGGAATGCTGGATAGTTTTGTAATACTGATACAGCCGACTTCATTGAGTCCACATTGGCATTATAAGTATCATCAATCATCAAGAAATTATCATTCACTTCAACAGGATATAAACGACCTTTCACTGAAGAACGTTGTTCTAAACCTGCTTTTACTGCTTGTAAGTCTACGCCCACTGCCATTGCAAGAGAAGTTGCAGCTAAAGCATTGCTTACATTATGTGCGCCTAAATAAGGCAAATTAATCTCAATCTCGCCTTGTGGCGTGTGTAAAGTAAAGCGCGAGCCCGATAAATGCAGTTCAACATTTTCCGCCCAATAATCTGCGTAAGAGTCTTTATCTGAACCTGTATAGCTAAAAGATTGAAGCTCATGCTCGCCAATCTCTCTTTGCCATTCAGGATAATAATGAACCAGATTAACAATCGCCTTACCGCCAACTTTTAAGCCTCTATAAATTTCGCCTTTAGCTTGTGCAACGCCTGCTAACGAGCCAAAACCTTCTAAATGCGCAGAAGCGACATTATTGACTAAACACGCATCTGGCTGGGTAATTTCAGTGGTATAGGCAATTTCACCAATATGGTTTGCGCCTAATTCAACAACAGCAAATTTATGCTGTGGCGTTAAACGTAATAACGTCATTGGTACGCCTAAATCATTGTTTAAGTTACCAAAGGTATAAAGCACTTCATCTTCATTACCTGCTGCTTTTTGCAAAATCTTAGCAGTCATCTCTTTCACGCTGGTTTTGCCTGATGAACCTGTCATTGCAACTGTTTTTGGGTTTAATTCCGCTTTTAACCATTTGGCTAATTCACCGAGTGCAAGGCGCGTATCTGCAACAATAATTTGCGGCACGTTCACTGCCATTTCACGCTCAACCACTACCGCTACACAGCCTTGCTGTATCGCGTTATCGAGGTAGTTATGCGCATCAAAATTTGCACCTTTTAATGCAAAAAACAGCCCAGAATTGACCGCTTGACGAGTATCGGTGCTAACGATTTCAACCGTTGTTGTTTCATCGCCGATAAGTGTTGCATTTAGAATATCTGCAACTTGTTTTGTTGTTAGTTTTATCATTTTTTAAATCTCCCCCCAGCCCCCTCTTTTTCAAAGAGGGGGGGAGGTTTATTTTTTAAAGTTAATATTATTTTCTCCCTTCTACTTATTCCCCCTCTTTAGCAAAGAGGGGGTTAGGGGGAGATTTGTCTATCTATTTCCCTAACATTATTTCCCCATCAACCATTCTAAAACCTTGGATTGATGTGAGATATAAAATTGCGACTAAAATCAATATCGCAAAAGTAATCATAAATCCGTGAATAATTAGCTTATATATCAAACCGCCACGAATATTGTTGGTTTTTATAATATTGCCTAACGAATTACCAAAATGGATGTAATTCATTAAGAATGTGATACCCGCCATGATCTGCATAAAAAAGCTGAAATATTCGATTCTTATTGGATGCGCAACCTGTTCATAGTGTAAATCCACTAAAAAATAGGCAAAAAATGCAATCATCAATAGGGTAATCACTGCACCAATATTACGAATAAACTCTAAGTAAATAGGCACAAATTTTGTTAGAAAGAGTGATATTTCACTTATTACACTTCGGTTTTCTGTATCTTTCATTATTGTTCCAAATTTTTTTCCCCCTCTTTAGCAAAGAGGGGGTTAGGGGGAGATTTGTCTACCCCAAAAACTTTCTCGCCCACTCTTGATCCGAGAAATGATATTTCTTAGTGCCAAGAATTTGATAATCTTCATGACCTTTGCCCGCAATCACAATCACATCTTTGCTGTCTGCTTGTTCAATTGCTTGTTCGATCGCATATTGGCGAATGTGCATTGAGGTAACATTTTTCGGCTTTTTAAAGCCTTTCATAATATCAGCAAAGATCACATCAGGATCTTCAGTGCGTGGGTTATCATCGGTTACGATCACTTTATCCGCTAACTGTTCCGCAATTTGTGCCATTAATGGACGTTTGCCAGTATCTCTATTACCGCCACAACCAAATACACACCATAAATTGCCATCGCAGTGTAAACGTGCCGCGTCTAATGCTTTTTCTAAAGCATCTGGGGTATGTGCATAGTCCACAATCACCATTGGGCTTTCTGGATTTGTTTCGCTAGTGATACATTCCATTCGACCACTCACTCCGACTAGCTGCGGTGCCGTTTTAAGTAATGCTTCAAAGTCATAGCCTAATGCTAATAAACCAGCGAATGCGGTTAATAGATTGCTCACATTGAAAGCACCAATTAAGCGACTTTCTAATTTGCCTTTGCCCCAAGATGAGTCAAATTCAATGGTTGCACCTTTTAAGGTAAATTCCACCGCTTGCGCTTGTACCCAACGCGCTTGGGTTAATTTATTACTTGGTTCGATACTAATTGCGACTGCTTCTGGTAATTTCGCTAACCACTGGCGACCAATCTCATCATCCGCATTAATCACTTGTTGCTTACTTGAAAGCTCGCCGAATAAGCGATATTTCGCTTCAGCGTATTCTTCCATTGTATTGTGATAATCCAAGTGATCACGGCTTAAATTAGTAAATAACGCTAGATCAAACTCTAAAGCTTCCGCACGATATTGTGCTAAACCGTGTGATGACACTTCCATTGCACAGAAATCTGCACCAAGATCAACAAAACTCGCTAAATTACGCTGAATTTCAATCGCGGAACCTGTAGTGTTTACCGCCTCTTGCACTTGACCATATAAGCCATTACCAATAGTTCCCATCACCGCTGATTTGCCACCAAGCAAGTTGCGCCATTGAGCAAAAAGTTGTGCCGTTGTAGTCTTACCGTTTGTGCCAGTAATACCAACTAAGGTTAATTTTTTAGAAGGATCTTGATAGAAAGCCCCAGCTACTTCCGATAAAATTTTAGGTAGATTTGGTACAGAAATTACTGTGCTATTTGCAAAATTTTTATCTAATTCAACCGCTTGTTGTTCATCATCTGCTTCTGCTAAAACTAGCGCTGCACCTTGTTCAATCGCTTTAGCGATAAAATTACGCCCATCAACTTGGTGACCTTTTAGTGCCACAAAGAGATCGCCTTGTGAAACTTGGCGACTATCTAATGTCATCTGATTTAATGATTTTAACTCTGTCCAAGTTTCAAGCTCTGGAAAGAATGACAATAAACGTTTCATAAATGCCTCTAATTGGTCGGATTGTTATGAATTTCTCTTACCGCATTTTTATTATCGTCGGTCAGATTATCTGGTTTTACATTTTTTACTTTTAGGGTGCTACCCATAATTTTTGAGAACAATGGCGCTGAAACCGCACCACCGTAATAGTTACCTGCTTTCGGCTCATTAATAAGTACAACTAACGCAAAACGCGGATCGCTTGCTGGCGCAATACCTGCTGTATAAGCTAAGTATTTTTCCACATACTGACCTTTTTCAATTTTACGTGCCGTACCGGTTTTGATTGCTACTCGATAGCCATCAACAGCAGCTCTAGCACCACCTTCACCTTTGGCAGCCACACTCTCCATCATATGCACCACATCACGAGTGATTTTTTCTGGAAGCACTCGCTCACCAATTACCGGTGGATCCACTTTTGTGATCGAAAGCGGACGATAGATACCAAAACTCCCCAAAGTTGCATAAGCACGCGCTAACTGCAATGGCGTTACTTGTAAGCCATAGCCATAAGCCATTGTGGCACGTTCAATATCCGCCCAGCGATCACGATTACCGCTTGAGCCACGTTGTTCACCTAAGCCTAAGCCAGTATCTTTACCAAAGCCGACTTTTTGGTAGGTATCTACTAACGCATTTGGTGACATTCTCAATGCTAAACGGCTCACCCCAATATTACTCGATTTTTGTAAAATCCCTGTTAGAGTTAAACTTTCGCGTGGGGCAACGTCTTTAATTGTATGTCCATTTACCACGAATGGGCGAGTACTAATCACCTCTGACGGATAAGTCGCTTTATTATGTAAAGCGGTCAAAACTACCAAAGGTTTTACCGTTGAACCGGGTTCAAAAGTATCAGTAATTGCACGGTTACGCGCTAGCTCTGCTTTAAAATCCGCGCGGTTATTTGGGTTAAACGAGGGCGCATTGGCCATCGCTAAAATTTCACCAGTTTGGATATCCACCAATACTGCAGTGCCTGACTCCGCTTTATTTTCGATTACCGCTTTTTTGATTTCACGGTAAACCATTGATTGTAGCTCCTCATCAATACTCAGCATTACATCTTGTGGATCGTATTGTTTCTCCTCGCGAATATTTTCGATAATATTACCGTATTTATCACGACGAACTATTTGTTTACCATTTTTACCTACAAGCAGAGAGTTGAAGCTACGCTCTAAACCTTCAATTCCTCTTTTATCATCTGTATCTGTAAAACCAATTAACTGAGAAATCTCTTCTGCCATTGGATAAATACGACGAAATTCTGTTTTAATCACTAAACCATCAATTCTTAACGCTCTAGCATAGTCTGCAATTACTTCTGATTCATGACGTGAAATATATAAGAAGTTTTGTTCTGAAGCACCATACAGCTTTGCCATCAAATCGTTATATTTCATCTGCAGGCTTTTCGCTAGCTCTTCCATTTTTTTACGTTCACGTTGAGCTTTTTCATTATCTAAACGTAAAAATTCAGAGTTCGGGTTATTTCTCACTTTTTCGAGTAGATCGTTATAATCCAATCCAGTTACACGAGCTAATAACACCCAATAATCATCGCTTTTTGAATTAAAAATAGAACGAGCATCATACTTATAATCCTTGTTCTTTCTTGGTTTTGCTTCCTCAAGAAACTTATTCACAGTTGCAGAAATTTTATTTGCAGAGACTTGCATCTCTGCTGCTAGCGTACGCCAAGCTAATTTATCTCTCTTTAGCTTCTCGTCAAAATACTCTCGCGGACTCATTGTGATAGAGTACATTGGGACACTTATTGAGAGTACACGCTCATTACGATCAAGGATTCTCCCTCGATTAAACGCTAAATTCTTAGTGCGAAGAGAGCGATTATTCGCCTCTTCAATTAAACGTTCAGAATCGACGACTTGTAATTGAAATGCCTGTAAACAAAGCGCTATCGCAAGCCCAGCAATAAATAGATAAACCAATGCAAAGCGATTTTTTAAAAAGCTTGGTTCTTTTCTTGCTTGCTCAAGAGCTTGTTCATATTGCGCCTGCTGTTCAGGCGTTCTTTTTTTACGCTTAACGTGCTTCTTCATCGTTGTTCTATTAAAATAATTTCTTGCTCTTTTGTCACAGGATGTAGCCCAAATTTTTCAGCAACAGCTTCAATTCGAGATTTTTGGCTACGAGAATTCTCTTCCAATTGCAAATGGATATATTGTTCTTCTAGTTTTTGGTTCGCATTAGATAGCTTATTCAACTCAACCGTTGTCAAACGAGTCTCATGGACAATCCATACAGTAAAAATAGAACTCACCACCAATACAATCAAGAGAATTAAAGCAAACTTATTGTGACTGGTAAGATCATCTAAAATCACTTGCGGTAAAGGATAACGTTCATTTGCCATTAGCGTTTCTCCGCAATTCTTAGCACTGCACTACGAGAGCGAGGATTTGCTTCAATCTCTGCATCACTTGGCATAATAGCCTTACCAATTGTTTTTAAAGGAATATTTTTATTTAATTCACTTTCTAAAATAGGTAAACCTTTTGGTACATCTGCACCTTTACTCTGCTTACGCATAAACTGTTTTACCATGCGATCTTCCAAAGAATGGAAGCTAATAATCGATAAACGACCTTCTGGCGCAAGCACTTGAATCGCTGAATTTAATGCTTTTTCTAACTCATCTAGCTCGCTATTGATAAAAATACGAATTGCTTGGAATGAACGTGTTGCAGGGTGTTTATGTTTATCTTTGAATGGCACTGCATCTGCAATGATCTGCGCTAATTGCAAAGTACGAGAAATTTTTTCACTTGCAGATTTATTATAAGAAACCACCGCTTGCGCAATACGTTTTGCAAAGCGCTCTTCACCAAATTCCTTTAAAACCCAAGCTAAATCCTCGACACTCACTTGTGCCAACCATTCCATAGCAGATAAGCCTTTGGTGGTATCCATGCGCATATCTAATGGTCCATCACGCATAAAGCTAAAACCACGCTCAGCTTCATCAAGTTGTGGAGATGAAACGCCAAGATCAAGCAAAATACCATCGATCTTGCCTGTTAACTCAAGTTCTTCACAAATCTCAGGAATAGCGGAAAATGCGGAATGCACAATTTGGAAACGTGGATCAGTAATCGTATTTGCTTCTGCAATTGCACGAGGATCTCGGTCAGTTGCGATTAGTCGTCCTTGTTCTCCGAGTTGACTTAAGATAAGACGAGAGTGCCCTCCTCGACCAAATGTGCCATCGATATAAATGCCATTTGGTTTAATAGATAAACCATCAACGGCTTCATGAAGTAACACAGTAATATGTTTTTGAGACTCACTCATATCTATTTATCCAAATTATAAAGAAAGGTTTTTTAATGCATCGTAATTCAGCATCTCTGCAGAACTACCAAAAGCAAGATCTTCTACAATCTGCGCCTGCCACTGTTGATCTTGCCAAATTTCAAATTTATTTAATTGACCTACAAGCATTATCTGCTGCTCAAGGTTAGCGTGCTGACGCAAAGTTTGACTAATGAGAATACGCCCTGCGGAATCCATTTCACATTCAGTAGCAAATCCTTGCATAACGCGCTGAATACGGCGCTGAACAGGATCAAAATTAGATAAAGCTAACAGTTTCTGTTCAACAACTTCCCATTCATGTAATGGATAAAGTAATAAACAAGGTTGGCGAATATCAACGGTACAAATCAACGTTCCCTCGTGTTTTTCTCGCAGCTCTGCACGATAGCGCGTTGGAATCGCCAAGCGCCCTTTATTATCTAAGCTGATTGAAATTGCTCCACGAAACACGGCTTACCCTTATTTTCTAAAAATACCGCCCAACCTATCAAAAGATTAGTAAAATCTGGAAAAGTTCCCACTTTATACCACTTTTTACCACTGAACATGTAATTCTATATTTTAAACAAAACAGGGGCAAGGATTTTATAGGAATAAGGATAAGAAAAAGGCCTCCCGAAGGTGGCCTTATATCACAAATAACTAAATGAGCTTTATTGCCCAAAATCTTGTGGAAGATTTTTTAACACTTCTGCCCAAAATGCTGTGCTGCGTGAACGATTATGAGCCATTGCCTGTGTTGCGTATTCAAAATCATCATTTTCACACGCTTTCTGCAATTCACGATAAAACACTAGAGTAGCTTGACGGAATGCTGGTTCTTTAAACACCAGAGCAGCGACCTTATGATATAAATCCTGAAAACTATTTAAAATCAAACCATACACTGGCTTTTGAGCAACAAAAGTGAAGTGTCGATAGAGATTATAGTCAAAAGCTGCATAAGCTTGCGCATTATCATCTAACGAATCTAGACCATCAAATAACGCTAAAGATGCCTTAGAGTCTAATCTAATCGCTTCTGGAATATAATACTCGCCCATACGCGTACGCAACGAAACAACATTAGTAATGATCATTGGAATCATTGAACTATCCAATTTAATTAACGTTTCAATGATATTTGGTCCAGCTGTTTGCCATACGTCATTAACTCTCGTCGCTTTGCCATGCTGAATATTAAGCCAACCATCACGAGCCAAACGCTGTAGCACTTCACGCAATGTTGTACGAGTAACACCAATAATATCAGCTAACTCACGCTCAGCAGGTAAATCTGATCCTGCTGGAAAATGTCCATTCCAAATACTTTTTACAATATATTCTTCTGCAAGAGCTGCTGGGCTTTGCGCCTTAAGTAATTCAGATTTATCCATTTAGCGATTTCCAAGGTGAGTTGTTTGAAGAAAAATTCCAGTATTGATAGCTAAAATGTGATTTAGTTATCAAAAATCAAATAATATGACTAAATGCTATTATCGTTTAAAGCAAACTAGATTACAATCAAATACGTTTTTATCCTTTTAAAATAGTACATTATGCAGAATATTGACACACTCTTTAAAAACTTCCTCGGAAATGCACCAGAATGGTACAAAATTTGTATAATTGCATTCCTACTTATCAACCCTCTTCTCTATTTTTTTATTAGCCCTTTTATCGCAGGCTGGGCATTGGTTGCTGAGTTTATTTTTACCTTAGCAATGGCATTAAAATGCTATCCATTACAACCAGGCGGCTTGCTTGCGATTGAAGCAGTTGCGATTGGAATGACGAAGGCTGACCATGTAAAACACGAGATCATGGCTAACTTTGAAGTAATACTGCTACTAATGTTTATGGTCGCTGGTATCTACTTTATGAAGCAACTACTACTTTATGCCTTCACTAAACTTATCGTTGCTATTCACTCTAAAAAAACGCTTTCACTCGCATTCTGCCTCAGTGCCGCTTTTCTTTCCGCATTCCTTGATGCTTTAACCGTAATTGCTGTTATTATTAGTGTTGGTATGGGTTTTTACAGGGTTTACCATAAAGTCGCATCCGGTGGATTATTTGCAGAAGAAGGTGCGGAAGAAGAAATTCATAATGATGCAATGATTGCAAATAAACAAATTCTCGAACAATTCCGTGGCTTTTTACGTAGCTTACTGATGCATGCTGGAGTTGGTAGTGCATTAGGGGGGGTAATGACCATGGTTGGTGAACCCCAAAACTTAATCATAGCAAGCCAAGCAAGCTGGGGATTCGGTGAATTTTTCTTACGTGTATCGCCAATTAGTATCATTGTACTTGTTAGTGGTGTAACGACCTGTTATTTCTTAGAAAAATATAAATTATTTGGCTATGGTGACCGCTTGCCTCGTAAAGTTTGGGTTGTGCTTGCACATTACAACCAACGTAAAGAGCAAGAGATGACTAAATCAGAAAAAATGAAATTAATCGTTCAAGCAACTGCTGGTGTATGGCTTGTGATTGCTCTTGCACTGCACTTAGCTGAAGTAGGTTTAATTGGCTTAAGCGTCATTATTTTCTGCACTGCTCTATGTGGAGTAACCAATGAACACTCTCTTGGACGCGCTTTCCAAGAGTCATTACCATTTACTGCATTGCTTGTTGTATTCTTCTCTGTCGTAGCAGTTATTGTAGATTTAAAACTATTTGATCCTGTAATTCAGTTTGTATTATCTGCTCAAGAAAGTTCACAACTTGCATTGTTCTACGTATTCAATGGCTTACTATCTATGATTTCAGATAACGTATTTGTGGGTACAGTTTACATTAATGAAGCTAAAAGCGCTCTCGCAAGCGGTGTAATTAGCCGTGAACAATTTGATTTAATTGCAGTCGCAATCAATACAGGAACCAACTTACCATCGGTTGCCACACCAAACGGTCAGGCAGCATTCTTATTCTTACTCACATCTGCGATTGCACCATTAATCCGTTTATCCTATGGACGAATGGTCTATATGGCATTACCATATACTTTTGTATTGGCAGGCGTTGGTTTTGTCACCTTAGAATTTTTATTACAACCAATGACCAAATTAATGTTGGATTGGGGATGGATCATCGCTCGTTAAATAAGGATTTATAATGTTTAGTTACTTCAAAGAATTATCCCTGAGCCGAGGGGCTTGGGCTTTATTAACTACTAGCTGTTTGGGCTTAGAGCTCACAGCCCTCTATTTCCAGCACGGAATGGGATTAAACCCTTGTGTGATGTGTATTTATGAACGTTTAGCTCTGTTCGCAATTTTAGTGGCAGGAGTGATTGGTTTTCTTGCGCCAAAGGTAACGATTATTCGTTGGCTTGCAATAGCGCTTGGTCTATATGGCTCAGTTAAAGGATTAACATTAGCAATTAAGCATACTGATTACCAAATGAATCCTGCACCATGGAACACCTGTTCACCTTTTGTGGAGTTCCCTGAAACATTGCCTTTAAATAAATGGTTCCCAAATCTCTTTGAAGCAACTTCAACGGATTGTAGCAAAATTGTATGGGACCTTTGGGGGTTATCAATGCCGCAATGGTTAATCGCTGTTTTTGCTGTTTATGCGGTGATTATGGTACTTGTCGCACTAAGCCAGCTTAAACGCTCACGCCCACAAAGCAGAAGTTTGTTTCGTTAATCAAGCGGTGATTTTCTTTGCTATTTTTGCAATCGCGCTTTGTATTGCTTTCTGACAAATCTCCCCTAGCCCCTCTTTGCTAAAGAGGGGAACTAGTTTGCTGTAACCTAATAACATCCTTTACATAATAACCCAAAGACATCGTTTACATTCAAGCGGTAACTTTCTTTGTTATTTTTGCAATCGCGCTTTGTATTACTTTCCGACAAATCTCCCCTAGCCCCTCTTTGCTAAAGAGGGGAACTGATCTTTGCAGTATTTAAACTCATAGCTCATCGCTGTAGTGTTCAACTAATTTAACACCCCTGATAAGTTATTTTTGCCAAATCGTATCTAATTAGATACAATACATTCAAATAAATCAAAGGGGGATAAATGGCGGAACAAGTTATTAATCAAATAATCATCAGTGAAAACTTTGCACATTGGTTATGTGATTTGAAGAACCCAATAGCAAAAGCTACAGTTTCAAGGCGAATTAAGAATGCAGCCAAAGGCAATTTTGGTGATCATAAACTCTTAACAGGTACAGGTGGCGTTTATGAAATGCGAATCGACACAGGAAAAGGCTATCGAGTTTATTATGCTCAACAGGGCGAAGTGATTTATATTTTGCTACACGGTGGCGATAAATCAAAGCAACAAAGCGATATTGAAAAAGCTAGTGCATTGTGGGCAGATCTAAAGTCAAAACAAACAACAGGGGGCAATAATGGAAACAATTAAACTTAATGATGAAATGGTAGAAAAACACGGTTTACGCCCTTTTGATGTGGCGGAGTTTTTAACTGATGAAGAAACTATTCAAGCCTATTTAGCGGAAGTTATCAAAGAGGGCGATCAAGATGAATTCTTAGAAGCCTTAAATGATGTGGCTAGAGCTAGAGGAATGACACAACTAGCCAAGGACACAGGATTAGGAAGAGAAAGCTTATATAAAACACTAGCAAAAGGTAGTAAACCGAGGTTAGACACTATTCAGAAAATACTAGGTGCATTTAACTTAGTTTTAATTCCACAGGTTAAAAACCTTTAATTAAACAAATTAAGGAGCCTATCCTCAGTTTTTCATGCCTCTTTGAGAATCTCTCTCTACTCTTCGTAAAAAAAGAGGGAGAGATTTGTCAGAACAAAGAAAAGTGAAGAGTTTTAGTGGTTGAATTTGCAAAATTTTCGCTAAAACTACTCGCTTGTTGTCGCTTTCTCTACACAATTCTTCCCTTTTCCGCTACAATCGTTCGATTAATTTTAAATAACAAAATCGAATGGTAAATAATTAAATGGCTAATCAACAACGCAAAATTCTTGTTACTTGTGCCTTGCCTTATGCAAATGGTGCAATTCACTTAGGGCATATGCTTGAGCATATTCAAGCGGATATCTGGGTTCGTTTCCAACGTATGCGTGGTAACGAAATCCATTTCGTGTGTGCAGATGATGCTCATGGCACACCAATTATGCTGAATGCTGACAAGCTAGGCATTACCCCAGAACAACTTATTGAAAAAGCGAAAGCAGATCACGTTGCGGATTTCCAAGGCTTTAACATTAGCTTTGATAACTACCATTCAACTCACAGCACAGAAAACCGTGAAATCACCAGTGCAATCTATAAAAAATTAAGAGATGGCGGTTTTATTAAGAGCAAAGTGATTTCTCAGTTATTCGACCCTGAAAAAAACATGTTCTTACCAGACCGTTTCGTAAAAGGCACTTGCCCGAAATGTAAAGCAGAAGATCAATATGGCGATAACTGTGAAGTCTGTGCTTCAACTTACAGCCCAATGGATTTAATCAATCCACGTTCTGTGGTTTCGGGTGCAACACCTATCGTTAAAGAATCAGAGCATTTCTTCTTTGATTTACCAAGTTTCGAAGGAATGTTAAAAGAGTGGACTCGTTCTGGCTCACTTCAACCAGAAATTGCTAACAAAATGCAAGAGTGGTTTGAAAGCGGTTTACAACAATGGGACATCAGCCGTGATGCGCCTTACTTCGGTTTTGAAATTCCAGATGCGGATAACAAATTCTTCTACGTTTGGTTAGATGCGCCTATCGGCTATATGGCGTCATTCAAAAACTTATGCGACCGCACAGGTTTAGACTACGATGAGTTCTGGAAAAAAGACTCAACGGCAGAGCTTTACCACTTTATCGGTAAAGATATCGTGTACTTCCACAGCCTATTCTGGCCGGCGATGTTAGAAGGTAGCGGTTACCGCAAACCAACTAACGTATTTGCGCACGGTTATGTAACGGTTGATGGACAAAAAATGTCAAAATCACGTGGTACATTCATTCAAGCAAGCACCTACTTAAAACATATCGATCCTGAATGTTTACGTTACTACTATGCGGCAAAATTAAATGACCGTATCGAAGATTTAGACTTCAGCCTTGAAGATTTCGTACAACGTGTAAACAGCGATATCGTGAATAAATTAGTAAACTTAGCGTCACGTAACGCAGGTTTTATTGCAAAACGCTTTGAAGGTAAATTAGCGGCAGAATTAGAAGATCCTGCATTATTCGCGGAATTTATTGCACAATCGGAGCAGATCGCTACTTATTTTGAAAGCCGTGAATATAACAAGGCAATTCGTGAAATTATGAGCTTAACCGATAAAGCGAATAAATATATCGACGATAAAGCCCCTTGGGTAATTGCAAAACAAGAAGGCAAAGACGCTGAATTACAAGCGGTATGCTCAATGGGCTTAGAGATGTTCCGTGTGTTAATGAGCTACTTAAAACCAGTATTACCACAACTGGCAGAGCGTGCGGAAGCCTTCTTACAAACTGAATTACGTTGGGATAATATTGATGTTCCACTATTCAACCACACAATCGCAGGCTTTAAATCGTTATTCTCTCGTTTAGAGAAAAAACAGATTGATGCCGTTGTAGAAGAAACTAAGGCTTTATTTGCAGAAGCAACTAAAGCAGAAGCGAAAAAAGAGAAAAAAATGACTGAAAATACAGAAACAAAAGTTGAACCAATTGCACCTGAAATCACTATTGATGATTTTGCGAAATTAGATTTACGTGTTGCAAAAGTAATTAAATGTGAAGCGGTACCAAAATCAGATAAATTATTACGTTTTGAATTAGACTTAGGCGACCACACTCGCCAAGTGTTCTCTGGTATCAAAGCCGCATACAACAACCCTGAAGAGTTAGAAGGTCGCTTTGTAATTATGATCGCTAACCTTGCACCACGTAAGATGTCGTTTGGTATGTCAGAAGGAATGATTCTATCAGCAGGTACTGGCGGTTCAGATCTCTTCTTACTTTCAGCAGATAGCGGTGTAACTGCGGGTATGCAAGTAAAATAATTTTAGGGCGCCTGTAAACGCCCCATAGATTATGAATCATCACTTCAAGCGGTGAGATTTTGTAAAAGTTTTGCAAAATCTCACCGCTTGTCATTTACATCAATAACACATCAACTGTTTTTATCTTTAATTATTCAAAATCAGCCAATCTGTTATAGTTTTTTCTCGCAAATCTATATATTTTCATTCCATTGTGCCTGTAAGAGAATAGCATTGATATTATTTTATAGGAGTAACAAATGGATCTCGGTTTAACCGCACTGATGTTGGCGCGTATTCAATTCGCCTTTACAGTGTCCTTTCACATTATTTTTCCGGCAACATCAATCGGACTTGCCTGTTTTCTTGCATTTTTAGAGTGGCGTTGGTTAAGAACTCAAAACCCTATCTATAAAGATTTATTCAAATTTTGGCTAAAAATCTTTGCGATTGCCTTTGGTATGGGCGTTGTTTCGGGCGTGGTGATGAGCTATCAATTCGGCACCAACTGGAGCGAATTTTCACGTATCGCAGGCAGTGTTACAGGCCCACTTCTCACCTACGAAGTACTAAGTGCTTTCTTCTTAGAAGCAGGCTTCTTAGGCATTATGCTGTTTGGCTGGGGACGAGTAAGCCCTAAAGCACACTTTGCTTCAACGCTAATGGTGGCAATCGGGACTTGTATTTCAATGTTCTGGATCTTGTCTTCAAACAGCTGGATGCAAACCCCACAAGGTTTCACTATTGAAAATGGCATTATCATTCCACAAGATTGGTGGGCGATTGTGTTTAATCCGTCATTTGCTTATCGCTTTGTGCATATGGCGATTGCGGCATTTTTAGTATCCGCATTACTAGTCGTTGGTACAGCAGCTTGGCACTTAATTCGTGGCAGACGTGATGAACTGATCAAAAAATCCTTCTCATTTGGTTTATGGATGGTGCTATTTACTTCAATTGCACAAGTTTTTGCAGGCGATGCTCACGGTCTAAATACCTTAAAACATCAACCCGCAAAATTAGCCGCAATGGAAGGGCATTGGAATACTAACCATGATCACGGTATGCCATTACTACTGTTTGCTATTCCTGATATGGAAAATGAACGTAATAAATTTGAAATCGCCATTCCAAATTTAGGTAGCCTAATCCTAACCCATAGTTTAGAGGGCAAAGTAACAGGTTTAAAAGACTTTGCCCCTGAAGATCGCCCTAATGCGTTAATTGTATTCTGGAGTTTTCGTGTGATGGTTGGCTTGGGGATGTTGATGGTATTGATGTCGTTAGCGTCAGTTTGGTTAAGAAAACGTAACAAACTATATGAAACAAGTTGGTTCCATAAATTTGCCTTTTTAATGACACCTTCGGGCTATATTGCTCTACTTGCTGGTTGGGTTACGACTGAAGTAGGTCGTCAGCCGTGGATTATCTATGGCGTGATGCGCACTAAAGATGCGTTATCTCATACGGTTTCAGCGGAACAAGTTGGTTTAACGTTGATTATCTTTGTGATTGTATATGCAATTGTATTTGGTAGTGGCATTTTCTATATGCTGAAAATGTTATTCAAAGGCCCACAATTTATTGCTTCAACACCGAATTTGGAGAAACACTAATGTTTGAAAATTTAGATACTGCTGTCATCTGGTTCGGAATTATCGGGCTAGGCGTATTAATTTATGTCATTTTAGATGGCTTTGATTTAGGCATCGGGATCTTATTCCCTTTTATTAAGAAAAGCGATGAACGTGATGCTATGATGAATACCGTCGCACCTGTCTGGGACGGTAACGAAACTTGGATGGTACTCGGCGGTGCAGGTTTATATGCGGCATTCCCTGTTGTTTACGCAACGGTACTTTCAGCTTTATATATGCCAATTACCTTAATGGCAATTGCATTGATTTTTCGTGGCGTAGCTTTTGAATTTCGTTTTAAAGCTAATCGAACCAAAGGCTTTTGGGATCAAGCATTTATTTGGGGCTCAATTCTTGCGAGTTTCTTACAAGGGGTTATTTTAGGAGCTGTTATTCAAGGTATTGACACAACGAATGGCATTTTTTCAGGCAATACATTTGATTGGCTTACTCCATTTAGCCTATTTGTTGGCTTAGGTGTTGTTGCTATGTATGCGGTATTAGGCTGTAGCTGGTTGGTAATGAAAAATGAAGGCAATCTACAGAGAAAATTATCCGCATTAATGCCAAAATTATTAATGTTGCTTGCAGTTATTTTTATCGGGGTTGCACTGTTTACTCCAATGATAAACGAACAAATTCAACATCGTTGGGCAGATAATTTAGTTTATATGCTAATCATTGGCTTACTTTGTATTGCTGTTTTCACAATGATTTGGAAAGCAAGTCAAACCCAAAATGATGTCAGCCCTTTTGTTTATACTTTATTGCTTGTTGCCCTTGCTTTTGTGGGATTTGTATTAAGTCTATTCCCTTATATTGTATCGCCAACTATTGATATTTGGCAGGCTTCAGCACCTAAAACAAGTCAGCAATTTGCTTTAGTGGGAGCACTGATTTTTATCCCAATTATTCTTGCTTATACTCTGCTTTCTTACTGGGTATTTAGAGATAAAGTGAAAGTGGGTGATGAAGGTTATCATTGATAACTAAGGAAAAAACGATGTTTAAAAATATCAAATTGCAATCTTATCAATGGTTTATTTTACTGTGGATTGCAGGTTTTATGGGCTTAGCTGTGATAGCGGGTCTATTTAAGACACTGTTATATTTCGCTTATTAAAGGTAAAATCAATCTCGGACAGCTAAATATTCCGAGATTGATTTATGTATAAATACAGCAAATTAACTAACAGTATCAAACAACTTATTCAAAATGGGGAACTCTATCCCCATCAAAAATTACCGTCGTTGCGTGACCAAGTGCAACGTACAGGGCTTAGTTTAATGACTGTGTTAAATGCCTATCAAGAATTAGAAGCTCAAGGAATTATCTATTCTATTGAGAAAAGTGGCTACTTTGTTGCACCGACTAGCGCTAAAGTGGAAAAGCAGATCAATCTCAACACCCAAATCGAAATCAACTCACTGGTATTTGATTACTTGCAAGCAACACAATCGGCTCAAATTCCGCTTGGTTCACCTTTTCCAACTAATGATATTCTCAATCCGCCTAAATTAACCCAAATTTTAGGACAGATCAGTCGCAATCCTGCTAACTATCAAATTCAGCATTTTTCA
The DNA here is from genome assembly GCA_002002485.1 of Pasteurellaceae bacterium 15-036681. Taxonomy (GTDB): domain Bacteria; phylum Pseudomonadota; class Gammaproteobacteria; order Enterobacterales; family Pasteurellaceae. Next base: position 72,972 of record MQVI01000001.1, read on the forward strand.
GGTAATCCAGAATTAAAAAAACTGATTGCACAACGCTATACAATGCAAGGTATCCCCACTCAAGCGGATGATATTGTGATTACTTCGGGCTGTTTAGATGCGCTTAATCTTGCCCTACAAGCATTAACCAAGCCGGGGGATTACATTCTGTTACAGCAGACCATTTTTTATGGCGCTTGGCAAATTGCTGAAAAACTAGGTTTAAAAGTGGTAACCATTCCCGAAAATAGCCAAACAGGTTTTGATCTTGATGCTTTTGAGCAAGCCATTCAGCAATATCCAATCAAAGTCTGCTGGTTTATGCTGAATTGCCATAATCCACTAGGTTTCACTGTGAGTGAAGAGATAAAAGCTAGAATTGGGGAATTACTCGATCAATATCAGATCTATTTAATCGAAGACGATGTTTATGAAGAACTCTACTATCGTGGGCAGAAGCCATCTTCAATGAAAACTTATGATAAAGGTAACTGGGTATTGCATTGTTCTTCGTTTTCTAAAACCCTTGGGGCAAATTTCCGTATTGGCTGGGTTCATGCAGGTCAGTTTGCGGATCATATTCAGCATTTGCAATTGATGAGTACTATTTCAGCCAATCCTTTAATTCAAAAAGCGTTGGTTGAATTTATTTCAAACCATCATTATGAAAAACATTTGCGTAAATTGCGCCGAACCTTAGAGAAGAATAAGAAAACCTTTTTTGCAAATCTTCGCCAAAGTCTGCCCGCTTGCTGTGTAATTGAAAATCATCAGAGTGGCTACTTCTTATGGATTAACTTACCAGAACAAGTCGATAGTATGCAGGTCTATCAAAGTTTATTGAAAGAAAATATCAGCGTTAGCCCAAGTGCATTGTTCAGTGTTGGACAGTCACAAAAAAATGGACTACGGATTAATTGTTCATTTGAGTGGAGTGATAAGATTGAAAGATCGATAAATAGAGTGGTTGAAACTATTCAGACAGCGATTAAACAATGGTGTAAGCGGTGAGATCTTGTAAAAATTTTGTAGAACTTGATTTGGCATAACTGATTTTGGTTTCCCTCTGATTTTAAACTAATCGTTTCTTTATCCCTAAAATAACTTAACTGTTTCATTTACATTATTTTTATCTTCTTTATAATTAGAACGAAATAAAAAATTTACTAAAAATGGCTGAGTTTAATAGCCGAAACCTAAAGGAGAAGCCTATGAAACAACAAACATTAGCGATCATCAAGCCTGATGCAACTAAACGCAACCTAATCGGTGAAATCCTTACTTGCATGGAAAGAAATGGCTTTACTATTAAGGCGCTAAAAATGCTGCATTTAACGTCTGAACAAGCAGAAGGATTTTATGCGGAACATAAAGGTAAAGATTTTTTACCAAAGCTTGTCACATTTATGACTTCTGCTCCTATAGTTGTGCTTGTTCTTGAGGGCGAAAATGCTGTTGAAAATTATCGTGAATTAATGGGAGCAACCAAGGTTGAATTACGTAAATCTGGCACTATTCGTAAAATGTATGGCTTAGGATTAACAGAAAACTCTGTTCATGGCTCAGATAGCGAAGAATCAGCAAAACGTGAGATTGCTTATTTCTTCACACCAAATGAAATTATGAATTAATTGTCCCATTTGATTTTTGTAGGCGGATAATATCCACCCTTGTGCCGTGGGTTTACACCCACAGTTACACATAAACCAACCCCATTGGGGTTGTGATAAAAAATTCAAATGCTTTTGTCATGACATAATGCCCAATTTTGTGATCTACCTCACAAAATTGGGCTTTTTTATTAGCTTTATTTAAATAACTAAATCGTTTTAGCAAAAAATAGGGTACAATTACTCCCAATTTTCACATTATTTTTATTTTTTAATTAAATCAGAGAAAGGTGGTTAAATGCTTAACTTAACAGCGCAAAACATCTGTTTAAACGGTTCTGCAACCAACAAAGAAGAGGTTATTCGTCTCGTTGCAGCAGGTTTAGTCACAAACGGCAATGTAGCCGCTGGCTATGAAGCAGGTATGCTTGCTCGTGAAACCCAAACCTCAACCTTCTTAGGTAATGGTATCGCAATCCCTCATGGTACTTTAGATACTCGTGACCTTGTTCAAACCACTGGTGTACAAGTGTACCAATTCCCACAAGGTGTGGAATGGGGTGAAGGTAATATTGCTTATGTTGTGATTGGTATCGCTGCAAAATCAGATGAGCATTTGAATCTACTTCGTCAATTAACCAGCGTGTTAGGTGATGAAGCAGCTGCTGAAAAATTGGCAAAAACACAAAACCTAGATGAATTTATCGCAGTCTTAAGTGGTAAAAATGATGTTCCTACAATTTCAGCTGAATTAATTTCATTAGATGTAGATAGCTCAAGCCTTATTACTCTTTCTGCAATTAATGCAGCAAAACTTCAAGAAAAAGGCTATGTAAACCAAACATTTATTAGTGATGTATTAGCAAGCTCGCCATTAGAGTTAGGTAATAATGTTTTTGTATCAGATAGTAACAAAGGCAATCAAGCAAACGGTTTAGCAATTGCTCGTACCAAAGACGGCAAAACCTTAGTGACCGTTTCAGCAACCGATGACAGCTTACAAGCTCATCTTGCCAAACTATTAAATATTACTAACCGCCAAAAATTAACCGTTGCACCTGTCGAACAGATTCTTGCAATTTTCGGTCAAGAACAGACCGCTTGTACGACTGAAGAAATAGCAACAGTAGCATCAAACCAAGTGGTTGGTACATTCACCGTGCGTAATGAACATGGCTTACACGCTCGCCCTTGCGCGGTATTAGTACAAACCTTAAAACCATTTGCGGCAAAAGTAACCGTTGAAAACTTAGATCGTCAATCTGACGCGGTAAATGCGAAAAGCACCATGCGCGTTGTGGCTCTAGGCGCAACCAAAGGTACTCGCTTACGTTTTGTGGCTGAAGGTGATGATGCACTGCAAACATTAGAAGCATTAGGTAAAGCATTCGCAGAAGGCTTAGGCGAAGCATCAAGCTTTGTACCTGAAATTGCAGATACGATTGAAGCTAGTAGCGCACCAGTGGCACAAGAAGCTGCACCACAAGCGGTAACTTCTGAGGCAGTATCTGCAAATGCCGGTGAATTAGAAGCAACGTTCGTGATTAAAAACGAACACGGCTTACACGCTCGCCCAAGTGCAATGCTTGTGAACGAAGTGAAAAAATATAACGCAACGATTCAAGTTCAAAACTTAGATCGTGATAGCCAATTAGTTAGCGCAAAAAGCTTAATGAAGATCGTCGCACTTGGCGTAGTTAAAGGTACACGTTTACGCTTTGTGGCAACGGGTGAAGAAGCGCAACAAGCGTTAGACGGTATCGGTGCAGCTATCGAAGCGGGCTTAGGCGAGTAATTAGAGGTTTAAAATGGCACAACAATTACGTATCGCAACCGTTACCTTAAACCCTGCTTTTGACTTGGTCGGCCGTTTACAACGTATTGAAATTGGTGAAGTAAATACCGTTGAAACCCTTGGTATCTATCCAGCAGGTAAAGGGATTAACGTTGCTAAAGTATTAGCAGATTTAGGCTCTAAGTTAGCCGTAACGGGTTTTTTAGGCGAAGAAAATCAAGGGGATTTCGTTCAAGCCTTTCAACAAAATGGCTTAGACGATCAGTTCTACCGTATTGACGGTAAAACACGTATCAACGTGAAAATCACAGAAACCGAAGCTGATGTGACTGACTTAAACTTCTTAGGCTTTGAAATCAGTGCAGATGATTGGAGCAAATTCACTGCGCTTTCTAAAAAGTGGCATAACCAATTTGACTTAGTAGCCGTATGTGGTTCTTTACCGCGTGGTGTAGCGCCTGAGCAATTTGCCGAGTGGTTACAATCGCTACACGACCAAGGTTTGAAAGTTGTATTAGATAGCAGTAACGCTGCTTTAACCTATGGCTTAAAAGCACACCCTTGGTTAGTAAAACCAAATCGCCGTGAATTAGAAGTATGGGCAAACCGCCCATTAAACAGCTTAGAGGAAATCATCGAAGCTGCACAACAATTACGTGCAGAAGGTATCGAAAACGTAATTATCTCAATGGGTGAAAAAGGCTCAGTATGGCTGAACTCAGAAGGGGTAATCCAAGCACAACCGCCACGTTGTGAGAATGTGGTAAGTACCGTAGGCGCAGGCGACTCAATGGTAGCAGGCTTAATTTACGGTTTCGCACAAGGTTGGGATAAAGCACAAACCTTAGCATTCTCAAGTGGTACATCGGCATTAGCGGTATCACAAAGTAACGTAGGTATTAGCGATAAAGCTGCGTTAGAGGCGATTGTTGAGCAGGTTAAATTGACCACCATTTAATTATTATTGAATTTATAAACTTACAAAAGGAAATAAACAATGAATATTTCATTTGTTCTCCCAGCACAACTTGGCAAGGCACGTGCATTCCTTGTTAATGAAGTGCTTTCAGCTGCTGCAAAACAGCAAGGACATTCGGTAGTTTCTGCAGAGCAAGCTGATTTCATCGTGTTATTTGATGAGCAAATCCCTGCTAATGTTGTGGGCAAACAAGGTGCGGTAGTTAATCTTGACCAAGCATTCGCTCAACCAGAAGCAACGCTTCAACAAGCGGTAAGTTCTGCACAAACTTTTGCAAATGCAACAGCACCTGCAGTTTCAACTTCAGCTGTAAAAAATATCGTGGCTGTAACCGCTTGTCCAACAGGTGTTGCGCACACATTTATGTCTGCAGAAGCAATCGAGAACTACGCAAAAGCACAAGGTTGGAATGTGAAAGTGGAAACGCGCGGCCAAGTAGGTGCGGGCAACCCCATTTCAGCCGAAGAAGTGGCTGCAGCAGATCTAGTCTTTGTAGCCGCTGATATTGATGTAGATTTAAGCAAATTCGCAGGCAAACCAATGTACCGTACTTCAACAGGTTTAGCGTTGAAGAAAACGGCTCAAGAATTTGATAAAGCATTCAAAGAAGCAAAAGTTTACACTGGTGGTGCAACAACTGGCCAAGCAAGTGAAGAAGCAACTAGCGAGAAAAAAGGTGTTTATAAACACTTAATGACCGGTGTTTCACATATGTTACCTTTCGTGGTTGCAGGTGGTTTATTAATCGCTATCTCATTTATGTTCGGTATTGAAGCATTTAAAGATCCTGAATTAGCTGGAGGCCTACCGAAAGCATTAATGGATATCGGCGGTGGCGCTGCATTCCACTTAATGATTGCAGTATTCGCAGGTTATGTAGCTTATTCTATCGCTGACCGACCAGGTTTAACCGCAGGTTTCGTAGGTGGTATGTTAGCAACTACAGCGGGCGCAGGTATCTTAGGTGGTATCATCGCTGGTTTCTTAGCAGGTTATGTGGTTAAATTCTTAAATGATAAAATCCAACTTCCGCCAAGCTTAACGTCATTAAAACCAATTTTAATTCTGCCACTTTTAGGCACAACTATCGTTGGTTTAGCAATGGTTTACTTAATCAACCCACCAGTGGCAAGCATTATGGAAGCGCTTTCAAGCTGGTTAAAATCAATGGGTGAAGTAAACGCAATTATTTTAGGTATCGTATTAGGTACAATGATGTGTACTGATATGGGCGGTCCTGTAAATAAAGCAGCTTATACGTTCTCTGTGGGTATGTTAGCGTCAGACGTAAATGCGCCAATGGCAGCAGCGATGGCAGCAGGTATGGTGCCACCGATTGGTATGGCAATTGCCACTTGGATTGCTCGTAACAAATTCACCACTAACCAACGTGATGCAGGTAAAGCATCTTTCGTATTAGGTTTATGCTTTATCTCTGAAGGTGCATTACCATTCGTAGCGGCAGACCCTGTACGTGTAATCGCAACCTCTATCTTAGGTGGTGCAACAGCAGGTGCAATCTCATTAGGTTTAGGCATTACTTTACAAGCACCACACGGTGGTTTATTCGTAATCCCATTCGTATCACAACCATTAATGTACTTAGCAGCAATCGCAATCGGTTCTGCAGTAACAGGTGTCGCATACGCAATTATTAAACCAAAAGCGGAATAATTGATCCTATTTTGCAATTAAACACCGAGCAAAGCTCGGTGTTTTTTGTCTACTGATGAATCGAATCCAAAAAGTTAATTAAATTGCGTTTTTGTTCGTTAGAAAGTTTTGCCCAGTGATAATCCAACCGTTGCTTGAGTGCGTCGTTTCGAATTGGAACATATTGTTCTTTATCTGAAAAAGTTAAATTCTCCGCTTTACTGTCTGCAAAAAACCAGCTAATTGGCGTATCTAAAATAACCGCAATATTTACTAAGTGTGCCACATTGATTTTGGTTGCACCTCGCTCATAGCGAGAAAATTGTTGCTGAGAAACACCTATTTGCTCTGCAAGTACTTCTGCTGTTAAGCCAACTTCTTTCCTTCTTTGATTAATCTTTTTACCAATCGCCAAATCTACATCACTTGCCAAAAATCGTGTCATATTGTTTTCCATCAAGTTTTTACTCAATGGGTGATATTTTTTGTTATTTTTACTCTTGTATTTATTGCTATTGAATTGTATATTTTTGATAATACTCATTGATTGAGTATTAATTTGTTTTTATCTACTCATCAGAAGGAAATAATTATGCAATCTATTAAATTAACCTCAGTCATTTACTTAACAACACTTCTAGCAGCTTGTGGAAGTATAGGAAATGCAATAATTAGTGATAATTCTCTTCAAGAAAAAGCTGCTTTTGCATTAAATACAAATCCTGATAAAGTTAAAATCAGCCAACGTAGAGGAGGACTAGATGATATTCGTTTTACTGCCACTGTTGGAAAAAACTCATATCAATGCTACATAACCACTGTTGCAGGTGTAATCTCTTCTGATGCTATCTGCTCTGGCTCAAATAACCTTTCAAACTCTTCCAAACAAAAGTCCTCACAATGTAATGCTCTTCTCAAACAAGCAGGTAAATGCTAAGGATCTAAAAATGAAAAAATATCTCTATATACCAATTCTACTTGTAACATTAGTTCTTACTGGTTGCTCAGAAAAAGATAAAGCCTATTATCTAAATAATTTAGATAAAGCCGAAGCCAAAAAAGCTGAGTGTCGCTCACAACAGGAAAAAGCATTTCTTGCTAAAGATAAGCAGAAATTAGAATCACTAAGAAAAGATGCCGAATGCCAAGCTGCAATTGAGGCTATTCGTGAGCATCAGCAAGCTGAATATGAAAGAATGAAACAAGAAAAAGCAGAAAAACAAAAAGAGGCAATTGCAGAAGCAAGAAAACAACTTGATACAACATTAAGTTCATCAAATTGGCAAAATGTTGCGCATCACTATGTTAATAATGAATGTAGTCAAAAATGGGTAATAAAAGAAGATGACTATTCTTGCCTAGCTCTAAGAGAACTCTATGAGGAAAAAGTAGTACAAGGTAAAAATGAACTGCTTCAATATGATTTTAAGAAATTACTTGCTGAGCAGAATAATTTTTGTACAAAAGATAAACGTAAGTTTTCAGTTTGTGATATCTGGGGACAAGCTTTAAAAGAAAAAGCTGAACAAGCATTTAGTCAAGTCCCATTCCATGAGCTTTCTCGTCAAAGAGAACAATATTGTAATTATGATAGTCCAAATTATGTTGCTTGTTCCGCATGGGAAAAAGTATATGAAACCAAAAATAAAGAGGCTGTAGATCAATTTGCACAAAATTATGATGTTCTGAAAAAAGAATATAATCAATGTGTTGATAAGCTACAAAAAATAGGGGATCACTACAGTAAATACAAAGAACGTGATGCTGTGACTGAATACTACCCTTGTAGCCAAGCTAAACAAGCCCGTATTAAACTAAATTTACCATATGACCATTTCAAGCTAAAAATGGAATAATGGTTTCTCAAATAGATGTAAATATATACTCTAACTTATAGGGCATCTCTGCCCACCCAAAATCACCTATGTTACACACTGGTGGGCAAGGATGCCCACACTGTCAATAACGGCACGAGCGGGATGCTCGCACCAGCTGAGATACCCTACACAATTACCGCCTATTAGCGTATAATCCTCGCCAATATTCGCTTTTTCCAAGGATAAGTTATGAATCATCTTTCAAGTGCAAATGAAGCACTCAATCTCTATACGCAAGCAATTTCTCGTCTGAATACCAATCTTTCTGATTCATTTAACCAAGCGGTAGATATGATTCTAACCTGTGAAGGTCGCACCGTAGTTGCGGGTATTGGTAAATCGGGGTTAGTTGGTAAAAAAATGGTGGCAACCTTTGCTTCGACTGGCACGCCGAGCTTTTTCTTACATCCAACCGAAGCCTTTCATGGTGATTTAGGGATGTTAAAGCCGATTGATGTGGTGATTCTTATCTCTTACAGCGGTGAAACTGATGATGTCAACAAGCTCATTCCTAGCCTAAAAAACTTTGGTAACCGTATTATTGCGATGACGGGCAACCCAAAATCGACTTTAGGTAAGCACGCAGATATTGTGCTAGATATTAGTATTGAGCGTGAAGCATGTCCAAATAACCTTGCGCCAACAACATCAAGCCTTGTCACTATGGCATTAGGCGATGCCCTTGCGATTGCTTTAATTAAGGCTCGTGATTTCAAAGCAGAAGATTTTGCGCGCTTCCATCCAGGTGGTAGCTTAGGCCGTAAATTGCTTTGTCGTGTGCGTGATGTGATGCAACGTAAATTACCTATTGTTCAGCCAAGCGATAACTTTAGTGATTGCTTATTAGTAATGAATGAAGGTCGCATGGGTGTGGCAATTGTAATGCAAGATGAACAATTACAAGGGATTATTACCGATGGTGATATTCGTCGTACTTTAGCTAAATTTGGTGCAGAAAGCCTTGCGAAGACTGCAGAAGAAATTATGACGAGCAATCCAAAAACCATTGAGGATAGTGCGTTCCTAGCCCATGCCGAAGAGTTTATGAAAGAGAAACATATCCACTCATTAATTGCGGTTGATGTGAATGGTAAAGTATCTGGTATCGTGGAATTTGCAAGCTAATGGCGAAATCAAATCATATTACTCGAGCTGGTTGGCAAGCACTCGATCAAGAACTCAAATTCCTATGGAAAGATGAACGCCCTAAGGTGACTCAAGCGGTATCAGATGCAGCTGCACTAGGGGACCGTAGTGAAAATGCTGAGTATATCTACGGTAAACGCCGCCTACGTGAAATCGACCGTCGTGTACGCTTTCTTTCTAAACGTTTGGAAGTATTACAAATCGTTGATTATCACCCTAATCAAGAAGGAAAAGTCTTCTTTGGTTCTTGGGTTGAATTAGAAAATGAAGAAGGTGAAATCAAACAATACCGCATTGTCGGTTGTGATGAGTTCGATCCCGCTAAACAGTGGATCTCTATTGACTCCCCAGTGGCTAGAGCGTTAATCGGCAAATCTATCGATGATGAAATTATTGTGGATACCCCTGTTGGCAAAGTTACTCTTTATATCAATAACATTTGGTACGAAAAATAGATGGTTGCAGAAATTTGGACAGAACGCTTTTTAGCGGATAAAAAACGTGAACAAGATCATCGCTCGCCATTCCAACGTGATCGTGGGCGAATTTTACATTCCGAAGCCTTTCGCTGTTTGCAGTCAAAGACGCAAATCCATGCGGTAGGCGAAGATGATTTCTATCGTACACGCTTAACCCATTCCCTTGAAGTTGCTCAAATCGGCAGTAGCCTACGCGCCAAACTTGGCGAAGATAAAGCGAGTTTTCAAGCGGTCTGTTCTGACCAAAAATTTGCAAAATTTAGTGAAAATCTTACCGCTTTACTTCCTTCACGTAGCTTAATTGAATCCCTCTGTTTTGCCCACGATTTAGGTCATCCGCCGTTTGGTCACGGTGGAGAAATGGCTCTCAATTATAAAATGCGTGAGTTTGGTGGCTTTGAAGGAAATGCCCAATCTTTCCGAATCATGACTCAGCTTGAACCCTATACCGAAAATGCCGGAATGAATCTGACTCGTCGCACACTGCTAGGGATTATTAAATATCCTGCATTGATCGATGAAACAACTCCACGCGAACCAAAGCCGATTACGCCTGCTCGTTTTATTAATTTACATGATATGAAAACAAGCAAAGGGTTATTCCGCGACGATAAACGCTTTTTTGACTGGGTACTAGCCCCACTTTCAGAAAAAGATCGTTCACTATTCTGTTCAATTATTCCAAGCGATAATCCACAACTGCCAAATAAAACACTCTACAAATCTTTAGACTGTAGCATTATGGAGCTAGCCGATGATATTGCCTACGGTGTACACGATTTAGAAGATGCGATAGTTGGCGGAATGGTTACGCCTCAATCGTGGCAAAATGCCGAAATTGAATTTGCTAAGTGTGAAAATAAGTGGATTCAAAAAATGTTACCGGAAATGAGTAATAAACTATTTTCTGTTCATCGCTATGAGCGTAAAGATGTGATCGGCGCATTGGTGAATTATTTTGTGACGAATGTTAAATGGCAAGAAATTTCAGAATTTGAAGAACCGCTATTACGCTATAATGCCGTTCTGCCTGATGACGTTCAGCAAGTTTTAGATGTACTAAAAGAGTTTGTTTATCAATATGTTATCTGTGATGTCACCACTCAAAGGGTTGAATATAAAGGCCAACGCATTTTAATGGATCTATTTGATATGTTAAGTTGCGATCCTGCTCGCTTATTACCTAAAGCTGTTGCTCAACGTTGGTTACGAACAGAAGAGAGTAAACGCCCTCGTGTGATTTGCGACTATTTAGCAAGTATGTCGGATGGACAGGCGTTTAAACTGTATCAGACGTTGTAATTACCTTCTGTAGGGTGCGTGTAAACGCACCATTTTGTCATTCTACATAAACTTTTTCAAATCTCTCCAATAATCCTACCGCTTGCGCTTCCAAGTTTCTAAAATTGTTCTATTCAATTAGACAAACTGAGATTTATTGCTCATTTTCCACAACCTTAAAATTTTTTATTAAACACCAAATATCCTTGAATCTCAGGTTCCATGTTTTTTTATTTCTTGTAATTTCATCATAAATATCTTCCAATGTAGAAGCAGGAGATAGTTTTCCTAACATATAATCTTCCAATTCCACTTGTCCGATTTTTTCAAATTTATCTAATAAAAGCCCTAAATCTTTATGGTTAAACCAACAATCTGTTTGTAGACAATATGATGTATTTTGCTTGGTGCAAGCGATTTGACTATTTAAGAAATTATCAATATTTGGCTTCTCTGTTTGTAATAAACGGCTACACGCTAAATTGTATTCTAATCTTCTTGGGCTTTCATCTACTGATGAAACGAAACAAACACCATATTCATTACCAAATTTTATTGCAAGAACATCTCCCGCATTAAAATAGGGGGCTCTTTTTTTCTTTCCTTTAGGTACTTTCACAGGTTTGAGATTCTTGCTTTTTAGTTGCACCGCCAATTTATCTAAAGCCTTTTGTCTTTGTTTAGGAGCTTTACTATCAATCTCTGCCCAAAATTCATCTGCTCCCTTTTCAATAATTATCAAAGCCTTGTCTTTTATCTCATTAGGCAGATGCCCTATCTTCCATAAAGAATAAGCTAAAGCAGTCCAATAAATTTCTGTATAAAAATCATTAATGCAATAAATTCCTTCATCTGCTAACATCGCTGCTATAATTTTATCTGCACTTACTCCGTCCTTATAATTTTCAATAACATAGTTATATACATCATATCCAGTATCACTATCTATAATTTTAACGCCGTCTATAGCCATAAATATGCTCTCCAAATACTAGGTAACTTTAATATTTGTTTTCTATATACATTCTAACTACTTCTATAACTTCAAATTTAATATACCACTACAGGTAATACCATAAAATATCTCTTACATAAACACTACAAATATACTTAGAGTACAAACCCCTTATATTTATTTATAAAATCAGTCTTTATTTTCTTTATCATATTTGTAGATTCAAAATATTTTTTCAAATCTATTTCACCATTATTTTTCTGCTTTTTTAACTCCTTTTCTTTTGTTAGCATCCTCACCCAATCAGCAATGATTAAAAAATCCATATTTTTATTTTTACTTCTGAGTTCTAGTAGTAAAAATACTTCATCCATATCTAAATCAAACATTGTTCTCTCAATCCCAATTGGAGAAAAGTAATAATTTAGCTTAGACCTTCCAAATTCTTGATCAAGTTCAGCCCATTTATTAGATTCTAAGACTACAAATCCTAAGGTATCATTTCCAAGAGTTTCCAACCACCATCGTATCTCATATTTAGGTTTAATAAAATTATTTAGATATTTAATTGTAGTATCTCTATCCATTTCTTCTTCGTATGGAATTTCTAATTCTATTTTATCTTTTTTCAAGGAAATATCATTGCCATAAGGTTTGCCATTATCTACAAGCTGAACTTCTATTTTCTCATCCAGTTTCTCATTGAAGTAGCTTACAATATCTTCATCACACTCTCTCCAGTCTACCCATACTATCGCATCTAATTCAATAAATGCATCTACATTTTCAGGATTTTCTAAAAATGTTTTTAAACTATTATATATTTCTTTTGACGTTTGTTTTAGCATGGTACTTTACTCCTTCCGTCTTCTTATAGTTTGGAAAAACTACATCATTATTTTTATTACACAATTTCCGCAGATGTTTCAATACTTCATAATCTAATTCTCTACTCTCAAATAAATTCAACCGTTTTATCATTACTAAACCAATCCATATATTGTTCTTTCGATATTACAAGTTCGACAGTTTCACCTTCTGTCAAATATGCTTTTAGATGTAAATCACTATTTTTCCATTTCAAGATAAGACTTTGCATAATTGTAGTGATCAACTAATTTAACAATCCCTAGGAGTATCTATATTTAATTATTTTTTTGATAATACTTCGGATAAATAGGATGCTCAAATACTCCGTCATCTATCATGTTCTTAACTTCATTTGGTAACTCAACATTATATAGCTTTTTATATATAGCGGTACTTAGAACCTCAAAGCCCCCTTCGGAAGAAATATCACCTAAATAATCCTTAATATCTTCAATATTTTGATAATGGTCAGGATTGTGAAAGAATCGCATATATTCTTCTAAAACTCGATAAATGTATATAAAGTCTTCAAGACTCATTGTTATCATCTCATTTTCAGAAATTTTATCTAAACCATATTCAACTATTTCTTTTATTGTTGCATATTTATCTGATTTCACTACTTGATATCTCCTTTATATTCAATATTAAATCTATTTATTAGTAATCATCTTGACTGTTAGTATGCCAAATATTCTCCTTCAAATACAAATTTCTCTGGATGATTTTTGATGTAAGTTATTTCGCTTTCTTCTCCCTCATACTTAAAAACAAAATTGTCTGCTTCATCTAAGAATTTATAAAATTCTTCTTCATTTTCTCCTAATATCTCTAGCATACGGTATCTTTCTTCTCTATCAAAAGAGATTGTCCCACCACAATAGTCTACAACTTTCTGAAAATTATCAGCATACTCGTTCATTCCAAAATATTTGAAACCGTTTAGAGTATCTTCCCAAACTACTCCTGTAGAATTATAGAAAAACTGGTGATGACCTCCATTACTTACTTCTGCAAAATACCAAGTAATGGCGAATAAATATCTTTGCTCTAAAGTGAAAGTCTGTGCCGATTGAAGATACTTCTCATATCCATCATAAATGCTAATTGTTCCCCACATCGGCTCAACGATATTAAAAAAAGAGTTCTTCTCTACACTTTTGATATCTTCTACGGTAAACTTTACGTACTTTAATTTATTTTGTGGTTTAGCCATCTCAGTTGTTTCCTCTATTTTTTCATTTTCTTGATTGATATATTCAAACTGTTTCTCTGTTAAAACAGGGGATTTCTCCTTTGTTTTTACCAAGATTTCCTCAAAATCGTTAAAATCTAATAGTTCTAAACACCATCTTATTGTTTCTTCATCATTAGAAATCTTTATCGCTTTTTCAAGCTTTTCAAGTGCGCTTTTCGCTTCGGTTTCAAAATCATACTTAGACTCGTTTGCCAATTCACTATGAGAATATGTATACCAGTAATACCATAAAACATCTCTTTTATAAACGCAAACACTATGCTCATTAATCTTTCTATATCAAAATTCCCTTTGCAAATCTTTCCAATAATCCTACCGCTTGCGTTCTCAAAAGAGTAAAATACTTTCTCAAATAACAAGACAGAAACAAAGAGGTAAGTATGAGCTTTGTCGTTGGACAGCGTTGGATTAGTGAAAGCGAAAATAATTTAGGATTAGGGATTGTCACGGCAATGGATAACCGCACGGTAACCATTTCATTCCCTGCATCAGATGAACAGCGTGTTTATGCGGTGGCCGTTGCGCCTTTAACGCGCGTGCAATTCCAAAAAGGCGATCGTGTAACCAGCCACGAAGGTTGGCAATTAGATATTGAAGATGTGGTTGAAAATCAAGGTGTCGCAATCTATCTGGGTAAACGTGTAGATACACAAGAAGAAAGCGCACTACCAGAGATGATGCTAGATCACAAAGTAAGTTTTAGTAAACCACAGGATCGTCTATTCTCAGCACAGATCGATCGTAGTGATCGATTTGCCTTGCGCTATCGTGCATTTCAACATCAACAAGCACAATTCCAATCAGAATTACGCGGTATGCGTGGCATTCGTGCGAGTCTTATTCCACACCAATTACATATTGCGAAAGAAGTGGGCCAACGCCTTGCACCACGTGTGTTATTAGCCGATGAAGTAGGCTTAGGTAAAACCATTGAAGCGGGTATGATCCTACAACAACAGCTTTTCTCTGGCCGTGTTGATCGTGTGCTTGTGCTTGTGCCAGAAAGTTTACAACACCAATGGCTAGTGGAAATGCTACGCCGTTTCAGTCTTAATTTCTCACTATTTGATGAAGAACGTTGTGCTGATTTCAGCAAAAAAGATGATGATGGTGCCGATATTAGTGAAAATCCATTTGATAGTGAATCTCTTGTGATTGCCTCTATCGACTGGTTAGCACAAAGCCCACTTCGTGCTAAACAAGCTCTTGAAAGCGAATGGGATATGCTAATCGTTGATGAAGCTCACCATTTAGAATGGAATGAACAAGAACCAAGTACCGCTTATCAATTTGTAGAAAGCTTATCTAAACAGATTCCATCTGTATTGCTATTAACCGCAACCCCTGAACAACTTGGACAAGAGAGCCACTTTGCGCGTTTATCACTATTAGATTCAGATCGTTTCTATGATTATTCTGCATTTGTAGAAGAACAAAAACAGTATCAGCCAGTTGCCGATGCTGTCACAACGCTATTAAGCGATAAACCATTAAGCACACAAGAACAAAATAGTATCAGTGAACTTTTATCTGAAGAAGATATTGAGCCAATGTTGCGCATTATTAATGCCACTGATGTCAGCGAAGAGCAACGTTTAGAAGTACGCCAAGAGTTAATTAGCGAATTAATCGACCGCCACGGGACTAGCCGTGTGTTATTCCGTAATACTCGCCAAGGGGTAAAAGGCTTCCCACATCGTGTGTTTAACCAAATTACCTTAGAAATGCCAAACCAATATACTAACGCATTGAAAGTAATGGGATTAATGGGCGGTGGTAATAAGAAAGAAGATCTACTCTACCCAGAACGTATGTTCCAACGTATGAACCCAAATGCGACTTGGTATGACTTTGACCCTCGTATCGAATGGTTAATCACTTTCTTAAAAAATCATCGTGATGAGAAGATTCTAGTTATCTGTAAACAGGCTGATACGGCTATCCAGCTTGAGCAAGTGCTACGTGAAAAAGAAGCGATTCGTTCGGCAGTATTCCATGAGAAGATGTCAATTGTAGAACGTGATAAAGCCTCAGCTTACTTTGCTCAACAAGAAGAAGGCGCACAGGTACTTATCAGCTCAAGTATCGGTTCTGAAGGGCGTAACTTCCAGTTTGCTCGCCACTTAGTGCTGTTTAACTTACCTGATAATCCTGACTTATTAGAGCAAAGTATCGGCCGTTTAGACCGTATTGGTCAAAAACACGATATTCAAATTTATGTACCGTGCTTTGATAACTCTACGCAGATGATTTTGGCAGAATGGTATCACCGTGGCTTAAATGCCTTTGAAGAAACCTGTCCAATGGGCGCAACCTTATTCCGTGAATTTGGTGAAACCTTAGATACATTCTTACTCAAACCAGAGCGCAATGAGGAATTTGAGCAGTTTGTCGAGCAGACTCATAAACGCCAACAACAACTTAAATTAGAGCTAGAAAAAGGCCGTGACCGTTTATTAGAATTAAATTCAAATGGCGGTGAATCAGCACAACAACTTGCACAGGCGATTGCAGAGCAAGATGAAAGCCCTCAGCTTATCAATTTTGCATTAAATCTCTTTGATGTAATCGGCTTAGAGCAAGAAGATTTAGGCGAGAAAAGCATTGTAATTAAGCCAACAGGTCATATGCTTGTACCTGACTTCCCTGGGCTGAGCGAAGAAGGCAACACCGTTACTTTCGATCGTGAACTGGCATTAATGCGTGAAGATTTGCTGTTCTTAACGTGGGATCACCCGATGATCCGCAATGGTATCGATTTAATCACTTCAGGCGATATTGGTAAGAGTGCGATTTCATTGTTGGTAAATAAAAACTTACCAGCAGGTACGTTATTACTTGAAGCCATCTATATTGTTGAAGCACAAGCACCAAAATCGCTACAGCTAACTCGTTTCTTACCGCCAACACCAGTACGTGTATTGTTAGATGCAAAAGGTAACGATATGGCATCACAAGTTTCGTTTGCTGGCTTAGAGAAACAGTTAAAACCTGTGAATAAGCAGATGGCGAATAAAATTGCGAAAATGGCCCGAGCGGATATTGAGAAGTTAATTGCATTCGGTGAAGCAAAAATCGCACCACAAGCGGAAGCATTAATTACCCAAGCAAAAGAAAATGCCGATCAAACGCTAAGTGCGGAATTACACCGTTTAACGTCATTACAAGCGGTAAATAAAAATATCCGTGTCGATGAAATTCAGGCGCTTGAGCAGTTAAAAACGGAATCTTTAGTGCAGCTTGAGCAAGCAAACTGGCGATTAGACAGTTTGCGAGTGATTGTGAGTAATAAAGAGTAATCTAACCAGCAACAAAAAGGGCGGATATTATCCGCCCCTACGAAACATTTGATATTACGAACGTTTCATCACTTCGAAAAACTCATCATTGGTCTTAGCCACCATCAGTTTATCAATAAGGAATTCCATCGCTTCCACTTCACCCATTGGGTTAAGAATCTTACGTAGAATCCACATTTTTTGTAACTCATCTGGACTTGTGAGTAAGTCTTCTTTACGTGTACCAGAACGGTTGAAGTCGATTGCAGGGAATACACGTCTTTCAGCGATTTTACGAGAAAGGTGTAATTCCATATTACCTGTACCTTTGAACTCTTCAAAGATAACTTCATCCATTTTTGAACCTGTATCCACAAGTGCTGTAGCGATAATAGTCAAGCTACCACCTTCTTCCACGTTACGTGCCGCACCGAAGAAACGTTTTGGACGATGTAATGCGTTTGCGTCCACACCACCCGATAAGATTTTACCTGATGCTGGGGTTACGGTATTGTACGCACGTGCTAAACGGGTGATTGAGTCTAATAAGATTACCACATCTTTTTTATGCTCAACTAAACGTTTTGCTTTCTCAATTACCATTTCTGCCACTTGAACGTGGCGTGCTGCTGGTTCATCAAAGGTTGAAGCAATCACTTCACCTTTTACTGAACGTTGCATTTCCGTAACCTCTTCAGGACGTTCGTCAATTAATAATACGATTAACTCACACTCTGGATAGTTATGGGTAATGCTTTGTGCGATATTTTGTAGAAGAACCGTTTTACCTGCTTTTGGTGGAGCTACGATTAGACCACGCTGACCTTTACCGATTGGCGATGCTAAATCTAAAATACGAGCCGTCAAGTCTTCTTTTGAGCCATTACCACGTTCCATACGTAAACGTGAATTGGCGTGAAGTGGGGTTAAGTTTTCGAAAAGGATTTTGCTACGTGAAACTTCTGGTTTATCGTCGTTTACTTCATCTACTTTTAATAAAGCAAAATAACGTTCGCCTTCTTTTGGTGGACGGATTTTACCTTCAATTGAATCACCTGTTTGGAGGTTAAAACGGCGGATTTGGCTAGGAGAAACGTAGATGTCATCAGGACCGGCAAGATATGAACTGTCAGAAGAGCGTAAGAAACCAAAACCATCTGGTAAAATCTCTAAAACGCCTTCGCCGAAGATGTCTTCACCGCTTTTCGCGTGTTGTTTTAAAATTGCAAAAATAATGTCTTGTTTACGTAAACGAGCTAAATTTTCTAAGCCCATTTGTTCTTCACCGATACGGACAAGTTCCGATACGGGAGTGTTTTTAAGTTCTGTAAGATGCATAGATATATAGAAATGTTGTTTGTTAAAAATTAATTGGAATTGAGATAATTCGGAATTGTTATTCATTAAGAATTGAATTGCCGAAGAATACAGCGATTTTTAGCAATTTGCAAATTTTTTCTGTAAAATACTCGCTTGTTTACTTGAAAAATGTGAATTTAGCCTTATTTGTACGAACATATCAATTTTGTAGGGGCAGATAATATCAGCCCCTTTTAACGGTATTGGGCGGAGATTATCCGCCCCTACAACAACCTATTTAACCTAATAGGCATTAATTATGACAAACACTAACGAAGTCCGCCTCGATAAATGGCTTTGGGCTGCTCGCTTTTATAAAACCCGTAGTATTGCAAAAGCAATGATCGAAGGGGGCAAAGTCCACTATAATGGTCAACGAGCTAAAACCAGTAAAATCGTCGAAATTGGAGCAATCATAAAACTTCGTCAAGGCAATGAAGAAAAAGAAGTTGAGATTATCGCCTTGAGCGATCAGCGACGTGGAGCCCCTGAAGCTCAAACTCTTTATCAAGAAACAGAAAAAAGCATTGTAGAGCGTGAGAAACTTGCCTTTGCGAGAAAAGCCAACGCCCTCTCAATGCCTCATCCAGATCGCCGTCCAAACAAAAAAGAGCGTCGTGATCTCATTAAATTTAAACATATCAACACGGAAAGCTAAATGAACCAAGCTACTTATACTCAAGACAATGATAAATTATACCGTTTCCTATTCCAAAATCGCGCAGTGCGTGGTGAATGGGTACGCTTAAATGAGACATTTACTGAAACCTTAAATACTCACCACTACCCAATCGCAGTACAGAATTTATTGGGCGAAATGTTAGTGGCAACCAGCCTCTTAACGGCAACATTGAAATTTGAAGGAACTATCACTGTACAAATTCAAGGTGATGGTCCGTTAAAATTAGCCGTTGTAAACGGCAATCAAAATCAACAATTACGTGCATTAGCTCGTGTTGATGGTGATATTGCTGACAATGCAAGTTTAACAGAAATGATTGGTAACGGTGTACTTGTTATTTCAATCATTCCAGAACAAGGTGAACGTTATCAAGGCGTTGTGGGTTTAGATAAACCAACTATAGGTGAATGCTTAGAAGATTACTTTGCTCGTTCAGAACAGCTTGCAACACAACTTATCATTCGTACTGGCGAATATGAGGGTAAGGCTGTTGCAGGCGGTACCTTATTGCAGATCGTGCCAGATGGTACGGGGACACCAGATGATTTTGAACACTTAGCAACTCTTGCTTCAACTATCAAAGATGAAGAGCTATTCGGCTTAACCGCAGAGGAGTTGCTTTACCGTTTATTCCATGAAGAAACTGTTGAGCTCTACCCAGCTCAAGAGACAGAATTCAAATGCGGCTGTTCAAGAGAACGTTCTGGTGCAGCAATTATGTTGCTATCGGAAGAAGATATCGCCGAAATGCTCGCTGAGAAACAAGGGGTTATCGATATGCAATGTGAATGCTGTGGCACCCAATACTTCTTCGATCAAAAAGCGATTGAAGAATTAAAAAATAGTTAATCCCCCCTAAATCCCCCCCTTTTTCAAAGGGGGACTTTATATAGGGTGCGTGTAAACGCACCATGTTTACCCTAAGGTGTGTTTACACGCACCCTACACCTGAGAACAAAATGACTGAACAAATCGTCCGCCAAGTGGTGCTGGATACTGAAACCACGGGTATGAACTTTAGTGGTGCACCACATATTGGGCATAACATTATTGAAATTGGTGCAGTAGAAGTAATTAATCGTCGCTTAACAGGAAAAACTTATCACGTCTATATTAAACCACCTCGTGAAGTTGATGCAGAAGCCATTGCAGTTCACGGCATTACCAATGAAATGCTTGCGGATAAGCCAACCTTTGCAGAGATCGCTGATGAGTTTGTAGAGTTTATCAAAGGTGCTGAACTAGTCATTCATAATGCGCCCTTTGACGTAGGCTTTATGGATCACGAATTTTCATTTTTAGAAAATCCGCCACCCAAAACAGCAGAAATGTGTACCGTTACGGATAGCTTACAACTCGCTCGCCAAATGTATCCAGGCAAACGTAATAATTTAGATGCTCTTTGCGATCGTCTAGGAATTGATAATAGCAAGCGAGTTCTCCACGGAGCTTTACTGGATGCGGAAATTTTAGCAGATGTTTATCTGCTTATGACTGGTGGGCAAATCGCACTTTTGGGCGATGAAGAACATGAACAAAGCTCTGATGGCTATTCGGATGTGGCTCATAGCAGTGTTATTTTTGATACTTCAGGGCTAATTACATTAGCACCAACAGAAGAAGAACTCGCAGAGCATATTCAATACCTTGAATTAATTAACAAAAAATCTAAAGGAAATTGCTTATGGACAAAATTCGCTGAAAATAACAACACTGTTCACTAAAAAAGCAATCAATATTTTAGCAAAGAAAAATAATTTGACGATTAAAAATGAAAGAAGTAATATTTGTGTCGTTCTGATGCGGAGCGGTAGTTCAGCTGGTTAGAATACCTGCCTGTCACGCAGGGGGTCGCGGGTTCGAGTCCCGTCCGTTCCGCCACTTAATTCAAACGTCATAATATACCTCCTATTACGTTGAAGAAAAAAGCCTCTAAATTTATTTAGGGGCTTTTTTTCTTTTCTACCTACAGCCTAAAAACCAGTGGTATTTTAGTTATCAGAGCGAAATATAAAGTATCAGGCTACGTTTGCCTATAATGACAAAGGACGAATATAGTCCCCTGCTAGGGGACTTTATCAATCTAAAATCGAAACCGACCTCGTTTTTTATTTCTCTGTTAATCAATGCATTTACAAACACCCTACAGATCTAATTATGATTTCTTACCAAACATATTCCCGATTAGGAATGCCATTAAACCAATCAATAATGATGGCACAATGGCATGGAAGCTCAGAATTTTAATCCCAAAAGAAGTCATAATCACATAGCTTGCTAATCCGCAAATCATTGAACAAATCGCACCGCTTGCATTCGCATTTTTCCAGAATAACCCGAATAGGATTACCCATAGGAAGGTAGCTTCCAGCCCACCTAATGAAAGTAAGTTTAACCAAATTAGCATATCCGGTGGATTAATCGCAGCGAAGACCAATAACACACAAATGGTTAAGGTTGTCATCGTTGAGAAACGTTTAATCTTTTGCTCATTTTCAATTGCATTCGGCTTAATTGCTAAATAGAGATCCTTAATCAAAGTAGATGAGGATTGAATCAACATTGAGTCAATCGATGACATAATTGCAGCCATTGGTGCCGCAAGGAAAATACCCGCTACTGCAGGTGGTAATACATTTAGCATTAAAGTTGGAATAATTTGGTCACCAATTTTTAAATCTGGTAATACAACGCGACCTAATACACCGGCTAAGTGCATACCAAACATCAATACCGTCACCACAATGGTTCCAATAACTAAAGCGCGATGTAATGCTTTGCTATCTTTATATGCCATACTGCGCACTGCAAGGTGTGGTAAACCGATTAAACCAAAGCAGACTAACACCCAGAATGAGGTCATAAAAGTGAAGTCTAATGGGCGCTCATCAATACCGTAGGGTTGAATTAATTGTGGATTAATCGCTTCTAACTGATTCACTGCATTTTCTACACCACCAGTGGCATATAGCACACCACCAAGTAATAATATAGTGCCAACAACCATCACAAATCCTTGAATGGTATCCGTTAAAACCACCGCTCTAAAACCACCGATAAAGGTATAAACCCCAACTGTCACCGCAAAAATAATCACTGCTGTTTGATATGGAATACCTAATACGGTTTCTAACAAACGTCCTGCGCCGATAAATTGCACAGTCATCATGGCAAAGAATGACAGTAACAGAGCAAAGCTTGCAATCCACACCACAAATTTATTGTTATAACGAGCTAATAAAATATCGTTAATCGTCACGCTGTTAGTTTGACGAGCCATAATAGCCAAACGTTTACCCACAACACCAAGAGTGAGTAGCACCGCAGGTACCTGAATCATTGCGAGTAAAACCCAACCTAAGCCATATTTATACGCAGCTCCTGGTCCGCCAATAAAGCTACTTGCACCGACATAAGTTGCTGCTGTGGTCATTGCAAGCACAAAGCCTGACATTGAACGACCACCCACATAGTATTCAGAGATAAAACTGCCTGTTTGACGTTGGCGATAGGCATAAAATGCCACGCCAAATACAAATAGCAAATAAGCAATCAAAGGTAATAGCATTTCACCATTCATTATGATTTGTCCTCCAAATCAACATCCTTATAAATGGTCTTCACCACTACACTCGTTAATAAAATCAAGATAATGGGTAGATAGATGCATGACAGCTCAAACCAAATTGGAAAACCAATTAAGCCTCGTCCCTCTGGCGCAAAATATGCACCACCTACCCAGCCTACGATATAAAATAGCGTCAGCCATAATGCCCAACGAACTTCGCGAGCGATCTGTTGTGATTGTGTCATTTTTTCTCCTTTAGGATTATAGTTATAAAAAAACCTCGCAACGCGCGAGGTTCAAAATCCATTAGTACTGCCATTCATCGGGGTTGATCCCCATTGCTCGCATTTTTTCTTTTGCTTCTTCAGGAATTTCATCACTACGTTCTTTCATCAGATCTTCATCAGTTGGTAATGGTTGTCCTGTGAATGCATGCAGAAACGCCTCACAAAGTAATTCACTATTTGTTGCATGGCGCAAATTACGAATTTGGCGACGAGTACGTTCGTTCGTTAGTATTTCCAATACACCAATCGGGATCGAAACAGTAATTTTTTTAACTTGTTCGCTTTTTTTACCGTGTTCTGCGTAGGGGCTGATATATTCGCCGTTCCAATCTGCCATGTTAAGATTCCTAATGTTTAAAATTTGTTGGATATTCTAATCAAAATTTAGACTTCTCGCAATCTAGACGGCTAAATTACTTTTGCAAAAAATAGCTTAAATCGTACCGCTTGCAAAATTCTGTGTATAATGGAGGTTAAAATAATCAAGTATCTAACCGTTATACCTTCAATTTTAACTTTCCTAAAATAACAATAACCATTACAAAATAATCAATTAAAGAGAAATAATTATGAAACAAGATCCAAATTACCAACAAGAACTTGAAAAATACGAAAATCCCGTTCCTAGTCGCGACTTTATTTTACAAACCATTCGTGAATATGATGCACCGATGAGCAAAGAAGAGTTGCTCAAAACCTTTAAAATCACCGATGAAGATCGCCAAGAGGCGATCCGCCGTCGTTTACGTGCCATGGAAAATGATGGGCAGCTGGTCTTCACCAAAGGTCGTCGCTATGCACTACCTGAGAAAATGGACTTACTCAAAGGCACGGTATTAGGCCATCGTGATGGCTACGGCTTCCTACAAGTGGAAGGTTCGGATGACTGGTTTATTCCAAACTCACAGATGGTGCGAGTCATGCACGGTGATTTCGTGTTAGCACAACCAAACGGCACAGATCGCCGCGGGCGCAAAGAAGTACGCATTGTACGTGTGCTTGAAGCGCGTAAAAAACAGATTGTTGGTCGCTTCTTTACTGAATCTGGCATTAACTATGTTGTGCCGGACGATAGCCGTATTAACCAAGATATTTTAATCCCTGACGAACACCGCTTAGGTGCGCGAATGGGGCAAGTCGTGGTCGTTGAACTTCAACCCCGTAAGGCAGATTTCAAACGTCCTGTTGGTTTTATCACTGAAATTCTCGGTGATAATCTCGCCCCAGGAATGGAAATTGAAATTGCACTACGCAATCATGATATTCCACACGTATGGCCTGAAACTGTTGAAAAACAAGTCCGTAAATTTGAAGAGGAAGTCCCTGAAGAAGCAAAAGAAGGTCGTGTTGATCTACGTGATTTACCATTAGTGACGATTGATGGTGAAAGTGCACGTGACTTTGACGATGCAGTATTCTGTAAGCGTGAAGGCAAAGGCTGGCGTTTATGGGTAGCCATTGCCGATGTTAGCTACTATGTTCGTCCGAAAACGGCATTAGATCTTGAAGCACAACAACGTGGTAACTCTGTTTATTTCCCAAATCGAGTGATTCCAATGTTGCCAGAAGTACTCTCAAATGGCTTATGCTCGCTTAATCCACAGGTAGATCGCCTATGTTTAGTTGCGGAGATGACCGTTTCAGAAACAGGCAAATTAACCAGCTATCAGTTCTACGAAGCCGTGATGAATTCACACGCTCGTTTAACCTATACCAAAGTATGGAATATTTTAGAAGGCGATGAACAGCTTCGTGAGCGCTATGCTCATTTAGTGCCTCACTTAGAAGAGCTTCATACTATGTACAAAACCTTGGTTGAAACTCGTCAAAAGCGTGGTGCTATTGAGTTTGAAACCATTGAAAATCAATTTATTTTCAATCCTCAAGGGCGAATTGAACGTATTGAGCCAATCGTCCGTAATGATGCGCATAAAATCATTGAAGAGTGTATGATTTTGGCCAATATTGCTTCTGCTCGTTTGGTTGAAGAAGCTGATGAGCCAGCACTTTACCGTATTCATGCTCAGCCAAGTGAAGAAAAACTCACAGGTTTCCGCTCATTCTTGAGTGAATGTGGCTTAGTACTTGAAGGTGGTTTAACACCAACGCCAAAAGATTATGCGAAATTACTTGAGTTAGTGCGTGAACGTCCAGATAAAGAGCTGATTCAAACAATGTTATTACGTTCATTAAAGCAAGCCGTTTATTCACCTGACAATGAAGGGCACTTTGGTTTAGCATTATCTGAATATGCGCACTTTACCTCTCCAATTCGCCGTTACCCAGATTTACTATTGCATCGTGCCATTAAGTATTTGATTGAAAAACAAAAAGGTAATACACGTAAATATACCCATGGTGGTGGCTATCACTATAAACTGGACGATATGGATCAGTTTGGGGAAAAATGTTCAATGACTGAACGCCGTGCCGATGATGCAACACGTGAAGTGGCAGATTGGCTGAAATGTGAATATATGCAAGATCACGTAGGCGATGAGTTTGAGGGCGTAATTTCAAGCGTGACAGGCTTTGGCTTGTTTGTAAAATTAAACGAGTTATTGATTGATGGCTTAGTACACATTTCTACTTTAGATAATGGCTACTATCACTTTGATAGCGATCGCCAACGTTTAGTCGGTGAAAATGGCATGATGTATCGCTTAGGTGATCCAGTGAAAGTACGTGTTATCGGCGTAAATCTTGATGATAAGAAAATCGACTTTGAACTGATTACTAGCCTAAAAGCACCAAAATCAGCCGGCAAAACCGCTAAGAAAAAAGCGAAAGCTGCCGAAAAACCTGTTTTCAAAGAAGTGGTTACCGCAAAAGTCACAAAGAAAAAGAAAGCAACAACTAAAAAAGCTGACACTAAAGCTGCAAAATCTCGCAAGAAAGTGACCGCTAGTAAGCCTTCTAAGACTGAAAAGCAAAGTCGAAAATTAGGCTAGAAATGGGAGCTATGTAACATCTATCCTACTCTATATTCATTGAACTCCACTTTTTAAATCCTCAATAAGGTGATAAAGTAGGTGGAGTTTTTATTCGTTTAAGTATTACAGAGAATTTAAAATGGCAGCAGTTAAATACGAACCACTTATTGTCCTTGCAAATGGGCTACTTCGTCTAACAGGCAACATTGTGAAGATGTCGAGTTATATCGTTCATGGATTATTTCCTAAAAAACGATTTACTATTCCAGAATTTAGCCCTGCAAAAATGAAGTCAAACAAGCAGACTAAAATCCCTAAAGTGATTTGGCAAACAAACTATAGTAATCAAGTTACGTTTCCTGTTTATTGTAATTATTTGTTGAACCGCTTACTCTCTTTAAGCTACGATTATCGCTATGTTAGTACTGAGGCACGTGAAGAGTATATTAAAGCAAACTCAGATGAGCGAACGTTTTCAGCCTACAGCAAATTAACTGATGGAGCGGCGCAGGCTGATTTCTGGCGAATTTTCACTCTATATAAAGAAGGCGGTATTTATATGGATATCGATGGTCATCTTGTATGGGCATTATCTAGTATCATTGGCGAAGAAGACACTGAAGTGGTTATTACTCGTCGCGATAAATACACAAACTTTTTCTTAGCAAGCGCCAAAGGTAATCAATTTTTATTGGACACGTTAAATATCGTAATCGATAATATTGAACAACGCCGTATTGATGGTGGCGTATTTAGTTTAACCGGTCCAACTACACTAAATATAGCTCTTGAAGGAAAGAAAGTGAATTCACGCCGAGATAAGCTCACCTGTGCGCAAGGAACATTTACCAACGAATATTTTCAGTATATGGATAAGAAAATGGGTAAATGGAATCACGCTAAAAATGAAGATTTATTGAAATAACTTATGATCATTAAATACCCCAAACTAGTCAGCTTGGGGTATTCATTTTTATAGCTTTCAAATACTAAAAATCTTCAAAATACTGCTGAATTTTGACAGGATCTTTAGTTTGAGTTAATGCAAGTTGCAATAACACTCGCGCTTTTTGTGGATTCAAGGTACCCGACGCGACGAAACCATATTGACTATCATCTACCTCTGCATCACGAGTGGTGTATCCGGTCGGAATACGTGAAGATCGAACCACTGCAACGCCGTCTTTTGCAGCTTTACCTAACATTTCTAAGTTAGCTGCATTCACATTACCATTCCCAACGCCAGCTGAAATAATACCCTCATAACCTGCATCCAGTAATGATTTTAACGGCTCTGTTGGCATATTTGCATAAGCATAAATAATACCTACTTTTGGTAACGAAGAGAGTTTATCTACATTGAACGGTGTATTTGTAGTGTGCTTGCTTTCAGGTGATCTTTCATAATCCACTTTACTATTATGAATAAAGCCTAACGCGCCAAAATTAGGTGAAGCAAAGGTATGAACAGCTGTAGTACTTGTCTTAGTTACATCTCTTGCACCAAGAACCGTATCATTCATTGCAACTAATACACCTCGACCTCCCGATTTTTTATCTGTGGCAACAACCACGGCGTTATATAAATTTAATGGACCATCGGCACTTTTTTCAGTCGCAGGACGCATTGCCCCAACTAATACGATCGGCTTCTCACATTTCACTGTTAAGTCCAGAAAATAGGCTGTTTCTTCCATCGTATCTGTCCCATGTGTAATAACGAATCCATCAGTATCAGCACATTGAGCATTGATTGTCTTGGCTAATTTTAACCAAACATCATCGGACATATCTTGTGAACCAATTTTTACGACTTGCTCACCTTTGATATTTGCTAATGTTTTCATTTCAGGTACAGCATCAATAAGAGTTTCAATATTTAATTGGCCAGCTTGGTAAGCTGAACTCACTGCAGTTTGACCACTTCCTGCAATAGTACCACCTGTCGCCAATATGGTAATATTCGGTAATGAACTACTCGCATAAGCTGTTGATAAACCTAAACTAACTAGTGTTGTTGCAAAAGTTTTTAGTTTCATATAAACCTCTCTGGTAAGGAAAAAGCGCTGAAATTATCCCTCAAATTCAGAATTTCTGGAAAAATAACGGTTTATTTATTGATCTAATTCAGAAAAGAATTAAATAATGATTTATTCTTAATCAAATTTAGTTGCTTGTGTTAAGTGGCTTGAATCTGTAAACTTACCCTGTTTTTTACTACTCATTAGGAGTTTAACAATGAAAAAATTAGCATTAGTGACATTAACTGCAGCACTTTCAACTTCTGTCTTTGCTGCGCCTGTAGGCGAAACATTCACTGGCGTTGGTGTCGGTATGGACTTAACCACGGTAAAATATAAAAGTGCAGGTCTTGAAGGCAAACAAGCTACAGGTGCCAATGTAATCGTAGATTACGGCATGGATTATGGAAACAACCTAGTAGGTATTGTAGAAGGTAAAGTAAAAGTAGGTAGCACTAAAATCTTCAATGATGTGAAACAAAAATCACAATTTGGCGTTGCTTACGAACAAGGTTACCGCGTATTGCCTGACTTACTTCCATACGCAAAAATTGATTATAGTGTAAGTAAAGTTGGTGATGTAGGTAGCTTCAAAGGCTTTGGTTATGGCTTAGGTACAAAATATGCTGTATCTAACGACATTGAAGTTGGCGTACAATATATGCGTAGTAACTTAAAACACAGTGGCACTAAATTAAAAGGTAATGCATATAGCGCAACAGCTGCATACCGTTTCTAATTCAGTCTCTTATTTATAGGGCATAGCGACTTCGTTATGCCTTTTCTTTTCAAGGTAATATAATGACTAAAAATCTTGCAGGCATTGGTTTTGCAGGTATTGTTACCGCCATTGCTTTTTTCCTTTCTCAAACGCATTTTGCTTCTTCATTACAGCTCAGTGCCCTCACTCTTGCTATTGTACTTGGCATTTTGATTGGCAATACTTTTTATTCCAAATTTGAAAATCATACACTTGCTGGTGTCAATTTTGCGAAAACCTTTATTTTACGAACAGGGATAGTGCTTTATGGTTTCCGCATTACGCTTCAAGACATCAGTTCAGTGGGCGTAAATGCGATCTTTAGCGATGCCATCATGTTAATTACAACGTTCTTTATCACCTGTTGGATCGGGGTTAAATTGTTGAAGATTGATCGTCAGATCGTCCAACTCACTGCCGCAGGCTGCAGTATTTGTGGCGCTGCCGCAATTATGGCAACCGCACCTGTGGTAAAAGCCGAAAGCCATAAAGTATCAGTGGCAGTTGCGCTGATTGTGATTTTTGGCACCGTCTGTATGTTCCTTTATCCGCTTATCTATCCGTTGTTAAATCAATGGATTAGCTCGCACCAATTCGGGATTTATATTGGTTCGTCCGTCCACGAAGTTGCACAAGTTTATGCCGCAGGCGGAAATATTAATTCCGTTGTAGCTGATACGGCAGTGATTACTAAGATGATCCGCGTGATGATGTTAGCCCCATTCTTACTTGCTCTTTCATACTTTCTACAGCAAGAACAAGGTGAAAAAGGCAAAATCAATATTCCATGGTTTGCGGTACTTTTCATCGCCGTTGCAATGTTTAATTCATTAAATCTATTACCACAAGAATTAGTAAAACTATTGGTTCAGATTGATACGATTTTACTCATGATGGCAATGTCCGCTCTCGGCTTAACCACGCGCATTAGCGCTGTCAAACAAGCAGGCTTAAAACCATTGCTTCTCGGCTTGTTAATCTGTATTTGGTTAGTGGTAGGAGGATTTATGGTGAATTTTGGAATGGAAAAAGTATTGGGTTAAAAAATCCGTTGCTTCATTCAAATGTAGGGGCAGATTAATATCTGCCCCATTTATATGATAAATATTTAAGCTTCGATTCCTTCAAATAATAAAGTACTTAAATAACGCTCTGAGGCTGATGGCAGAATTGCAACAATCGTTTTATCCGCAAATTCTGGTAATTTCGCAATGCGATCTGCAGCAGCTACTGCGGCACCAGATGAGATCCCAACTAGAATTCCCTCTTCCGCCATAATGCGACGAGCTGTTTCAATTGCGGTTTCACTATCAACCTGCTCTACACGGTCAATTAAGCTTAAATCTAAGTTTTGTGGAATAAAGCCTGCGCCGATACCTTGAATTTTATGTGGTGCAGGTTTTACTTCTTCACCATTTAAGGTTTGAGTAATTACCGGTGATTCTTTTGGTTCTACGGCTACTGAGATAATCTGTTTACCTTTATCTTGTTTGATAAAACGAGTTACGCCTGTAATAGTACCGCCTGTGCCTACACCTGCTACAAACACATCAATATTACCTTGAGTAGCTTCCCAAATTTCAGGGCCTGTTGTTTGTTGGTGAATCGCAGGGTTTGCAGGGTTTTCAAACTGTTTTAGCATAATGTAGCGATTTGGATCGCTGGCAATAATCTCCTCTGCTTTCGCAATCGCGCCTTTCATGCCTTTTGCACCTTCGGTTAATACAAGGTTTGCACCTAAACCGCGTAATAAACGCTTACGCTCAGTACTCATTGTTTCAGGCATTGTTAGCGTTAATTTATAACCACGAGCTGCTGCAACGTAAGCAAGTGCAATACCAGTATTACCACTGGTTGCATCAACGATTTCTTTATCTTTGGTTAAGGTGCCATCTTTTTCTGCTTGCCACACCATATTCGCACCGATACGACATTTCACGCTAAAACTTGGATTACGCGATTCTACTTTTACTAATAAATTGCCGTTATTACCAAAATTTTTTAAACGTACAAGAGGGGTGTTACCAATGGTTTCTGAGTTGTCTGCATAGATAGTCATAGAGTGTTCCTTCTTTTAATTTATGTGGAAATTGTGGTTAGCATAGCGTTTATTTTAGAAATGTTAAGGATTGGAAAGTCATTTTATATAACTAGAAAGAATAAAACACCTTTATCACCTTTTGATCTGATAAATAGCATCATCTGATATTATTCTTTATAATAAATCCCAATATTAATAATTACAAAATCAAGGAACTCTTATGTCTCATAAAAAAGTGGGCGTATTACTCGCGAATTTAGGTACACCAGATGAGCCAACAACACCAGCTGTTAAACGCTATTTAAAGCAATTTTTAAGTGATCCACGAGTCATTGATTTGCCTAAATGGAAATGGCAGTTTATTTTGAATTTTATGGTGCTCCCTAAACGTGCGCCAAAGGTTGCTCATGCATACAGTTCTATCTGGACAGACGATGGCTCACCACTACTTTCCATTTCTCGCCAACAACAAAAGGCCATTCAGAACTATTTCCATTATAAAGAGCAAAATGTCGTTGTTGAGCTAGGAATGAGCTATGGTAATCCCAGCATCAGCCATGCTGTCACTAATTTATTGGCACAGGGTGTAGAAAAAATAATAGTGTTGCCTCTCTACCCTCAATATAGCTCTACCACTACAGCCTCTGTTTTTGATGCTTTTGCTAAAGCACTTACTGAACATAAGAAAATGGTACCCTTTGAGTTTATTCATAACTATCACAATGACCCCAACTATATCAAAGCATTAGCTAATACAATCACGCTTGATAAAGATGAGCTATTACTATTTTCATTCCATGGAATTCCTCAGCGCTACGAGACCGAAGGTGATTTCTATGCTAACCACTGTCGTCAAACAGCACATTTAGTTGCTGAAGAATTGGAATTAACCGAAAAACAGTGGCATCTTTCATTCCAATCTCGCTTCGGAAAAGAGGAATGGCTGAAGCCTTATACCGATGAAACCTTGGAAAGTTTTCCAGCTAAAGGAATTAAAAAAGTTGCCGTTATTTGCCCCGGATTCTCTGCGGATTGTTTAGAAACGATTGAAGAAATTGCAGAAGAAAATCGAGAAAACTTTGAGAAAGCAGGTGGAATAAGCTATCGCTACATACCGGCTTTAAATGCGAGTGGCGATCATATTCAAGCATTGGTTAAGCTGATTGAGAAGAAGCTAGGTTAACTCTGAAACAAACCAAAACTAATAGCAAAGCGGTCAGATATTAGGGATTTTTGCAAAATTTCCGTAAAATCTGACCGCTTGTTATTGGTTAATGATGGGCAAGGATGCCCATCTACGCTATAAAGCCTCAATCGCTTTATATTGCGCTTTCAGTTTTTCTAAACCTTCTTGGTAGCCTTGCATTTTTTCGCGCTCTTTAACAATTACTGCTTCAGGGGCTTTTGCGACAAAGGCTTCGTTGCCAAGTTTGTTTTCGATACGGCTGATTTCACCTTGCTGTTTCTCGATCTCTTTAGTTAAACGAGCGAGCTCAGCGTCTTTATTGATAAAGCCAGCCATTGGTACGAATAACTCTGCGCTACCCACTAATTTCGCCACTGATAATGGTGCTTCTTCGCCTTTGTTTAGGGTTGAAACATTATCCAGTTTCGCCATAGCTTGTAATAACGCTTTGTTGCTTTCTAATACCGTTAATTCTTCCGCTGATAAGTTACGTAAGATTAAATCTAAACCTTTACTTGGCGCGATGTTGCTTTCTGCACGAATATTACGTACTGCAACAATGATCTCTTTGATCCAGTTGATCTGTTTTTCCGCTTCCTCATCAGTCGCTTCTGCTTTCGGGAATGGTTGTAACATAATGGTATCACCATCCACGCCTGCAAAGCCTTTCACTTGTTGCCAGATTTCTTCAGTGATAAATGGCATTACTGGGTGAGTTAAGCGTAATAACTTCTCTAACACATTCACAAGGGTCTTACTTGCGCCACGTTTTTGAGAGCTCGTACCTGTTGCGAATACCGGTTTAGTTAATTCTAAGTACCAGTCACAGAATTGGTTCCAAGTGAATTCATATAACGCATTTGCCACTAAGTCGAAACGGTATTGGCTTAACGCTGTGCGGAATGTTTCTACCGTGCGGTTGAATTCCGATTGGATCCAGCGGTCTGCTAAGCTGTATTCCACGTCGCCTTCGCTTAGATCTAATTTATCGTTGGTTAAAACGAAACGGCTCGCATTCCATAATTTATTACAGAAGTTGCGGTAACCTTCTAAACGTTTCATATCCCAGTTAATATCACGACCGTTACTTGCCAGTGCCGCTAGAGTGAAACGTAATGCGTCAGTACCGTGTGCTGCGATACCGTTCTCGAATTCTTTACGAGTTGCTTTAGCAATTTTCTCTGCTAATTGCGGCTGCATCATATTGCCGGTACGTTTTTCTAATAAATCTTCAAGGCTGATACCGTCAATCATATCGATTGGGTCTAATACGTTACCTTTCGATTTCGACATTTTTTGACCTTGCTCGTCACGAATCAGACCTGTCACATATACCGTTTTGAATGGCACTTGCGGTTTACCGTTTTCATCTTTGATGAAGTGCATAGTAAACATAATCATACGTGCAACCCAGAAGAAGATGATGTCAAAACCAGTGATTAACACATCCGTCGGGTGGAACATTTTTAAGTCTTTAGTTTGTTCCGGCCAGCCTAACGTTGAGAATGTCCATAAACCTGATGAGAACCACGTATCAAGCACGTCTTCATCTTGTTTTAACACTAAATCTGCCGGTAAGTTGTGTTTTGCACGTACTTCCGCTTCATCACGTGCTACGTAAACGTTGCCCGCTTCGTCATACCACGCAGGGATACGGTGCCCCCACCATAATTGGCGAGAGATACACCAGTCTTGGATATCACGCATCCAAGAGAAGTAAAGGTTTTCATACTGTTTCGGTACGAATTGGATTTCGCCGTCTTCCACCGCTTTGGTTGCGACTTCTGCAAGTGGTTTCACGCTCACATACCATTGGTCTGTTAGCATTGGTTCGATTGGCACACCGCCACGGTCGCCGTAAGGCACTTTTAAGTCGTGCGGTTTGATTTCATCTAATAAACCTAATGCTTCAAAGTCAGCCACGATCTTCTTACGTGCTGCGAAACGCTCTAAACCTTGATAATCCGCAGGGATTTTCGCTTCGTAAGTCGCTAATGGTTTACCGTCTGTGCCGATAATTTCTGCTTCCGCACGAATATCCGCATTTAAGGTTAATACGTTTACCATTGGTAATTGGTGACGTTTACCCACTTCGTAGTCGTTAAAGTCGTGGGCAGGGGTGATTTTTACCACACCGGTACCGAATTCACGATCCACATAGTCATCAGCGATAATCGGGATTTCACGGTTTGCTAATGGTAATACCACAGTTTTACCGATAAGTGATTGATAACGCTCATCTTCTGGGTGAACGGCAACGGCTGTATCACCTAACATGGTTTCAGGACGAGTCGTTGCAACTACTAAGTAATCTTTGCCATCAGCGGTTTTTGCACCATTTGCTAATGGGTAACGGAAATGCCAAAGTGAGCCTTTGCTCTCTTTGTTTTCAACTTCTAAATCTGAAATCGCAGTGTGAAGTTTCGGGTCCCAGTTTACGAGGCGTTTACCACGATAAATTAAGCCTTCTTCGTGTAAACGAACGAACACTTCTTTCACCGCATTAGATAAACCTTCGTCCATAGTGAAACGTTCACGATCCCAGTCGATTGAGTTCCCTAAACGGCGCATTTGTTGGCTGATTGTGCCACCTGAGTATGCTTTCCAATCCCAGATTTTTTCAATAAATGCTTCACGGCCGTAATCGTGGCGAGTTTTGTTCTCTTCCGCCGCAATTTTACGCTCAACCACCATCTGCGTTGCGATACCCGCGTGGTCAGTACCTGTCTGCCATAGGGTATTGTTGCCTTCCATACGGTTAAAACGGATTAAAGTATCCATTAACGTTTGTTGGAAAGCGTGGCCCATATGTAAGCTACCGGTTACATTTGGCGGCGGAATTGCGATACAGTAACTAGGTACGTCTGGGTTTTCATTCGGTTTAAAATAACCTTGCTCTTCCCAGTGTTTATAAAGTGCTTGTTCTACCGCAGACGCATCAAAGCGATCTGCCATTTCAAATTTTTGTGTCATTGGTTTTTCTCTATGTATTATAAATATTAAACAGCGATACAAGACGAATGCCTTTATGATTTGCTGAAATTAGAACTTGATTTATCGCATTATCGTTGTGTTCAAATATTCTGCTATTATTTTATCTTTCATATCAATTCTTCTCTTCGCTTGAGTACACTAATTTACCGTTGTTTTCTAGCCATTTTAATAAGAAATTAACATGAGCTATATCATTCTTACAATTTTCTAATTGTCGTTTTACCTCATTTAACACGTCTGGTATAGAGACCTCCCAAATTTGTTCTATTTCCAGATGAGTTTTAAATATCCCAAAATAAAAAGCCTTGTTTCTAGTTACTCGAGTTAGGTTATTAGGTGTAACTCTATCCATTTGAAAGCTACAACCTCTATTATTTCTCGTATTTAC
Organism: Pasteurellaceae bacterium 15-036681; assembly: GCA_002002485.1. Classification (GTDB taxonomy): domain Bacteria; phylum Pseudomonadota; class Gammaproteobacteria; order Enterobacterales; family Pasteurellaceae. The sequence continues at coordinate 108,351 of MQVI01000001.1, forward strand.
TCGTCTTATACTTGCTAAATACTCATAAAAATGTCCATCAATATCTTTAGCATCTGGTAAATCTTTTTGCGGCACTAATTGATGTCCTAATATTTCTGCCATAATCAATTCTTTGATTATCCCAGGTTGTAAAATATTCGTAATTCCAAAATTTTTTTCTGCAATTTGTTGTACTTCAATGAGTTTTCCCATAATTTCTGATGAGGACATATTTTATCTCCTAAGTCATTATAAAATTTACGAGGTTAAAAGAAATCTAAGAAAATCCTACCTTGTCGCAAAGCGACAACATTATGCTTAACCCCGTACGTAGTACGGGGGATTAGCAAGAATTCACTCTCCCACTCCGTTTTCTCTGCTGTCAAATCTCCCCTAGCCCCTCTTTTCTAAAGAGGGGGACTGATCTCGCTAGGGATTTGAGGTCAGTGGTAATCGTCAGCAACCATTCAGTGCATTAGTGAATTAGTCAGATGATTTATAAATTTTCTTTAAACTAACTCCCCTCTTTAGCAAAGAGGGGTAGGGGGAGATTTGGCAGTATCAATCTTCGCTCATAACCAATAAAAGATTTATAACTATGCCTGCTCCGTCACCAACTGCCATCCAAGTTGTCGATACTGTTTATATCGCTCACGTGCCAGAGCTTTTTGCTCTTCATTCACTGGCACAAAATCAATAATTTGATTAAAGCTATTAATAAAGTCAGGTAATTGGCTTTGTAGTGAAATCAAAATATCACGGCGTTGTGCATTGCGTTTACCTTGCCAACTGATTTCAATTGGGGTGGCATAGGTTGTAATTTCACCTGAAAGATTATGAGGCACAAATTGATCGGGATCTCTTGCCCAAAGTACATCATCAAGGCGTAATGCTTGTTCTTCATTTTCGCAAGAAATAATGACACATTTACCTAAGCGCCATGCTTTTGCTGCTAAATCACAGGCAAGCGCTTCTTGGGCAGAAAGTTCGCCCTCAGTTTCTTGGCTAAGTAGGTAAAATTGGACTTGTTTCACAATTAATCCTGTCAAAATATGCAGTTACAAAAGTGGGTAATTTTAACTGAATTAGTGAAAAAATAACAGCCAAACATCAAGGATATTTGGCTGTTAATATAGAAGAGATTTGATTATTTAGCTAAACAGCTACTAAATTGATCAGCAAGCGCTTGTAAGAATTGAGGATAAGCATCTTTACTCATTTCAATTTTTGCACCGAGTGGGTCAAGCTGGCCAACGCCAACACTCGTACCTTTACTTAAACTTTCAATCACTTTTGGAGTGAATTGTGGTTCTGCAAATAAACATTGTGCGCTGTGTTTTGCAATATCTTTCTTGATTTTATTTAAGGTTTTTGCCCCTGGCGCAATCGTTGGGTTGATTGTAAATGAACCTAGCGATTTTAAACCATAAGCCTCTTCAAAGTAGCCATAAGCATCGTGGAAAGTATAGTACCCTTTCTCTTTTACCGCTGAAAGTTGTTTTTCGATTTCACCATGTTTAGTTGTTAAAGCAGCTTTAAAATTAGCGAGATTCTCAGCAATTTTTGCTTGCTTATCTGGCATTTGTTGGCTTAAGCGTTCTGCGATTTGTTCAGCAATTGTTACGCTGGTATTTGGCGACAACCAAATATGCCAGTTTTCATCATGACTATGGTTATGTCCATGCTCATGCCCGTGTGCATGATCATGTTCATGCTCATGTTCGTGTTCATCTTTTTTCTCAGCTTTATGGTGTTCAGCATCATGTTCAACTAATTCTTTGATTGCAGGAACATCTTCAAGAGTTAGTACTTTTTCTTTCGGTAATCGATCGATACTTTTTTCTAAGAAAGTTTCCATCTCTTCACCAATCCATACCACCAGCTGTGCAGACTGTAATTGCTCTACATCAGAAGGTTTTAAGCTGTAATCATGTGGTGATGCACTAACTGGTAATAATACTTTAGTGTCAGTTACACCATCGGTAATTGCGTTTGCGATAAATCCAAGTGGCTTAACTGTAGTTAATACATCTGCTTGTGATACAGCCGCCGCGCCTAATAAAGCGAGGGTTAAGGCAGTTCTTTTAAACATTATTTGTCTCCTTTTATAGAAAAGTTCGTAGATCTTAGCAGAACTAAAAAATAAATCTATAAATTTTTTATGGGTATTTACAAATGAATATTGGACAACGGATATATGGACGGTAACAAGCGGTGATTTATGCTATAATTTTTGCAATTATTACCCATAGGTATTGTTATGAAATATAAAAATCTACGTGATTTCTTGGAACAACTTGAGCAGAAAGGTGAGCTCAAGCGTATTAGCCAAGAAGTTGATCCCTATTTAGAGATGACAGAAATCGCCGATCGCACTTTACGTAAAGGCGGTCCCGCGTTGCTATTTGAAAATCCGAAAGGCTATGATATGCCTGTGCTCTGTAATCTGTTTGGCACGCCTGATCGTGTGGCAATGGGGATGGGGCAGGAGAGTACGCAGGCGTTGCGTGAGCTAGGTAAGCTATTGGCATTTTTAAAAGAGCCTGAGCCACCAAAGGGATTTAAAGATCTGATGGGACAAATTCCCCAATGGAAACAGGTGCTGAATATGCCAAGTAAGGTGCTAGGTAAAGCCGATTGTCAGCAAGTGGTGATTTCGGGGGATGATGTTGATCTGTATAAACTACCGATTATGCACTGTTGGCCGGGAGATGTGGCTCCACTGGTAACTTGGGGCTTAACCATCACTCAAGGGCCTTATAAAAAACGTCTAAATTTAGGCATTTATCGTCAGCAATTAATTGCTAAGAATAAGCTGATTATGCGTTGGCTTTCACATCGTGGCGGTGCGTTGGATTTCCAAGAGTGGAAAGAGGCAAATCCAGGTAAGCCATTCCCAGTGTCAGTGGCATTAGGGGCTGATCCTGCCACCATTTTAGCAGCAGTAACCCCAATTCCAGATACACTGTCTGAATATGCTTTTGCAGGCTTATTACGAGGCAATAAAACCGAAGTAGTAAAATCAATCAGTAATGATTTAGAGGTGCCTGCAAGCGCTGAGATTGTGCTAGAAGGTTACATTGATTTAGAAGAAACCGCTTTAGAAGGACCTTATGGCGATCATACGGGTTACTATAATGAGCAGGAATATTTCCCTGTGTTTACCGTGACCCATATCACTATGCGTAAGGACGCTATTTATCACTCCACCTACACAGGTCGTCCGCCTGATGAACCAGCGGTATTGGGTGAAGCGTTAAATGAGGTATTTATCCCGATTTTACAAAAGCAATTCCCTGAAATTGTTGATTTCTACTTACCACCAGAGGGCTGTTCTTATCGCTTAGCGGTGGTCACAATTAAGAAACAGTACGCAGGGCATGCAAAACGAGTGATGATGGGTGTGTGGTCTTTCTTGCGCCAGTTTATGTACACCAAATTTGTGATTGTGTGTGATGATGATGTCAATGCGCGTGATTGGAAAGATGTGATTTGGGCGATTACAACTCGCTGTGATCCAGCACGTGATACCACTATGATTGAACATACTCCGATTGACTATTTAGACTTCGCATCTCCCATCGCAGGCTTAGGCTCTAAGATGGGGATTGACGCGACAAATAAATGGCCTGGAGAAACTCAACGTGAATGGGGAACACCAATTCATAAAGATCCAAAGATTGTGCAAAAAGTAGATGAAATGTGGGAAAGTTTAGAGATTGAATAGTTAAAATTTTCCTAGAAAAATAGCTTTAAAATAGCTATAATCTCGCGCTTTTTTAAGCTTTATCTAAATTTTTATCGGCGTGGTTTATTAACTGCGCCGTAGTTTTTCATAAGAGGAAAAAACATTGATCAAACTTGGTCGTGGCTTTTTTGCCAAAATGATGGCAGTAACAGTAGCATTTTCTGCAATGAGTGCTCAGGCTGCTGAAAAACTTTATGTATATAACTGGACAGAATACGTTCCGTCTTCTTTGCTAGAGAAATTTACTAAAGAAACAGGGATTGAAGTAATCTACTCAACCTTTGAAAGTAATGAAGAAATGTTCTCTAAGCTCAAATTGGCGAATGGCGCAGGCTATGACATAGTCTTCCCATCAAGCTATTATGTGGGCAAAATGGCAAAAGATGGCATGCTTGCGGAGATTGATAAAAACAAATTAAGTAATATCAACAACGTCAGCAAAGAATTAATGGGCAAACCTTTTGACCCAGAAAATAAATACTCTCTCCCTTATGTTTACGGTTTAACCGGCATTGGGGTGAATACTTCTGAAATTGATCCAACAGCAATCACAAGTTGGGGCGATTTATGGAAGGACGAATTCAAAGGCAAATTATTGCTAATGAATGACTCTCGTGAGGTATTCCACATGGCTTTATTATTAGACGGAAAATCGCCTAATAGTCAAAGCGAAGCGGAAATCAAAGCAGCTTACGAGCGTTTACAAAAACTTGTGCCGAACGTACTTGTGTTCAACTCTGATTCACCAGAAATGCCTTATTTGCAAGGCGAAGTTTCAGTAGGAATGCAATGGACAGGTTCAGCATATAGAGCGAAACACGAAAATCCAGACTTACAATTTGTATTTCCAAAGGAAGGCGCAGTTGTGTGGATGGATAACTACGTGATTCCAAAAAATGCCAAAAATAAGGATGCAGCACATAAATTTATTGATTTCTTGCTCCGTCCTGAAAGTGCAAAAGAGGTGATTGAAACAATGGGCTTCTCAATGCCAAATGAAGGCGTGAAAGCGTTACTTCCTGCGGAAACCGTGAATGATCCATTAATCTTTCCACCTGTTGAAGAAATTGAAAAAGGTATTTTACAAGCAGATGTTGGCGATGCCGTCGATATCTATGAAAAATACTGGAACTTATTAAGAACAAACCGCAAATAGAGGTCTTTTAAATGTCTGCTCACAATACAGCAACAGCAAACCCGGGTCCATTAGGTTTATGTGGATTCGCACTTACAACTTTTTTACTTAGCTTAATCAACAACGGCACATTTGGTGGCGAAAATGTTGGTTTAGTATTAGCAATGGGCTTCGCTTTTGGTGGTACAGCTCAAATGATCGCAGGTATGTTTGAATACTCAAAAGGTAATACTTTTGGTTTCACAGCATTCACTAGCTACGGTGCATTCTGGTGGTCATTCGCATTATTCAAAGTATTCTTCGCTTCAACAGTTTCACCAGAGTTCATCGGTTGGTACTTAATGGCGTGGGGTACATTCACGTTAATGATGTTCGTGGGTACTTTAACTAAACCACGTGCGTTACAAGCGATCTTCTTATCATTAACCATCACTTTCTACATTTTAGCAGCAGGTGATTTCACTGGTAACCACACTATCACAAACGTAGGCGGTAACTTTGGTTTATTAACGGCATTTTTAGCATTCTACTTAGCAGCAGCTGAGATCATCAACGAAAGCTTTGGTCGTACAGTATTACCAATCGGTGCGAAATAATTTAGTATTTCAAGCAAAATAAGAAAAGCCCACAGGTTAAAAAATCTGTGGGCTTTTTTCTACAATTTGGTAGTCAATTCAATAAGAGGAAATACTCCCCTGAGCAACAGAAAATAAGCGATCATTGCTCTGTTCTTGCCACTGCATTTGATTAAGCTGATCTTTAGTGATAGCGGTAACAAACACTTGCGATCCACTTTGGCGTAGACGCTCCGCTAGTAACGCACGTTTGATTGGATCTAATTCTGAAGCGAAATCATCAATTAAAAACAAACATTGGCGCTCTTTTTGAGCAACTAAATACTCTCCTTGGGCTAAACGCAATGCGCACATTAATAGCTTTAATTGCCCACGAGAAAGCACATCTTCAACAGGTAAACCATTAGCTCTAAAGCGAAAATCAGCTTTTTGAGGACCTACCATCGTATAACCAATACCACGATCGCGCTCGAAACTATTGGCAAGAATTTCTGCATAGTCAGCCCCTTTTTCCCAACCTTGATGAAAGCTCACATTGATTTCTAACTCAGGTAAGAAAAATTGACAAGTTTTCTCAATTTCAGGGCGAAGAGCCTCGGCATATTCGGCTCTCATTTGGCTAACGATTTGTGCTAATTTTGCCAGCTCAATATCCCATGGTTTTAATTCTGCATAGCTACGCACTTGTGCAAGAGCTGAATTTCGCTGTTTAAGTAAACGTTTAAGATTCGCCCAGTGTTGATAGAACTCAGGATATTGATGGAACAAGCCCCAATCTAAAAAGGCACGGCGATAGCTAGGCCCACCATTAAGTAGTGTTAGCCCTTCAGGAGTGATCACTTGCATAGGAAGTAAATGAGCAAGATCAGAAATCTTCTTCCCATCTTCACCATTGATTTTAAGGGTGGTATCCCCTTGGCGAGATTTTTGTAATCCCACAGACCATTGATGTTTTGCTTCATCAACACGCCCATGTAGTACAAAATGATCGTGATCGTAGTGAATAATACGATTACTGATATGGCTTTTAAATGAACGTCCGTGACCGAGGTAAAAAATAGCTTCTAGCAAACTGGTTTTGCCACTGCCATTTTCCCCGACCAAAAAGTTAAAACCGTGGCTCAATTCTAGATCCACGGTTGTTAAATTTCGGAAGTTATTAATAAGTAAACGAGATAGAGCCATAGTCTAAAAAACATATTCCTCCCCCTTCGGGGAAGGAATATTATAAATATTTATTACAAGCGCATTGGCATAATCACATACTCAGCACTGCTATTATCGCAATCTTCGATTAAACAACTTGAGTTTGCATCTACTAAACTCACACGCACACGTTGGCATTTTAATGAGTTTAAGACATCTAACATATAACTCACATTAAAGCCGATTTCCATCTCTGTGCTTTGGTAGCTAACATCAATGATCTCTTCTGCTTCTTCTTGCTCTGGGTTATTTGCGGTGATTTTTAATAGATTATTGCTTAATGCTAAACGCACACCACGGAATTTATCATTTGATAAGATCGCCGCACGTACTAAAGCACGTTTTAGCACTTCTGCATCCGCTTCTAATATACGATCTGCATTGCGTGGTAACACACGACGATAATCAGGAAAACGACCGTCAATTAACTTAGTGGTGAACACAGTATTGTTCATCGCAACACGTAAATTACTTGTGCCAATTTCTAAACGTACACCATCCGCTGTTGCGCCAACTAAACGTGATAATTCTAATACCGCCTTACGTGGCACAATGACAGAATGCGTTAATAACTCTTGATTTAATGCCATTGTGCATACCGCTAAACGGTGACCGTCAGTTGCGATAGTACGTAGTAAATTCCCCTCAGTTTCAAACTTCATGCCGTTTAAGAAATAACGAGCATCTTGGTTTGCCATTGAGAATTGGGTGGCATCAATTAAGCGAGCTAGCGTGCCTTGCTCAATAGTGAAATCTACTTCTGGTTTCCAATCCATTAAACTTGGATAATCAGAGGCTGGTAATGTCGCTAAGCTAAACTTACTACGATCTGCACGAATTAACGCACGATCTTGCTCGAATTGCACCGAAATTACGCTATCGTCTGGTAAACTACGGCAAATATCGAGGAATTTCTTAGCTGGAATAGTAAACTTTCCTGAAAAACTCACCGCTTCAAATAATTCTGCTTGAGTGGTTAATTCAACTTCTAAATCTGTTCCTGTTAAAGAAAGACGATTGCCCTCAACTTCAAGCAAAATATTATTGATAACAGGTAACGTTGGGCGACTCGTTAATACGCCACAAACTTGCTGTAAAGGCTTGAGTAACTGTTCACGTGTAATCACAAATTGCATAACAATCTTCCTTTTTAAGACGATAATTTTCGAGTTAAATTTGTATAATCTTCTTGGATATTGGTATCCGAATCCCTTAGTTCGCCAATCGTTCTGCATGCATGCATCACTGTAGTGTGGTCACGCCCACCAAATTCACGACCAATCTCTGGTAAACTGTGGTTGGTTAGCTCTTTTGCTAGTGCCATCGCCATCTGACGAGGACGAGCAACTGAACGAGTACGGCTTTTTGATTTTAAATCCGCCATTTTAATATTGTAGTATTCAGCGACGGTTTTTTGGATATTTTCAATGGTAATCAAATGATCATAAGAAGCAATTAAATCTTTTAACGCTTCACGCACCGCATCAATAGTAATTTCACGATGCGTAAAGTTACTCCATGCAATTGCACGATTTAATGCCCCTTCTAATTCACGCACGTTAGTACGTAATTTTTGCGCTAAAAAGAATGCCACATCTTCACTGAGGTTAATACCACGCTCTTCGGCTTTACGCATTAGAATTGCCACTCGTGTTTCTAATTCTGGTGGCTCAATCGCCGCATTTACTCCCCAACTTAGACGAGATCGAATGCGTTCTTCAATATCATCAATGTTTTTCGGGAAAACATCTGAGGTAACAACAATCTGCTTACTGCGATCGAATAATGAGTTGAACGTATGGAAAAATTCCTCTTGGCTCACCTCTTTCTTCGCAAAAAACTGAATATCATCGATCATCAACACATCTAAAGAACGATAGAATTTTTTAAAATTCTCAATAGTATTCGCTTTAATCGCTTTTACCATATCCTGCACAAAGCGCTCTGAATGAATATAAACCACTCGAGCATTTGGATTTTTAGCGAGGATCTCATTCCCAATAGCATGTAATAAATGGGTTTTACCTAAACCAGTACCGCCATAGAGCGAGAATGGATTACAGTGGCTTGCTCCTGGATTTTCAGCAACTTGCTGTGCAATTGCTTTAGCTAATTGGTTAGAGCGACCTTGAACAAAGCTATCAAAGGTTAAGTTAGTTGCGAGACCTGAGCGAATAGAATTATTGGATCCATCGGCACTTCCTGACATAGTTGCAACAACTTCTGCCACAACAGGTTTCTCAACAGGCTTAACCCCTACTTTAAGGCTAACAATTAATTCATCATTTTTAGACAAAAAACGAGCAAGACCGACGATTTCAGAGATAAATTTATCCTGAACCCAGTTTGCCACGAATTGATTTTGTGCATAAAGCACAAGTTCCCCATTTGCCTGAGTTGCCTGTAACGGACGTAACCAAGTACTGTAATCCGTAGGGGAAACTTTTGTTTGTAAGTGACTTAAACAATCAGACCAAAGGGCAGACACAATTCGCTCCAAAATAATAGTGAAAAAGGTTTGTTATAATACCTTAAAATCGTGTGGAAATCTTGTAGATTTTTTGGGGATCTTTTGTGATTAAGATCTTGACAAGCTGAGTTATAAACGAAAACAAGCGGTTATATCTGCAATTACTTTTCCCTAACGATCTCACCAATCTGCTTTAAGCCATTTAATCTAGTATTGGTTAAATTTCTGGTTATCTGCAATTCATCAAATAATTGTAAAATATCAAATTGCTCTAGCTCTTCATTTGATAATTCAAACAATGCTTCCGATAAAATAAAAAGTAATCCTTGCATTAAACGAGCATCGCTATATGCAACAATTTTTCGAGGATCTTTACTGAATTCAAACCACAATCGGCTTTCACACCCATGAATTTCTGGGATCTGTTCTAGCTCTTCTTCGCTTAATTTCGGTAGTTTGCGACTATATTGTATTAACAAGCGGTATCTTTCTTCCCAAGATTTGCAATGTTTAAATTGGTTGGAAATCTCATCTATCATAACGATTATCTCTATCTATAATTGGTCTCATTGCCTTTTGTGAACAGAGTTCACGAACGGATTAAGAATTTTACCCCCATCCTTTCGCTTTATACAATCCTCAATTTTTGTTAAAATTGATCGATTTTTACTAATTTTTATAGAAGGAATAAAAAATGGCAGTGATTCCAATGGTAGTGGAGCAAAGTTCAAGAGGTGAACGTGCTTACGATATTTATTCTCGCTTACTTAAAGAGCGTATTATTTTTTTAAACGGTGGCGTAGAAGATGAAATGGCGAAATTAATCGTTGCTCAGCTACTCTTTTTAGAAGCTGAAGATCCTGAAAGAGATATTCATCTTTATATTAATTCACCAGGCGGTGTTGTAACTGCTGGTATGGCAATTTTCGATACAATGAACTTTATTAAGCCAGACGTAAGTACAGTGTGTATTGGTCAAGCGTGCTCAATGGGTGCATTTTTATTATCGGCTGGAGCGAAAGGCAAACGTTTTGCACTACCACATGCTCGTGTAATGATTCACCAACCATTAGGTGGATTCCGTGGTCAGGCTTCAGATATCCAAATTCATGCTAAAGAAATTTTGAAAATTAAAGATACGTTAAATAAACGCATTGCTGAACATACTGGTCAGCCACTTGAGCGAGTTGAACAAGATACCGATCGCGACAATTTTATGTCAGCAGAACAAGCAAAAGAGTACGGATTAATTGATGCCGTTGTAACAAAAAGAGATATTGAATAATGAGTACATTTGAAAAAGAACCACACTGTAGCTTTTGTGGTAAAAGCCGTCGAGATGTTGATGCATTAATTGAAGGCTCTGAAGGCCATATCTGTAACCATTGTATTAATGAGTCCTATGAATTACTCAATGGTATTGAAGAACCTCTAATTGATGAAGAGCATGCAACTGAAAATAGTTTTTTTGATGATGTACCTACACCTCACGAATTGCATGCTCATTTAGATGACTATGTAATTGGTCAAGAGCATGCAAAGAAAGTACTATCTGTTGCGGTTTATAATCACTATAAGCGTCTAAAAAGCGCTCTATCCAACAATGAAGAAACTGATGGCGTAGAATTAGGTAAAAGTAATATTTTGCTGATTGGCCCAACAGGAAGTGGTAAAACATTATTAGCAGAAAGTCTTGCTCGCCGTTTAAATGTACCATTTGCTATTTCAGATGCGACAACCTTAACACAAGCAGGTTATGTTGGTGAAGATGTAGAAAATGTGATTCAGAAACTGCTGATGAAATGCGACAATGATCCAGAAAAAGCTGAGCGAGGCATTATTTTCATTGATGAAATCGATAAAATTACTCGTAAATCTGAAAATCCATCTCTGACTCGAGACGTGTCAGGAGAAGGTGTACAACAAGCTTTATTAAAGCTAATTGAAGGCACAGTCGCAAACATTAATCCACAAGGTGGACGTAAACATCCAAAACAAGAAACTATCCCAGTCGATACTTCTAAGATCTTATTTATCTGTGGCGGCGCATTTGCTGGTCTTGATAAGATCGTTGAAGCTCATACGGATAAGAAAGGGGGCATCGGTTTCGGTGCTGAGTTGAAGAAGGACAAAGATCGACAAGCATTAACTGAGTTATTTAAACAAGTTGAGCCTGAAGATTTAGTTAAATTTGGACTTATCCCTGAGTTGATTGGACGTTTACCTGTTATTACGCCGTTATCTGAATTAGATGAAGAGGCGCTAATTAAGATCTTAACTGAGCCTAAAAATGCCATCATTAAACAATATCAAGCATTGTTCAAAATGGAAGGCGTAGAGCTTAAATTTACTGAAGAAGCTTTAACTGCTATTGCACAAAAAGCTATTTCTCGTAAAACTGGCGCTCGAGGCTTACGCTCAATTGTGGAGAATATTCTACTCGATACCATGTATGATTTGCCGTCACTCAATGCGAAAAAAGTCACTGTTGGCAAAGAGTGTATCGAAAATGGTGAAAAACCAACGATAGAATAATCTTTTATTCTTCTCCCTCTTGTAGAATCTTATTTAAGTTACTCTGCAAGAGGATTTTTAATTTTAAGGAAAGTAAATGTTTCATAAATTTTTTGGCTGGTTTGAAAGCCGTATAAATCCTTATCCCGATGATAATCCTGTTACCCCTCGCTCTGGCGTTGTACCTTTTATCTATGAAGCAACCAAAGGTATGCGAGTTTACTTGCTACTCTTGGTTGGTTTAGTTGCACTTATTGGTATCATTGAAGGTATCCTCTTCCAATATATGGGCGAATTAGTTGACTGGATTAACCACTATAGCCCTCAAGAACTCTGGCAAGAAAAAGGTACATCTATTATTTGGATGACCATTGTCGCATTACTCAGTGTCATTTTCGTTTACTTAGGAAGTTCATTCCGTTTCCAAACATTACAAGGGGTATTCCCAATGCGTTTGCGTTGGAACTTTCACCGCCTAATGCTTGGACAAAGTATGGGATTCTACCAAGATGAATTTGCAGGTAGAGTTTCAGCAAAAGTAATGCAAACCGCCCTTGCAGTACGCGATGTGATTATGACTTGTGCGGATATGCTGGTTTACACTATTGTCTATCTCACAACCACAAGTGTGATCTTAATTCAGCTAGATGGCTGGTTATTCTTACCGTTCATTATCTGGATTGCAGTATTAGCTACCATTATCCGTATTTTTGTACCGAAACTTGCTACAGCAGCACAAGAACAATCTGATGCTCGCAGTTTAATGACTGGTCGAATTACCGATGCTTACTCAAACATTGCAACGGTAAAACTCTTCTCTCACGGCAATCGTGAATCTCGCTATGCGAAAGAATCGATGGAAGAGTTTATGGTCACCGTTCACAAGCAAATGCGTCTTGTCACAAAAATCGAAACCATCACCTATTTGAATAGCATTGTGCTAATTACTTCAACGGCAGGCATTGGTTTATATTTATGGGCTAACGGTAATGTAACAGCTGGGGCAATTGCGACATCAACAGCATTAGCATTGCGTATTAAAGGTTTATCTCAATGGATTATGTGGGAATTCGCACGTTTATTTGAAAATCTTGGCACTGTGCAAGATGGTATGGTAACTCTTTCAAAACCGCATACGGTTGTAGACAAAGCAGATGCGAAGCCATTAACAGTAAGTGAAGGTGAAATCAAATTTGAGCAAGTCGATTTTGCTTATGACCCAAGTAAGCCATTACTCAAAAAATTTGATTTACATATTAAACCAGGTGAAAAAGTCGGTCTTGTCGGTCGTAGTGGTGCTGGTAAGTCTACGCTTACAAACTTATTACTGCGCTTTTATGATATTCAAAGTGGTAAGATTGTGATTGATGGTCAAGATGTAACAGATATTACCCAAGAGAGCCTACGCTCACAAATTGGTTTAGTGACGCAGGATACTTCTCTATTACATCGTTCTGTACGTGATAATTTAATGTATGGTCGCCCACAAGCAACGGAAGCAGAAATGCTCAAAGCTGTTGAACGTGCTGCTGCAGCAGAATTTATTCCAAACTTACAAGATGCTAAAGGCAGAACAGGTTTTGATGCTCATGTAGGTGAGCGTGGAGTGAAACTTTCTGGCGGTCAGCGCCAACGTATTGCCATTGCGCGTGTAATGTTAAAAGATGCACCGATTTTACTCTTAGATGAAGCAACCAGTGCGTTAGATTCTGAAGTAGAAGTCGCAATTCAAGAAAATCTAACTGAATTAATGGAAGGCAAAACGGTTGTCGCTATCGCACACCGTTTATCGACTATTATGGCAATGGATCGCTTAATCGTATTAGATAAAGGTGAAATTGTCGAACAGGGTTCACATGATGAATTGCTAGCTCAAAATGGCGTTTATGCAAAACTTTGGTCACACCAAAGTGGTGGCTTTTTAGCTGAAGATACCGAATAATTTAAATATTTGTAAGATAGGCATCTTTGCCCATCAATAAAAGCAAATCATGTAAAATTAATTTAGATTTAAGCCGAAGTTTGCTAAACTTCGGCTTTATTTTATTCAAAAAAGAGATAAATATTTTGAAAGGATTAATTATCAGGCTTGTTGCTGGTGTTGCATTACTGCTATGGGCATTAGATATGATCTTTCCTTGGCAGCAAGCAATGAAAGCGGAAGAAAATCGCTATACCCAAATTCAGCAACGTAAAATGCTAAAAGTAGGAATGATAAATCACCCACTATTCTACTTCATTGGCCCAAACGGTACTGCAGGGATTGAATATGATCTATCTCGCGCATTTGCAGACTACCTCAATGTTGGATTAGAAGTTAAAAGCTATAGTAATAGTGAATCACTATTTCAAGCTTTAGGCAAAAATGAAATTGATATTGCAGCTGCAGGTCTACTCTATCAACCAGAACAAGCGAGTAAATTTCAAATTGGAGCAAGTTACTACTCAGCATCTTGGCAGGTCGTCTATAAAAAAGGAACCCAACGTCCTTATCGGATTGAAGATTTACAGGGAGATTTAGTTATCCCTTCTGGCTCTGCAGTACTACCTATTTTGCAAGAGCTACAGCAACGCTATCCTAAATTAGCATGGAAAGTGAGTGACCAATTTACTCAAGAAGAGTTATTATTACAAGTTGCAGATGGCAATATCCCTTATACAATTGCAGTTTCTGTAGATGTATCTGCGGTGCAGCATATTAAACCTAATGTCGCTGTTGGCTTTGACTTAACCGATGAAGAGCCTGTGCTATGGTACTTGCCGAACAATGCTTATAGTGAACTACAAGCTTCGGTTTTAGAGTTTATGAACCAAGCTAATGAGGCCGGGGTCATTTCACGCATTGAAGAAAATTATTTTAATCATCTTGCTCGCTTCGATTATGTCGATACTCAAAGCTACCTTAAAGCGATTGAAACAGTATTGCCTAAATATCAAAAGCTATTTGAAAAGCATCGTGGTGAATTAGATTGGCAAATGTTGGCCGCTATTGCCTATCAAGAATCTCATTGGGATCCAACTGCAACATCACCTACAGGGGTACGTGGAATGATGATGCTAACACGAGATACCGCTGAGCGAATGAATGTTACAGATAGAATCAATCCTGCTCAGAGCATAAAAGGCGGCTCCGAATATCTGCATCTATTAATGAATCAGTTGCCACAAAGTATTGCGAAAGAGGATCGTATTTGGTTTGCTTTAGCTGCTTATAATATGGGCATGGGACATTTGATTGACGTTCGTCGCTTAACTAAACAGCTTAGAGGAGATCCAGACAACTGGTTAGATGTGAAGAAAAATCTGCCCCTATTAGCTGAAAAGCGTTATTATACCAACTTAAAATATGGCTATGCTCGTGGATTTGAAGCATTCCAATATGTGGAAAATATTCGTCGCTACTACAATAGTATTTTGAATCATTATCGGATTAAAGAGCAAGAAGACTCAATCCAGGAAAAGATTCAGCAAGCTATTAGTCTTGAAAACGAATCTCAAACAGAGCAGCCTGAGCCTATAACCCCAGTATCAGATTCAACAAAACAGAAAGAATAGGATGTAACTTATGGTTAGAAGACGTAAAATTAAACATAAATTAAAGCGCTTGAATGGCAACAAAACTCGTAGAGCTCTGCATATTTACAAACTTAAACGTCGTATTGCAGAACGTCGCCAAATCGGTTTTGTAATTTTAGGGCAGCAGTGCTAAAAATAATGGCATAAACTCTTGTTTATGCCATTTTTCTTTTAACGATACTTATCCAAAAATTTATAATAATTAATCCCTATTTTCAGCGCCATTTTCTTCACTAAACGTCCACCAAAAACACTCGGGACTCTTAGGCCTTCAAAAATAGCCAAACGCTCATCATTGCCTTCGATTGCTTCAGCGATGATTCGCCCAGCGAGCCCTGTTAAAGCCACGCCATGCCCTGAAAAACCATGAGCAAAATAGACATTTGGTTTAACACGTCCAAAATGAGGTGAAGCATTGATGGTCATATCAATAGGTCCACCCCAGCCATAATCAATTTTGGTGTTTTCAAGCTGTGGAAAAACAAGCAACATATTTTGGCGCATTTTTTCGACCATATCGACATTAGTACTTGAATCACTCCCAAATAGTAAACGGTTATCCGCGCTTAAACGATAATAATCAAGTAAATGATCGTTATCGCATACCGACATGCCATTATTGATAAGATTATCCGCTGTTTGCTGATCTAAGCGCTCCGTCGCAATAATAAAGCTCTCTACAGGCAGAATTTTACGTGCTAATTTAAAGCCAATCTTCTTATTCAATTTAGAATCAATATAAGCATTTGTTGCAAGCACTACATTTTTAGCTATTACAGTCGCTTTTGGTGTAAAGACTTTGGCAATATCACCTTTTACATCAAGATCAAGCGCTGGGGAATGTTCAAAAATTTGCACACCCACGTCTAAACACGCCTTAGCAAGCCCTAAACAATAATTCAGGGGATGTAAATGCCCGGATTGGCTATCATAAAGCGCACCACAATAAATTTCGCTACCTAGGTACTGCTTGAGTTGTACTTTATCCCACAGCTGCATATTCTGATAACCAAAGGTTTCTCGGCTTGCTTGTTCGACGGCAATTAAATCATCCATACGACGCGAATTAAGCGCAAGAGTGGCGTAGCCTTTTTTCCAGTCACATTGAATATTATATTTCGCAACACGTTCGTCAATAATATTGATCGCTTCAAGAGACATGTCCCATAACTTACGTGCTTTATCAAAACCTACCTGTTCAATATATTCATCAATCCCTTCTTCAAAACCATTAATAGCTTGTCCACCGCTACGTCCTGATGCACCAAATCCGATGCGCGCGCCTTCCAGCACAATTACGTTGTGCCCTCGTTCAGCAAGTTCTAATGCCGTTGATAAACCTAAAAAACCGCCACCAATAATACAAGTATCAACGGATTGATTTTCAGTTAAGTTGGGAAGCTGAAAATGGATATTACGTGTATCTGAATAGTAAGTACGAATATGTTCTTGATGTGAAAAAGTCAGCATAAAATCGCTTAATAAAAAATAAAAATAAGATGATTATTTTAAACTAAAACTTAAATAACGAGTAAAGATTTTTGAGAAGATTTGAACGTTTGAGATGGCGCACCCGAGAGGATTCGAACCTCTGACCGCTCGGTTCGTAGCCGAGTACTCTATCCAGCTGAGCTACGGGTGCGTTATATTGAAAGTAAGTTTATTTAAATTATCAGCGACTATTCATTCTTGATAGATAAAGAATAAATGGCGCACCCGAGAGGATTCGAACCTCTGACCGCTCGGTTCGTAGCCGAGTACTCTATCCAGCTGAGCTACGGGTGCGTGATAAAGTAAATGGCGGTGAGAGAGGGATTCGAACCCTCGATGGAGCTTTTGAACCCCATACTCCCTTAGCAGGGGAGCGCCTTCAGCCTGCTCGGCCATCTCACCACTCACTGTGTCTGTGGGGCGCATGATACTAGATTCAGAAAATAAGTCAAATTATTTTTTCCAAAAAATTAAACACTTGCCTAGAATCTACCCATTACGGTGTTTTTTTATATTTTTAGATGAAAAATACTTCTATTTTCATAGAGTTATAAAATAGTACAAAAAAATTGCCCTTCTGAAAGGAAGGGCAATCAAAAATGGATTAATCGCGGAAATTATTAAACTGAAACGGCTGACCTAATTCTGCGCCTTTAACTAATTGAATAACCGCTTGTAAATCATCGCGCGATTTACCTGTTACACGCACTTGTTCGCCTTGAATTTGAGTTTGAACCTTAATTTTTGAATCTTTCACTAATTTAGTGATTTTCTTCGCCATTTCAGTTTCGATACCCTGTTTTAACTTGATCTCTTTAGTATAAAGTTTACCGTGATGTTCACTATCGGCAGGAATATCCAATGAACTATGCTCGATCCCACGTTTAACGAAAGCACCAATCAAGATCTCAATTAACTGCTCTAGCTGGAAATCTGATTCAGTCGTTACTTTTACTGTCTCATTTTTTTCATTTAATTCAATCACCGCTTCTACGCCACGAAAATCGTAACGTGTGCTTAATACACGGTTAGCATTTTCTACTGCATTACGCACTTCGTGCATAGTAATTTCAGAAACAATATCAAAAGATGGCATTTTATTCCCCTATTTCGTTGAATAACAATGATGGGCAAGGATGCCCATCCTACAATGATTTAAATAGATTTTTTGCATTTAATAACAGCACTAATGCTGTTAGATCACCAAAGTTTACCACAAAATTCGCCTGTTCTTGCACTTTTGGTTTAGCGTGAAGTGCTACGCCTAAACTAGCTGTCTTTAACATCGGCAGATCGTTTGCGCCATCGCCAACTGCAACCCATTGATTTTGTGGAATTTCAAACTTATTAGCTAAAGATTGTAAGGTTTCAGCTTTATATTGCGCATCAACCACTTTGCCCAGTACTTTGCCTGTTAATTTACCGTCAATAATCTCTAATTGATTTGAAACGGCATAATCTAAGCCATAGGTCTCTTTTAAGTAATCCGCAAAATAGTCAAAACCGCCAGATGCTATTGCCAACTTCCAGCCATGCTGTTTTAACACTTCAACCATCTGCTCAAAACCATCCATAAGCGGTAAGTTTTCGCGGACTTTTTGCAAAATTGCTTCTGGCGCATTCTCTAAAGTGCCAACACGCTTACGCAAACTTTGCTCAAAATCTAATTCGCCGCGCATTGCGCTTGCTGTGATTGCCGAAACTACTTCGCCTGTGCCTGCTAATTTTGCGATTTCATCAATACACTCAATTTTAATCGCCGTTGAATCCATATCCATCACTAACAAACCTTGCTCATTCAACTCTGGGATAATCGCAAGAGAACTACTATCACATTGAATTTCTTGTGCTTTTTGGCTTAAACAAGCGGTCAATTCACCACTAAAAAATGCAATTTGATAGCCTAGATAATTTGTTGAGCCTAAAAAAGTGAGATCATTTTGCTGGCTAAATTGTGAGATTTGTTGATTAGAAAGTTGCTTTGAGTAGATAAAAAAAGTGTTTTGCATAGTGTTATATTTATTGAATGGAAATTATGCTGATGATAGGCAATAAAATGGGAAATGTCCACAGTTCTAAAATATTGAACTGAACTTGTCTAGCCCTGTTTAACGAATAATTGTGGTGCGTTTACAGGCCCCCTACAAACTTGTAGAATAGTCGATTAATTAACTTTAAGGAAATATATGTGTATTACTCGTGAAAAGCTACTAAAACATGGTGTAATAGCAGCTACTATCATCATTTGCATAGCAATTGTTGGCCTAATTTTGAACGGCATAAACCATTTCAAAGTCGGTTCTCAATTGGCTGGAATCAATCAAGTCTCAAATCTGTCACACTTGTTAGTACGCCAGCAAGCAAATTTATTTTCATTGATGTTAGTAAAAAATACAAAAAATGATGAGCTTGTCGAGGCACTCGATCTTTTTTCAAAAGAAGAATTTGTTATTGATGCGACCATTTATTCTGCATCTGGCTCACTGATGGCGCAAAGTAGCAATGCTTTAGCCTTCAAGCCACTTGAATATAGTACGATAGAAAGTGATCTCGCAACTCAACAAATTGTTGAACCTATTTTTACTAAAGATGATTTAATTGGTTTCCTGAGAGTAACCTTTAATGCTGAATATGGTCAAACAACACAAAGTAAAATTAACGAATTATTTCATTTACTTTATGGTGAATTGATTATTTTATTCTTAGCTGGTGGATTGTTTATTAGCTGTTTTTACTATTATGTGCACAAAACACCTCATATAATAAACAGCCTTCCAAAACTTGTTTTAAGCTCGGAAAAAAGACAATCGCAACGTTTTCACTCTCGAAGACGTGCTTTTCAGCGTAAATGATTGAAATTCGGACTAGGCAGAGTATAATAATGCCCGTTTTGCCAAAATGGCGCTTAAATAAATTTAACCAAAGCAAAGAGGAATAAATGGCTAAAGAAGATTGCATTGAAATGCAAGGTACTATTTTAGAGACCTTACCTAACACAATGTTCCGTGTAGAATTAGAAAACGGACATGTGGTAACTGCGCATATTTCAGGAAAAATGCGTAAAAACTATATCCGCATTTTAACTGGCGATAAAGTAACTGTGGAAATGACTCCATACGATCTAACTAAAGGACGTATTATTTTCCGCGCAAGATAATCTCTCCCTATAAAGATAAATCTGCACTCAATCAGTTAAGATACTTAACAAACTAAAGTGCAGATCTACTTTCAATTAAACTATTCTAGCGTTCTAAGGCTATTTTCCTGTCGCCACAAACTCTTCAATATTTTGAGCCACTTTGGTCACCAAAGTCGTTACAGCTGAATCACTTGCCCACGCGACATGTGGAGTAATTAAAATATTCGGTAAACGTTTTGCAGCTTGAATTAATGGGTTATCGATTGAAGGTGGCTCTTTCACTAATACATCTAATGCAGCACCAGCAATAGTGCCGTTCTCTAAAGCCTCTAATAACGCTGCGTCATCCACTAATGGACCACGACCTGTATTAATTAAATACGCTGTCGGTTTCATTAACGCTAAAGTTTCTTTATTAATTAGGTTTTGCGTTGTTTCTGTTAATGGGCAGTGTAATGTTACGATGTCTGCTTGTTTGAAAACTTCTTCAAACGCGGTATAGCCTTCACGAATTGTCGTCGCACCTTTATGCTCTGCATAAATCACTTTCATACCGACTAACTCTGCTAAACGGCCCACTTCTGTGCCTAAGTTACCTTTACCAAATACCCCTAGAGTTGCACCACGAACATCAGTAATTGGGAAATCGGTATAGCAGAATTGGCCACAAGTTGCCCAACGATCTGATGTAACTTGATCACGATGATATGCCATTAAACTATGTTTTAATGAGAAAATCATACCCAATACGTGTTCTGGTACAGTCACACTGGAATAACCTGTTACGTTTTTCACCGCAATTCCAAGCTCTTTTGCAGCCACTAAATCGACGTTATTTGTCCCTGTTGCTGTAATCGCAATTAATTTTAATTTTGGTAATTTTGCCATTAATTCACGACCAAATAACACCTTGCTTGTTACCACAATATCAGCATCTTTTGCACGTTCAAACGTTTGCTCTGCTGAGGTTGTATCATACTCTGTCCAAGTATGTTCAAAGCTTGGTCGTGGAATTTCGTGGGTTGCTGGAATACCAGTACGGTCTAAAAAAACGATGTTTAACATAATAGTAATCTCCTTGGGTTTAGAATAATCTGACTATAACGCAAGCGGTTTGTTTTAACAATAAATTTACAAATAAAATATCTTACATAGCGTGTATCATGATAACGAAAAACAGACAAAAGCGGTCAATTCTTGGAAAGAATCAACCGCTCAAACTGCCAATATTCAAATTAATTTAAATCAACATTTTTAGAGGCAAATAGATAAGTTGTAATAAAACCAACGGTATAAGCGGTCAATGTACCGCATAAATAGATAGCAATTGCAGGGAAAATACCACTATTTGAGGTCATTAAAGGAATGGCTAATAATCCAGATGGACCAAAGACTGTATTCAGCCCCATTGGGAACCCTAAATAAGCGATCAAACCAATAACAAAACCACCAGCAGCCCCACCAATACAAGCCGTAATAAAAGGTTTGACTCTAGGAAGCGTTACACCATAAATCAACGGCTCACCAATACCAAGGAAGCCTGGAATAATTGCCCCTTTAATCTGAGTTCTGAGCACAGACTGTTTCCCTGCTCGAACATACAGCGCTAAAGCAGCGCCAACTTGCCCAGCGCCTGCCATCGCTAAGATAGGAAATAAAGCATTGAACCCTTGTGTTTCGACTAAAGCAAAATAGACTGGTACAAAGCCTTGATGAATACCGAACATGACCGCTATTAAGAATAGTCCAGCAAGCACAGCACTACCTAGCGGATTACCATTCAAATGTGAGAATAGCCAAGACATGCCATCAAATAGCACTACACCTACTGGCATAATAATCAGGAAGGTAAAAACGCCCATAACAAGTAACGTTAAGGTCGAGGTTAAAATCATATCTAAATTATCAGGGATAAACTTACGAATCCACTGCTCAACTTTCGCCCCAATAATTGCGGCAATCAACACAC
The DNA here is from genome assembly GCA_002002485.1 of Pasteurellaceae bacterium 15-036681. Classification (GTDB taxonomy): domain Bacteria; phylum Pseudomonadota; class Gammaproteobacteria; order Enterobacterales; family Pasteurellaceae. The sequence goes on from MQVI01000001.1 coordinate 130,153, forward strand.
CGACAATATTACCTCGCGGATCGATACCTAAACCAAAGAATGAGCTCATGCCTGAATAGATTCCAGTTTTAACTTCAGGGTTATAGCCGAGAATAAAGAGGGATGCAATAATAGCGCCATTAACGCCAGATCCACCAAAGGATTTCGCCGCGTTATAACCAATCATAATACTTAAAAAGCTAAATAGCCCTTTACTGAATACTTTCATATAGTTGATTAACTCAACCATAACAGTATTCGGTGATTCAACACCAGTCACAAAGATCTGTTGGAATAGCGTTGCAAAACCAAGTAACAAACCTGCGGCAATAAATCCTGGAATTAGTGGGGTAAAGATAGTCGCAAATTTGGATAAGAACTGGTGAATAGAAGACGTTTGTTGAGATTTGATCTGTTTTTTATTACTCGCTGCTATTGTCTTAAGATCAAGATTATTTCCGGTCGCAAGTACTGAATTCATCAATTCAGCTGCTTTTGTAGCTTTGCCAGGCCCAAGGATAATTTGAAGTTGCTCTTCAGCTTCCACAATACCCAGTACACCTGATATAGTTTTAATCTGTGCTTGCTGAACCAGAGAGGAATCATGCAAAGTCACTCTTAACCTTGTCATGCAATTGGTTACTGTGTTGATATTTTCCCTTCCACCCAATAACTGAATAAAAGAGTCGATCATTTCTCTTGTTACTGCAGACATATTTTTCTCCTTAGAGACCATTAATGGTCACAAAGTATATTGAATTACTTAAAACCAAGTCAGAATTAGTCTAATCCTTATCCAACAAAATAAAAGAAAAAATACGCTGTTTTGTGATCCGCTTCGCAATAAAAAAACCATTTAAAGCATTAAATCTGCCTTAAATGGTTTTGCAAAAAATTTATCTAAAATGACCGCTTGTTAATTTGACGTATCAATCTCTTCAAACGATTTTACTAAATCATCAATCGCTTTCATTTGAGAAACAAAAGCTTCTAATTTTGAAAGTGGGAGTGCTGATGGACCATCACATTTTGCATTTTTCGGATCTGGATGCGATTCTAAGAATAGACCAGCAATACCAATCGCCATACCTGCACGAGCTAATTCCGTTACTTGATCACGACGACCGCCTGAAGCCGCACCAAATGGGTCACGGCACTGTAATGAGTGAGTCACATCGAAGATCACTGGGCAACCTTTTGAGACTTTCTTCATCACGTTGAAACCAAGCATATCCACAACAAGGTTGTCATAACCGAAGTTTGAACCACGATCACATAAAATCACTTTGTCGTTACCACACTCTTCAATTTTTTCGACGATATTTCCCATTTGACCTGGGCTTAAGAATTGTGGTTTCTTCACGTTAATTACCGCACCAGTACGAGCCATCGCTTCCACTAAGTCAGTCTGGCGAGCTAAGAATGCTGGAAGTTGGATAATATCCACCACTTCAGCTACAGGTTGGCATTGATAAATTTCGTGTACATCAGTGATAATTTTCACGCCAAAAGTGTCTTTCAGCTCTTGGAAAATTTTTAAACCGTCTTCCATACCCGGACCACGATATGAATGAATCGATGAGCGATTCGCTTTGTCAAAAGATGCTTTGAAAACATAAGGCACATTTAACTTTTGCGTCACTTCCACATACTTTTCACACACCGCCATCGCCATATCACGGCTTTCTAATACATTCATACCACCAAATAATACAAATGGTTTGTCATTTGCGATTTGAATATTACCAAGTTGGATTGTTTTTTGTTGCATCGGATTTTTCCTTAATTTTACGTCCCCCTTTGAAAAAGGGGGATTGAGGGGGATTTTATAATTAATGAAACACACTCGTTTTGATCTGATTTTCCAAACTAGACATTTCTAATTTCAACATCATTGCAGACGGATCATCTGGACATTGATCAATAAAATAACTTAAATCATCATAAGCGGCTTGATAGCAATCCATACTTGCCAATACCATCCCACGATCTCTAATTTCATAAGGATCTTGCGGATCAAGCGCTAAACGATATTCGATTAAGCGTAAGGTTTCTTCATATCTACCTTCACGAGTCAGAGCCATTTTGAATACTGTTTCCAAACGTTCTAGCAATTCAGGGAAATTCGCAATTCTCAGTACTTCACGATTTAATTCTGCTTCATAGCCCATTTCAGCTTCAAGCCATTTTGTCATCAGTTCATAACTCAAATAAGAGCCGTCCCATGGATTAATATAACGAGTGTGTTTACGCCCATTTTCCATAGTCATGTCTGCACGAAGCACTAACTGAGTTGGAAAATTAACAGGGTAAAGTGGCAAGTCTAATAATGAAGCTAGGTGTAGAACTATCGCACCAAGAGAAACTGGCATACCTCGGAGTTTACGTAACACCTTGTTTAATAAAAGATTATCAACAAAGAAATACTCCTCGAAATCACAATTAAAGCCTTGTTCTTGGTAGAAGAAAGCCAGTAACTGATCAATTCGCTCTTGGTCTGTTTCACCATTCACTGCATAGCGAGCTTTTTTTACTAATGCTGAAATCAAACCATAAATTTGTGGTTCAGTAAGAGTTTCATCAATCAAAATACTTAAGCGAATCAGCTCTTTATACAGAAATCGCTGCAATTCGACACGCTGTTTTTGACTAAATTGATAAGAAGAAATTATTTCGTCCATACTGCTTTTGTTACTCTGTCATTTCCGCCATAATCTTGTACGGTTTCGGGATTATCCCATTGATTCTGTTTAAATAAATTTCTAACCTGCTCCGCCTGCTTCCAACCATGCTCAAGAAGTAACACACCATTTTTGTTTAAATAAAGCGGTGCGTTTTCAATGATTTTTTGCAAATCAGCAATGCCATTCTGCCCTGCAACCAACGCGGTAAGCGGTTCAAATCGCACATCACCTTGACTGAGATTTTCATCATTTTCATCAATATAAGGCGGATTACTCACAATAAGGTCAAAACTCTGATTTTTCAAGCTATCAAACCAATCACTCTGTAAAAAGTTTACATTGCTAAAGGCTAACTTCTGGCGATTATTTTCGGCAAGTTCGACTGCCTCAGGTTGCTTATCCACACCGATAATTTCTGCTCGCTCTTGTAGCTCACTTGCAAGAGCCAATGCAATCGCCCCAGTGCCTGTGCCTAAATCCAAAATTCGCAATTTTTTGCCTGAATCTAACCGCTTGTTTGCTTCTTCTAATGCAATCTCAACCAAGCGTTCCGTGTCAGGGCGTGGAATCAACGTTGCCGTAGAAACCGCAAGAGGCAAAGACCAGAATTCTTTTTCGCCAAGAATATACGCCATCGGCTCGCCTTGTACACGGCGCATTAAAAGTGGCTTAAGCAGCTCTAACTCTTGATCTGTTAGCGACATTTCACCAAAAGCAAAAATAGCAGATTTTGAACGTTTTGTTACCGCTTGTAGAAGCAAGTTTGCATCAGCTTTAGGATTAAGATAAGGATCGTATTCTGCTGTCTTTTTTAATTGCTGTTCGGCTTGTTGTAGCCATTGTTGGTAGTTCATTTAACTTATTTCGTTCCATTTTATTATTGGCTTACGTAAAACACTATGCCAATCTCGAGACGGAGTATTTTTAGCATAAAATCTCTGATAAACTATTCTGAGAATTTGTTTTTATCTTGAATAGCGCTTATTTTAGATGGTTAAGCCCATAAATGAAAGGAGTTTTGAATACTCATCGGTTCTACTTATCCATGCCGTAAAATTTACCTACAAAACTCCCCAAAACTAAAATGTGATCTATATCACAAAATCATCTCGAATTGATGCCAACTAGGAATTTTTCCTAGTCAAATAAAGTGATAATCGCAAGATCATCAGATAAACATTACTTACCATAGCACCATTATTTTTTATTAAAATTTATAGGTGAAGTAATGTTACAGTTCCTTGCAGAAGTTAGAAAACCGACGCTTGATCTTCCTTTGGAAGTTCGTCGTAAAATGTGGTTTAAACCATTTATGCAATCTTATTTAGTTGTATTTTTGGGCTATATGGCAATGTATTTAATTCGTAAGAATTTCAACATTGCCCAAAACGATTTAATCGAAACTTATGGACTCACTAAAACCGATTTAGGTTTAATTGGTTTAGGTTTCTCAATCACTTACGGTATTGGTAAAACCGTGGTGTCTTATTATGCAGATGGCAAAAATACCAAACAATTTGTGCCATTTATGTTAATCCTTTCAGCAATCTGTATGCTGGGCTTCAGCGCAAGCTTAGGTCATGGTAGCGTTGCGCTATTTTTGATGGTGGCATTCTATGGTCTAAGTGGTTTCTTCCAAAGTACTGGTGGCTCTTCAAGTTATTCAACCATCACTAAATGGACACCTCGCAAAAAACGTGGGACGTTCTTAGGTTTCTGGAATCTATCACACAACGTAGGTGGTGCCGCTGCTGCAGGTGTAGCATTATTTGGTGCAAACGTACTTTTTGATGGCCACGTAATCGGTATGTTTATCTTCCCATCAATTCTTGCATTAATCATTGGTTTTATTGGCTTACAATATGGTAGCGATTCACCTGAAGCGTATGGTTTAGGTAAAGCAGAAGAATTATTTGGTGAAGAGATCAGTGATGAAGACCGTGATGCAGAGCAAAATGAATTAACCAAATGGGAAATCTTCGTTCGCTATATCCTTAAAAATAAAGTAATTTGGTTACTTTGCTTTGCGAACATCTTCTTATACATCGTGCGTATCGGTATCGACCAATGGTCTCCAGTTTATGCCTATGAAAAATTAGGTTTCTCTAAAGAAGCAGCGATTTCTGGATTCGCATTATTTGAAGTGGGTGCGTTAGTAGGTACATTCTTATGGGGCTACTTATCAGACTTAGCAAATGGTCGTCGTGCTCTGACTGCTTGTATTGCACTTGGTTTAATTATCTTTATGTTAGAATTCTATCAACATGCAACAAGCGAATATATGTACCTAGGTGCTCTATTTGTATTAGGTTTCTTAGTATTCGGCCCTCAATTATTAATTGGTGTTGCAGCTGTTGGTTTCGTGCCAAAACGCGGTATCGCTGTAGCAGATGGCGTAAAAGGCACCTTTGCATACTTAATCGGTGATAGCTTTGCAAAATTAGGTTTAGGTATGATTGCTGATGGTACACCAATCTTCGGCTTAACTGGTTGGAGCGGTACGTTCGCGGCATTAGATATCTCAGTTGTATTATGTATCGGATTATTAGCATTCGTAGCCATTGCAGAAGAGAAAAAAATTCGTAAAGAAAAAAAATTAAAAGCGCTAGCAAAATAATCAATAAGATTTAAAATAAGCAATGTAAAAGTGTGGTGTCTATTGAACAAATAACACCACACTTTTTATTTCGTTTCTATTTTTCTTTAAGGACTATCAGATGATAAAAATCGTATTAGTTGATGATCACGTAATTGTTCGTTCTGGATTCGCACAATTATTATCGTTAGAAGATGATATGGAAATTATCGGTGAATTTGGTTCAGCTAAAGAAACTCGCTTAAATCTACCGCGCTTAAAGCCTGATGTTTGTATTGTCGATATTTCTATGCCTGATGAAAATGGGCTAGATCTTCTCAGCAGCATTCCTTCAGCCATTCCTTGTATTATGCTAAGCGTCAATGACAGTGATGTGATGATCAAAAAGGCTTTAGAGCTTGGAGCAAAAGGTTATCTAAGCAAACGTTGTAGCCCAAATGAATTGGTTCAAGCAGTACGTACCGTATATACTGGTGGTGTTTATTTAATGTCTGAACTCACCCTCAAATTAGTAACAAGCAAAAGTGAAAATGGCTTAGCTCAACTGACAAAACGAGAATTCGAAGTATGTGAATTACTTGTAGCAGGTCTTGATGCAAAAGAAATTGGGGAGCAATTAGGACTGAACTTCAAAACCGTGCATGCTCATCGTGCCAATGCAATGAGTAAGCTGAATGTCAAAAACAATGTTGAACTCACTAATTTATTCCACGATCAAGTAACCAAATGAAAGCACTCACTTTAATCTATGGCTGGTTTATCATTGTCTGCACCTATTTTTGCTTATGGGTCATTTCAGACTACCTGTTAGTAGATACCATTCTCGCTTGCTTATTTTTGCCCTTTTCATTTCGTTTAGGTCTTAACCTACATTCATACCGATTCTTATGGATTGCAAGCTATGCTGCAGAATTCTGCGTGCTATGCTTGCTATCTCAATCTTTTCCCGAAATTAACTTGGCAATACTATTTATATTAAGCTTAGTCAGTTTGCCTATCACGTTTTTATTTCAAAAATATTATCAAGGCAAACAGTGGCAAAAATTGGTATTACAAGCTTGCTTAATAGTTGGCTTTAGCCTATTAAATAGCATTGCGAGTTGGAATCAAAATTTTTCATTCCTTTATGCCTTTCTTGTCAATTTAACTGGCGCATTACTGGTGATTCCTGTCTGTTTTTTAGTAAGTAGCTTTTTATTTAGCAACAAATGGATTCCACTAACCGCTTCATTAGTACACAAACCAATCACGTTACGCACAAAGCACATTCTTATTTATACATTATTATTTGCTTTTAATATTTATTTACAGACCCATATTCCAGAAGAATTTCAACGAGTTGCATTATTCAGCCTCGCGATTCCAATTATCATCTTGGCATATAATTATGGCTGGCAGGGGGCATTACTCGGCACAACACTCAATAGCATTGCCCTTATCGCTTCTGCAAAAAGCTTTTCATATTATGAAACAAGCGATCTTCTGCTATCACTTTCCACTCAAACGATAACAGGTATTTTTTTAGGACTGGCAATTCAACACCAACGCGATTTGACTCAAAGCATCTCAACAGAATTAGTGCGTAACCGCCAATTAACACGCCAACTTATTGATACTGAAGAAAGTATTCGCAGGGATATCGCGCGTGAATTGCATGATGAAATTGGGCAGAATATTACCGCTATACGCACTCAAGCGAGTATCTTAAAGCGTATCGATCCATCGGAAAAAGTGGCAAATTCAGCTTCGATGATTGAGCACTTATCACTGAATATTTATGACACTACCAAAGGACTTTTAAATCGTATTCGCCCGAGAATATTAGACGATTTAGATTTACATCAAGTGATTCTAAATTTATTCACAGAATTGGGGCTAGAAACAAAACAAATTCAAACTTCGTTAAATTACCATAATCCGCATCATATTGTTTTAGATCATGTACTTGAAATTACTTTATATCGCTTGTGCCAAGAAGGGCTGAATAACATAATGAAATATGCACAAGCCACTAAAGTGAAAATCTCGCTACAGATTGCGCCTCAACAAATTAAACTCACAATCAGTGATAATGGCATAGGATTTGATATTGCACAGCAGACTTCCAGCTTAGGTTTATACGGGATGCGTGAACGCGTCAATATTTTAGGTGGAGAATTCAAAGTGAATTCATATCAAATTAGCCACCACCCAACCAAACATGGCACAGTGATTCAAGTTACATTACCAAGATTTTAATTATGCAAATGACATCTGAAATTAATCGAACCTATCGCTACTGGCGAATTCATCTGATGATCGCGATGTATGTGGGCTATGCCGGCTTTTATTTAACCCGAAAAAGCCTCAACTACAGCGTACCGATGCTGATTACCGATTTGAATATTGATAAAAATGACATTGGTATGATGGCGACCCTATTTTATATCACCTATGGTGCATCAAAATTCCTCTCTGGGATTTTTTCTGACCGCAGTAACCCACGTCATTTTATGGCGATTGGATTAATGGCGACAGGCGTTACTAATATTCTATTCGGCTTATCGAATTCCGTCGTAATGCTTACTCTACTCTGGGTCATCAATGCTTGGTTTCAGGGGTGGGGCTGGCCGGCTTGTTCAAAATTATTAACAACTTGGTATTCTCGAACAGAGAGAGGTTATTGGTGGTCTATATGGAATACGGCTCACAATGTAGGTGGCGCACTCATTCCACTGATTATCGGTTATTTAACCTTGCATTATAGCTGGCGACACGGCTTTATTATGGTGGGAATTGTCACGATTTTAATTGGATTATTACTCTTCTGGCGCTTACCCAATACCCCTCAATCCATGGGGCTACCTACTGTCGGCGAATGGAGAAACGATCCGTTAGAATTAGCGCATGAAAAAGAAGGCGCTGATCTCAGTTGGCATGAAATTTTACGTCAATATGTATTCTTTAATAAATACATCTGGCTACTGGCTTTAAGCTATACGCTCGTTTATTTGGTTAGAACAGCGATAAATGACTGGGGAAATATATATCTAACAGAAAAATACCATTACAGCCTTGTCTCCGCTAATAGCGTTCTTTCTCTATTTGAAATTGGTGGATTTGTCGGATCGCTTGTTGCAGGTTGGGGATCTGATAAGATGTTCTCAAGCAATCGTGGGCCAATGGCACTACTCTTCGCGATTGGGATATTTCTTTCCATCACAGCGTTATGCTTACAGCCAAGTGACAGCTATATTTTACAAGCTGCGCTCTTCTTTGCGATAGGCTTCTTTATTTTCGGCCCACAAATGTTAATTGGTATGGCAGCTGCGGAAGTTGCACATAAGCAAACAGCAGGCACTGCAACAGGCTTTATCGGATTATTCGCCTATCTTGGCGCTGCAATTGCAGGCTACCCGCTTGCATTAATATTGCAATCCTTTCACTGGTTTGGCTTCTTCACCGTGATTATTTGCGCTTCGGCAGGTATTGCTTTGTTATTATTGCCTTTTTTGAAAGCACAGAATGAGAATGGTTAGACACATCATCTCAACTAAAGTGGTTAGACTAGACAATACATAGGTAAAAGCATCAATAACAGCGAGGAGCGTAAATAACCCTTGCTGTGTTTTATTTTACGAAAGTTAATGGCTTAATGGACAAAATGGTTGCTAATTTCGTCCCTAAGCCTCCTAATAGACAAAGTGGTTGCTAATAATTATTTTATCGGGTTATTAGCAACTCTTTTTATTTAAAAAATCCTTTATAAACATAATCTTATGTTTTTTAGTTAAACCACTATGTGGTCTTAATTTGTCCTTCATTTCTTTAAATAATCCTTCGATCCTATTTGATGTCTTTTCTATATTTAAATGACTATACTTTTCATAAGTAAATAAATACTCAAAATAGCGTTTAAAACTTGCATAAGCACTGCGTACACTACGATGTTTATAAGGATATTTGCCTTTCTCATTAGGATTATCTGATCGTTCATTTAAAAACTCTTTATGCTTTAAATACCAATCATATAAATTAAGATAAAATTTATTTTTAGTGCTATTTTTCAGAGTAATTGCGATCTCTTTTAATTCTTTTCCTGCTTGAGATTGATGTTTTTTTCTCAATCCACGCATAATAATTGCGACC